>QHVJ01000244.1 GCA_003222275.1 Acidobacteriota bacterium | reverse complement strand
GCTCGTGCGCGAGCTGCGGCCGGTGTCGCGCCGCTTGCTGGCGCGGCTCAGGTATCGCCAGCCTGGCGGTCCGCTGGCCGGGATCGTCGCGCCCTATGCGCGCGACGCCGTCACGTGGAGCCTGGCGACGGCGCGGCTCTATCTGGCTGCCGCATTCCGCGCCCTCGATGCGCATCGCCCGGCCGCCGTGGTGATCACGAGCGACCGCCGGATGTCCGAGCGGGCCCTGGCACTGGCCGCGCGCCGGCGCGGAATCCCGTCGCTGCTGTTCTACGGCGGCGCGCTCCTCGGCCGCGACCGCACCAACCTCTTCGACGTCGGCGATCGCGTGCTCGTCCTCGGCGAGCACGCCAGGCAGGGACTGATCGAGCAGGGCATCGAGGCGCGACGGCTCATGGCGGTCGGCGACCCGCGCTCCAACGCCGCGCGACTCGTGCCGCCCGAGCG
>QHVJ01000112.1 GCA_003222275.1 Acidobacteriota bacterium | reverse complement strand
CTCCAGCGCCGACTCCCGCAGGAACGTCATGCCTTCCTCGCGCGCGGCTTGCTTGATCTCGGCCGTCGGCCGCCGCTCGAGGATCATCTGCCGGATGCGGTCGGACATGTCCAGCAGCTCCGCCACCGCCGTCCGGCCCCGGAAGCCCGTGCCCCCGCAGTCCTCGCAGCCGGGGGCGTCGTGGAAGACCTGGTCCTGATAGAGGTCGGGGTCGAGCCCCGACTCCTGCAACGACGTCGGCGACACCTCGGCCGGACGGCGGCAGGACCGGCACAGGAGGCGCACGAGGCGCTGGGCCATGATGCAGTTCAGGGCGGACACGAAGTTGTAGGGCTCGACGCCCATGTGCAGGAAGCGGCCGATCACGTCGAAGACGTTGTTGGCATGCACGGTGGTGAAGACGAGGTGGCCGGTGAGGGCGGACTGGACGGCGATCTGGGCCGTCTCGGGGTCACGAACTTCGCCGACCATGATCTTGTCCGGGTCGTGCCGCAGGATCGAGCGCAGCCCGCGGGCGAAGGTGAGGCCCTTCTTCTCGTTCACCGGGACCTGCGTGATGAGCGGGATCTGGTACTCGACGGGGTCCTCGATGGTGATGATCTTGTCCTCGGCGGTGGCGATCTCCGACAGCGCGGCGTAGAGGGTGGTGGTCTTCCCGCTGCCGGTGGGCCCGGTCACCACCACCATGCCGTAGGGCTCCGTAATGTACTTCCGGAACTTGCGGAGATCGGAGTCGGCGAAGCCGAGCACGTCGAGGCGCAGGCTGCGGAAGGCCTCGTTGAGCGACTCCTTGTCGAGGATCCGGATGACGGCGTCCTCTCCGTGCATGGAGGGCATGATCGAGACGCGGAAGTCGATCGTGCGTCCCTTCACGCGCAGCCGGAACCGGCCGTCCTGCGGCACCCGCTTCTCGGCGATGTCCAGCTCGGACATCACCTTGATCCGGCTGATGATCGTGTCGTGGTGGCGCTTGTCGAGCGGCTCCAGCGCCGGGTAGAGGACGCCGTCGATGCGGTACTTGATGAGCACCTCGCGGTCCTTGGTCTCGACGTGGATGTCCGAGGCCCGCCGGTCGATCGCGCCCAGGACGAGCGAGTCCACCAGGCGGACGATCGGGCTCTCCGCGGGCAGCACCCGCGGGTCGGCGACGTCGGTCTCGTCGTCGGCGACGAGCTGCAGGCGCAGCGGCTCGCTCGCCTGCTCGAGCATCAGCTCCCCGCCGCGGTGGCGCTTCAGCGCCTGCTCCACACGCGCGCGCGGCGCCACCACCGCCTCCACCGGGCGGCCGAGCAGGAACTCGATCTCGTCCACCTTCGTCGGATCCTCGAGCCCGCCGAACGCGAGCACGAGCCGGCGCCCCTTGCGTTCCACGGGAACGCAGCCGAAGCGCACGAGCAGCTCCAGCGGCGCCTCCGCCCAGAGCTCGGGATCGTCATCGCGGGGATCGAGGGGGTCGTAGGGGAAGTTGAGCGCAGCGGCCTGGCGCCGAGCCTGCTCGGGCATGCGGCAGAATCGTAACACGTCTGCAAGGTTGACTCGCGGAGAACAAGGGCGTAACTTGCGGACGGCCCGTGTGTTGGCGCGTGGCCGATGATGAGCACCCGTCGACGCTCCCGACCGTGATGGAGCCCCGCTAGAGCCCGCCGATGGCCGCCCTGGAACCCGGCAGCCTTCTCGCCCACTACCGGATCCTGGAGAAGCTGGGAGGCGGCGGGCAGGGGACGACCTACAAAGCGGAGGACACGCGGCTCAGCCGGCCGGTCGTGGTGAAGATCCTCCACCCGGACCTCGCGGGCAGCGAGGGTGCGCGCCGCCGCTTCGAGCGCGAGGCCTGCCTGTGCTCCGCGCTCGACAACCCGAACATCTGCGCCATCTACGACGTGGGGGAGGCCGGTGGGCTCGCCTACATCGTGATGCAGTACGTGGAAGGCCCCACGCTCCGCCAGCTCATGAACGGTCGGCCGCTCGACATGCTGAGCGCGCTCTCGATCGCCATCCAGATCGCCGACGGACTGGCCGTGGCGCATTCCCGCGGCATCGTCCACCGCGACATCAAGCCGTCGAACATCGTCGTGCAGCCGGGAGGACAGGCCAAGCTGCTCGACTTCGGCCTGGCCAAGATGCTGGAGCCCGACGACGGCCGCGATCCCGCGGAACGCGCGCAGGAGGCGGCCACCGAAGTGGGCGTGCCCTACGGCTCCATGGGCTACGGCTCTCCCGAGCAGGCCCAGGGTGCCCGCGTCGACCACCGCTCGGACATCTTCAGCCTCGGCGTGGTCCTCTATGAGATGCTGACCGGGCAGCGCGCTTTCCGCGGCCGCTATCCGATCGAGGTCCTGCACGCCGTCATCCACGACCCGCCCAAGCCCGCGATCCAGATCAACCCTCGCATCCCGCCCGCCCTCCAGGCCGTCGTCGACCGCGCTCTGGCCAAGGATCCCGCCGACCGCTACCAGACGATGGCGGCCCTGCGCGACGATCTCAAGGCGCTGAGGCGACGGTTGTCGCCGGAGCCGGGCGCGGCGACGGCCGAGGCGATGGCCCGGCTCCGCCGCCGCCGCCGTGCCCGCGCGACCTGGTTCCTCACCGGCGGGCTGGCGCGCATGCTCGGCCGGCTGCGGCCCGTGCCCTGGGTGAGGCGAGGCGCGGCTCCGGGCAGCGCCGGCGAGCCCGCCTCGCGGCCGGCTTCCTGGGGCACGGAGACGAAGCCGACGATCGCGGTGCTGCCGTTCCGCAACCTCTCCGGCGACCCCGAGGCGGCCTTCTACGAGTTTTCGCTCGCCGACGGCGTCATCACCGAGCTGGCCATGCTCCGCTCGCTCGTCGTCCGCCCTTCGTCCTACGTCGCGCGCTACGTGGGACAGAACATCGATCCGCGTCAGGTCGGGGAGGAGCTGGCGGTCGGCCACGTCCTCACCGGCACCTACATCAAGGCCCCGGAGACGATGCGGGTGAGCGCGCAGCTGCTGGCGACCGAGACCGGCGAGATCCTCTGGAGCGAGAAGATCGACATCGCGGCCCGGGACCTGATCGGCATCCAGGACACCATCGCCGAGCGCGTGGTGAGCGGGCTGCGCCTCAAGCTCACCCCGGAGGAGCAAGAGAAGATCGAGCGCCTGCCCACGCAGGATGCCGCGGCGTACGAGTTCTACCTCCGCGGGCGCGACCTGCTCTACCGCTTCATCCTCAGCTCCTTCGACGACTCGGACCTCGAAGAGGCGGTCCGGATGTTCAACGAGGCGGTGGGAAAGGACCCGCTCTTCGCGCTCGCGCACGCGGCCCTCGGCCGCTGCTACGTCAACCACGCCCAGGGGTACGGGGGCGTCGACTATTACCTGCTCGCCGAGCGCGCGCTGCGGCGGGCGCTGGAGCTGGATCCGGCTCTCGTGGAGGCTCGGCTCCAGATGGTCCACGTCGATCTCCATCAGGGGAACAAGGAGCGGGCCCACGAGACGGTGGCGGCGCTCCTGAAAGAGGCCCCGAACGATCCCGCGGTGCTGTACGTGGCGGGAATGCTCTACCGGCTGGACGGGCTCTACGACCAGGCCCTGGCCGTCTTCGACAAGCTGCTGGAGCTGAACCCGCAGGACGTGGTCATCGTCAGCTACAACAAGGGACGCGTCTACACTCACCAGCGCCTTTACGACCAGGCGGTCGAGGAGCTGGAGCGCGCGCGAACGGCGGAGCCTGACCATCCCCTCGTAAAGACCTTTCTCGCGATGTGCTACTTCAACCAGGGACGCGTGGACGAGGCGCAGGCGCTCATGGAGGACGTCCTCGCGCACCATCCGCATCTGGACGGGGTCCAGCCCGTGCTGGCCTGGTGCCTCAGCGCCAAGGGCGAGCACGAGCGCGCCCGGGCCCTCATCACGGACCGCGTGAAGGAGACCGCGGCCGCCGACCACGACATCGCCTTCTGGCTCGCCTCCTTCTACGCGCTGGAAGGGCTGGGGGACGAGGCGCTCGAATGGGTGCGCCGCGCCGTCCGGCTCGGCAACGAGAACTATCCCCTCTTCGCCGACAGCCGCAAGCTCGATCCCCTGCGGGCCGACCCGCGCTTCCAGGAGCTGCTGGAGGACCTGAAGCGGATCTGGCAGGACCGCCGCGCCCGCGACCCGGTCGGTATCGCCTGAGGAGGTGAGACGTGCCCGCGCCCAAGGATCTGCTGGAGCGGATCCAGCTCCGGCTGGAGGAGAGCTTCACCGGGATCGGTGAAAAGGTCAGCGACCTTCCGGCGGCGGACATCGCGGACCTGCTGAACCAGCTCAACCGGGCCGAAGCGGCCAGCGTCGTCATGATGCTGCCGCCGGCGCGGGCGGTGGAGGTCATGGACCAGCCGACGCTGGGCCGGCGGGCCGCCATTCTCGAGCAGCTCGAGCCGGCGCGGGCGGCGCAGATCCTGGAAGGTCTCTCCGCCGACCAGCGCACCGACATCGTCCAGCAAATGGGCGAGCTCGAGCGCCGGAGGCTCCTGCCCAAGCTCAAGCCCGAGGTCCGGGCCGAGGTGGAGCGATTGCTCCAGTACCCGGAACACACCGCCGGCGGCATCATGACGACCGAGTTCGTCCGCCTCGACCCGAAGATGACGGTGGGCGAGGCGCTCAAGCATATCCGCTCGGTGGCCCGGGAGAAGGAGTCGATCTTCTCCTGCTACGTCCTCGATGCCGAAGGGCACCTCCTCGGAGCCGTCTCCCTCCGCGACCTCGTGATGGCCGAGATGAACCAGCCGGTCACCGAGGTCATGCGCAAGAAGCCGGTGTTCGTCAGCGCCCTGGACGACCAGGAGGTGGTCGCCAACAAGATCAGCAAGTACAACCTGCTCGCGGTCCCGGTGCTGGAGAAGGACGGCACCGTAGTGGGGTTCGTGACCGTGGACGACGTCATCGACGTCATCCGCGAGGAGGAGACGGAGGACATCCTGAAGATGGGCGGCATCGAGCCCGGCGCGCTCGACCGGCCCTACTTCGAGAACTCGATCCCCCACGTCGTGCGCAAGCGCATCGGATGGCTGATGCTGCTCTTCGTGGCCGAGACGTTCACCGGCACGGTGCTGCGCTTCTACGAGAACGAGCTGGCGGCGGTGGTGGCCCTCTCCTTCTTCATTCCGTTGCTGATCGGCACCGGCGGGAACGCCGGCTCCCAGACCGTGACCACGGTGATCCGCAGCATCGCCCTCGGCGAGATCGGCCTCCGCGACGCGGGGCGGGTGCTCGCCCGGGAGGCATCCACCGGCGTCCTCATCGGGCTGCTCGTGGGAGCGATCGCCTTCGGACGGGCGCTGCTGTGGGGGGCCCACATGCCGCTGGCGATCACGGTCGCGATCACCGTGCTCGTCATCTGCTCGTGGTCCACGACCGTCGGCTCGCTCATTCCCATCGCGGCCGAGCGCTTCGGCATCGACCCCGCGGTGCTCTCCGCGCCGCTGATCGCCACCCTCGTCGACGCCACCGGGCTCGTCATCTACTTCACGATCGCCAAGGCGATCCTCCACTTGTAGTGACTCGTCCCCGGGCGGCGCTGCTGGCGGCGGTGACGCTGCTCGTGCTGGTCGCCGCGCGGCGAGACACCTGGCCCTGGCTGCGCGGCCCCGCGCCCTATCCGCCGGAATGGCAGTGGGGCTACGCGCCGAAGCCGGCGCCCTCCGGCCGGCTCGCGCCGGCGGCGGGCCTGGCGGGTGCGCTCGTTGGCCTCGCCGCTCTCGCGGGACGGGCCGCGTCCCGCCGCGGGGCGAGGGCCGGCCTTCTGGCCGCGGGCACGGTCGTGGGCTGCGGTTTCCAGCTCGCGCTGCTCGGCCTCGAGCCCGCGGGCGCGGCCGCGGAGCTGGAGCGCCGCACGACGAGCGGCTCGTTCACCTCGTATTTCAAGGTCGCGGCCGGAGTGGAGGACGCCGGCGATTTCCTGGCCCGCCACGACGAGCTGTTGCCGCGCTTCCGCCACGGCGCTCTCCATGCCGCCACCCACCCTCCCGGTCCCATCCTCTATTACATCGGCTGGCAACGGCTCGCCGCGCGCCTGCCCCGGCTGGCGGCGGCGCTCGGGGGCGAGACACGGGCCGCGGCGCTCGCCGGCGCCACGCTCCTCGGCTTGCTGGGAGCGGCGGCGTGCTTTCCGGCGGCCGCGCTGGCCCGCGCCCTGGGCGCCCATCCGGCGGCAGCGGTTCGAGCCGGGATCATGTGGACGCTGGTACCGGGGCTCTGCCTGATGGTCCCGGAGCTGGACCAGGCCCTCGCCCTGCCCGTGGCTTCGGCATCGGCCCTGATCGCCGTCGCCCTCGCTCCCGGGCGCGGAGACCGAGGGTTCGGGGCGCGCACCGCGGGCGTGGGGTTGCTGGCCGGCGTGGCCCTCTTCTTCTCTTATGGCGCGCCATTGCTCATCGCGCTCGGTGCCGTCGCCGCGGCCGCGCCCGCCCTGAGGACGCCCGAAGGTCGCCGGCGCGCGGCGCTCCTCGGCGCGATCGCCCTCGCCGTTGCCCTCGTGTGCTTCATGGCTCCGGCCCTCCTCGGCCATCATCCGCTGGCCTCGGCGCGCGCCGCGCTGGCCATCCACCGCGAGCAGTTCACCGCCCACCGGAGCTACCCGCTCTGGCTCGTCTTCGATCTGCTCGACCTGGCGCTCTTCCTCGGCGTCCCTGTCGTGCTGTTTGGCCTCTTGCTCCCGCGGACGTCCTTTCGCCTGGCCGCCGGGGGAGGCGTCCTGTTGCTCGTGGCGTCGGGCCTGATCCGTGGTGAGATGGGAAGGATCCTGGTGCCGCTGATGCCCGTGCTGCTGGTCGCGTCCGTCGTCTCGCCGCCGCGCGCCGATGCTCCCGAAGGAGAGCCTTCGCCCTCCACCGCCCTCGTCCTGGCCACGCTGCTGGCGGTAACCGACATCGTCTTGCGGCTCTCGTGGGAGCTGCCGTGAAGCAATCCCTCTCCTCCGAGGGGGAGAGGGTAGGGTGAGGGGCATGACCCGCTACGAGGAGCAAGCCGAAGAAATCATCGCCCGTCGCGGCGCGGTGCCGGAACCGGAGCGGCTCCACCGTCTCTTCGATCTGCAATGGCAGTACACGATGGAGGAGTACCCCGAGTTCGCGACCTACGTCGGCTGGCCGGGCCAGAACCACCGCTGGACCGACGTCTCGCTCGAGGCCATCGAGCGCCGGAACCGGGAGATGGAGGTGCCCGCACGTGTGCTGGCCACGATCGACCGGGGCACCCTCGGCGCGGAGGACCAGCTCCACCACGACCTCTTTCGGCGCGGGGTCGAGGAGAGCCTCGAGGGCCGGCGCTTCAAGGGCGAGTACATGCCGATCAACCAGATGCAGGGCGTGCAGCAGAACGTCGCCCAGATGATCGCCATGATGCGCGTGGCCACCCCGTCGGATTACGAGGACGTCGTGGCCCGGCTCCACGGCGTGCCGCGCCTCATCGACCAGACGATCACGCTGCTCGAGAAGGGACTCGAGACCCGCATCACCCCTCCCCGCGTCACGCTGCGCGACGTCCCCCAGCAGATCCTCAACCAGGTCGTGGAGGACCCACCGGCGAGCCCCCTGCTCCGACCCTTCGTGCGCTTCCCAGAGACGGTTGCGGAGCCGGATCGTGAGCGGCTGCGCCGGGCGGCGGCCGAAGCCTACAAAGCCGAGGTCGCCCCCGCCTACGTCCGGCTGCACGGCTACTTCGCCGATGCGTACCTGCCGCGCACCCGGGAGACGATCGCGCTCTCGGACCTGCCCGATGGGGACGCGTGGTACGCCTTCAACGTCCGCCAGTCCACCACCACGCGCCTGACGCCGCGGGAGATCCACGACATCGGCCTCCAGGAGGTGCGCCGGATCCGCAGCGAGATGGACAGGGTCATGACGCAGAGCGGCTTCGCGGGCACCTTCGCGGAGTTCATGGCCTTCCTGCGCAGCGACCCGCGCTTCTTCTTCGAGCACGCCGAAGACCTCCTGCGCGGCTACCGCGACATCTGCAAGCGGGCCGACCCGGAGCTGGTGAAGCTGTTCGGCACGCTGCCGCGCCTGCCGTATGGCGTCGTGCCCGTGCCCGCCTACGCCGAGAAGTCGCAGACGACCGCCTACTACGAGCCCGGCTCACCGGCCGCGGGGCGGCCCGGATACTTCTTCGCCAACACCTACGACCTGCGGGCGCGCCCGAGATGGGAGATGGAGGCCCTGGCCCTGCACGAGTCGGTGCCCGGCCACCACCTGCAGATCGCGCTCGCGCAGGAGCTGCCCGCGGCCCCGGAGTTCCGCAAGCACGGCTTCTACACCGCCTTCGTCGAGGGCTGGGGACTCTACGCGGAGGCGCTGGGCACGGAGATGGGCTTCTACGCCGACCTCTACTCGCGATTCGGCCAGCTCACCTACGAGGTGTGGCGGGCGATCCGCCTCGTGCTCGACACCGGCATGCACGCCTTCGGCTGGTCGCGAGAGAAGGCCATCGCCTACTTCGAGGAGAACGCGGGCAAGGCCGCCCACGACATCGTGGTCGAGGTGGACCGCTACATCGTGTGGCCGGGCCAGGCCCTCGCCTACAAGATCGGCGAGCTGAAGATCAAGGAGCTGCGCGCGCGGGCGGCCGCGGCCCTGGGGCCGGCCTTCGCCGTGCGGGCTTTCCACGACCGGGTCCTCGGCAGCGGCGCCCTGCCCCTCGACGTCCTCGAGGCCCGGATCGACGCCTGGGTCGCGGAGCAGAAGGCGGCGCGGAAGGCGTAAGATCCGCCATCCGAATGCTTGACTTCCTGAAGGCGGCGGCGAGCTACCTCCGGCCGTACTGGCGCCAGGCCTTCCTCATCGTGCTCTCGCAGGCGCCGGCGACCGCCTTCATCACCCTCCAGCCACTTCTGCTCCGGGCCCTCCTCGACGACGCCATCCTGCCCAACGACGCCACGCTGGCCGCGCTCCTGATCGCGGCCATGGTCGGGCTCCTCCTGCTTCACGCGCTCGGCGACCTCGCCAACCACTACCTGGTCGCGCGAGTGGTCGCGAGCGTGATGAGCGACCTGCGCCTCAGGATCTTCACTCATCTGCAACGGCTGTCGGTGAGCTTCTACGCCCGTTCGCGGGCCGGAGACCTTCTCGCTCGCTTCACGACGGATCTCGAGGGGATCGAGCGCGCGCTCGCCGACGAAGTGCCGCAGGCCATCTACTGCATTCTCACCGTGCTCGCCGGCGCCGCCCTGCTCGTCGTCATCGAATGGCGGCTGGCCCTCGTCCTGCTGGTTCTTCTGCCCGCCCTGCCGATCCTTCCTCGCCGGCTGGCCCCGAGGGCGGCGGCGGCCAGCGACGAGCGGCAACACGCGGCCGCCCGGGTGCTCGCTTCGATGCACGAGAACATCGCCGCCCAGCTCGTGGTGCGCGCGTTCGGGCTCCAGGGCTTGATGCGGTCACGCTTCGCGCAAGATCTTGCCGGGATGTCCCGAGCGACCGGCCAGGCCGGCCTGCAGAGCGGCCTGCTGACCGCGTCCATGACCGCGAGCGGGTATGCGCTCCTCGCGTTCGCCATGGGTTCGGCCACTGTCCTGGCCCTTCGCGGCGCGCTGACGGTGGGATCGGTGATCGCGGTCTTCGAGCTGCTTTGGTTCATGATTTCCGCCGTGCAGCAGCTCTCCAGCGTGGTCGAGCCGTTCCAGCGGGCGGCGTCGGGCCTGCGCCGGGTCCAGCAATTGCTGGACCAGAAGCCGGAAGTCGCGGAACGGCCGGGAGCCGTTGCCCTGCCCCCGTTGTCGGGCGCCATCCGCTTCGCGTCGGTGGACTTCGCGTTCCCGGGTGGCGAGACGGTGCTGAAGAACGTGGACCTCACGCTGCCCGCGCGGCGGACCGTGGCCATCGTCGGCCAGAGCGGCTCGGGCAAGAGCACGCTGCTGGCCCTTCTCCTGCGCTTCCATGACCCGACCCGAGGTACGGTCACCTTCGACGGTCATGACCTGGCCCAGGCCAGCCTGGCCTCGCTCGCGCTGCAGGTGGGCGCGGTGTTTCAGGAGAGCTTCCTCTTCGACGCCTCGATTGCCGAGAACATCCGGCTCGGACGCCCCGAGGCCGGCGACGCGGAGGTGGAGGCCGCCGCGCGGGGCGCGGGCATTCACGAGTTCCTCTCGGGCCTGCCGCTGGGCTATCGCGCGCCGGCGGGTGAGGCCGGCGCCCGCCTTTCCGGCGGCCAGCGCCAGCGCATCGCGCTCGCCCGTGCCCTCCTGCGCCGTCCGGCCGTGCTCGTGCTCGACGAGGCCACCTCGGCCCTCGACTCGGAGACGGAAGCGGGGATCGTCGCCACCCTGAAGGACCTGCACGGGCAGCAGACCATCGTCTCCGTCACCCACCGGCTGGCCACGGCGCGTGACGCCGACCTCATCGTGGTCATGTCCGAGGGACGCGTGGCGGAGCAGGGAACCCACGAAAGCCTGCTCGCCGCCAAGGGGGTGTACGCCCGCTTGTGGAGCCAGCAGAGCGGCTTCGTGATCAGCGCGAGCGGCCACCACGCGGCCATCGAGCCCCGGCGCCTGGCCGCGATCCCCCTCTTCTCGCTCCTCGCGCCGGACCTGCTCGCGCGCCTCGCCGCGTGTTTCACGACCATGGAGGTCCCCACGGGCCGGACCCTGTTCGAGGAGGACGAGCGGGGGGACATGCTCTACGTCATCGTGCGCGGGCGCGTCGGGGTGGCCCGTCGCGGCCCCGCCGGCGCCGAGCTCCACGTGAGCGTGCTGGAAGACGGCGACTTCTTCGGCGAGATCGCGCTCCTCGAGGAGGTCCGCCGGACGGCCACCGTTCGGGCGCTGACCCCCTGCCTCCTGCTCGTGCTCGACCGCGGGGAGTTCCGGGACCTCCTGGCCCAGGCGCCCGAGCTGCGGAAGGTCTTCGAAGGCGCGGCCCAGGCGCGGCTGACCGCCCTGTGTGACGAATCCGCTTTCCTTCCTGGCCCGCTGCCCCTATGATCTGGCTCTAGATTGCGGATCGGATTCACGTTCAACGTGAAGCCCGGCGCGGCGGCGCCCGACGTCGATGACCGCTACGCCGAGTGGGAGGACGAGGAGACCATCGCCGGCGTCGAAGCGGCCCTCGCCCGCGCCGGCGAGGTGATCCGCCTCGAGGCCTCGGACGATCTCCCGTTCCGGCTCCGGGAGGCGCGCCCCGACATCGTCTTCAACATCGCCGAGGGCCTCTACGGCCCCAACCGCGAGTCGCACGTGCCCGCCATCTGCGAGTTCTGGTCGATGCCCTATACGGGCAGCGATCCCCTGACGCTCGCCCTCTGCCTCGACAAGGGACGGACGAAGGAGATCCTCTCGCACCACGGGATCCCCACCGCTCCCTTCACCGTCGTCGGAGGTCCGGAGGAGCTCGACGGGTTTGCGGCGTGGCCGGCGATCGTGAAGCCCCTGCACGAGGGCTCCAGCATGGGCATCACGCGCTCCTCGTATTGCCGCTCGCGGGCCGAGGTCCGCCGCGCCATCGAGAGCGTCGTGGCCCGCTACCGGCAGCCGGCTCTCGTCGAAGGCTACCTCGGCGGGCGGGAGTTCACCTGCGCCATCCTCGGCAACGGGAACGACGCGCGGGCGCTCCCCATCATCGAGATCAACTTTGCGGCGCTGCCGCCGGACGCGGTGCCCATCTACTCGTACGAGGCGAAGTGGATCTGGGACCGGCCGGAAGAGCCGCTCGACATCTTCCGCTGCCCGGCGGAAGTGGATGCCGAGCTCGCGGCGGCCGTCGAGCGCACGTCGCTGGACGCCTACCGCGTGCTGCGGTGCCGCGACTGGGCGCGCATCGACCTCCGCTGCGACGCGCGCGGGGTGCCGCACGTCCTCGAGGTCAACCCCCTTCCCGGGATCCATCCCGATCCGGCCATGCATTCCTGCCTCCCCAAGGCCGCCCGCGCGGCCGGCCTGGATTACTCGGAGATGATCCTCAGCGTGCTGCGGGCCGGGGCTGCCCGCCATGGGCTCGTCCTCTAGCCCCGGCGCCCGCCGCCGGCGGGTCGCGATCATTGCCGACGCCGTCGCGGAGACGCAGGAGCGCATCGAGTCCGCCACCGCCAGCTCGCTCTTCGACGTGCGGGACGCCCTCGCGGGGCAAGGCTTCGAGCCGATGATCCTCGAGTTCGCAGGCGAGCCCGCGTCGTGGCTGCGCGCGTTGCGCGAGGGCGAGTTCGATCTCGTGTTCAACCTCTGCGAGGGCCTCGGCGGCCAGGGCTCCGAGGAGCACCTGCCGGCCGCGGTCGTCGAGCTGCTCGGCCTGCCCATGACGGGGGCGCGGGCCCTGACGCTCGGCCTTTGCCTGCGCAAGGAGCTGGTGAATGCCCACCTGCGGGCACAGGGAATCGCGGTGCCGGACTGGGCGTTGGTCCGGGCCGGGGAGCCCCTCGCGTGGCGCCGTTACCCCGCGATCGTGAAGCCGGCGGCCGAGGACGCCTCCCTCGGGATCGACGACCGCTCGGTCGTGCGCGACGGCGCCGAGCTCGAGACCGCGCGGGCCCGCGCGCACCAGACCTGGGAGCGCGTGCTCGTGCAACGGTTCATCGGCGGGCGCGAGCTGAACCTGGCCGTGGTGGAGGACCGCGTGCTGCCTCACGCCGAGATCGAGTGGGCGCTCCCGGACGGCCTTCCCCACGTCGTGACCTATGCGGCCAAATGGGACACCGGCAGCGTCTACGACCGCGGCACGGTCCCTCGCCTGCTCGGGCCCGGCGAGGAGCGGCTCTCGGCGCGGCTCTCGGCGCTGGCGCGGCGCGTTTGGAGGGCGGTCGACGGGGTGGGCTACGGCCGCATCGACGTGCGAATGGACGAACGCGGCCGCGTCTGGGTGATCGACGTCAACCCCAACCCCGACCTCTCGCCGAGCGCGGGCCTCGCGCGCCAGGCCTCCGCCGCCGGCTGGAGCTATGGGGACCTGATCGCGCGCATCGTCGACGCGGCGTTCGCGAGCCAGGGCGCGCTGTCCCGCGCGCGCGGCGCGCGCCGCGCGGAGGTGCCCGCGTGAAGGTGGGGCGGCTGAGCGTGGACGCGGCGATGCTCGAGGCGCGCTTTGCGGCTGGCTGCAACACCGGGCGGTGCCGCGGCGCCTGCTGCCGGAGCGGTGTGTGGCTCGACGTCGGGGAGCGCGAGCGCGTCCTCGCTCACGCGGGCCTCGTGCGGGACGCGATGGATCCGGACCAGCCGCGGGACACGCGGCGCTGGTTCAGCCGTCGGAGCGTGGCCGATGCGGATTTCCCCTCCGGACGCGCCGTCCACACGCGCGTGAAGGACGGGCGCTGCGTCTTCTTGAACGGCGAGGGGCGCTGCGTCCTCCAGAAGGCCGCCCGGCCGGGCCTCCCGTTGAAGCCGTTCTTCTGCACCGCGTTCCCGGTGACGATCGCGCACGGGGTGCTGATGCTGGACGACGAGGACTACCGTGCGGGCCAGCCGTGCTGCGCGG
Organism: Acidobacteriota bacterium; assembly: GCA_003222275.1. Lineage (GTDB taxonomy): Bacteria > Acidobacteriota > Vicinamibacteria > Fen-336 > Fen-336 > AA32. Next base: position 21,805 of record QHVJ01000112.1, on the reverse strand, counting down.
CGACGAAGGGCGGGCCCCTGACGGTCTTCGACACCTGCGGGGCGGAGCTGCGGCATGTCCTCGGCGCGGCCGGCGCCTCGCGCCTGCGGGCCCTCGCCGCGCGGACGCCAAGCCGCGCGCGGCGGTGAGCGCGTTCCTTTTCCTCCTCCTCAGCAGCGCCTTCGCGTCTCCGCCCGATGAGCCGGCCGTGGTCGCGGTCCGGCTCTCGGGCGAGCTGCGCATCGACGGGCGCCTCGACGAGCCGGCGTGGGCCCTCGCGGCGCCTGCCACCGGCCTGCGCCAGCGCGAGCCGCTCGAGGGGCAGCCGGCCACGGAGCAGACCGAGGTGCGCGTTCTTTTCGACGCGCGGAACCTCTACATCGGGATCCTGGCCCGGGACTCGGAGCCGGAGCGGGTGGTGGCCCACCTCCTTCAGCGCGACAAGCTCCTGGAGCCCGGCGGCTACGATGGCAGCCACGAGTTCGCGGGCGACGACGCGGTGGCGATCCTCCTCGATCCGTTCCGCGACCGGCGTAACGCCTTCGTGTTCGCCACCAACGCCAACGGCGCCGAGTTCGACGCGCTCATCACGGACGAGGCGGGCGCCTTCAACGCCGACTGGCGCACCGTCTGGACCGTGCGGGCGCGGCGCGGGCCGGAGGGCTGGTCGGCGGAGATGGCCATCCCCTTCCGCTCGCTGCGCTATCCCTTTCGCACCGGTGAGGACGGGTGGGGCTTCAACGTCTGGCGGATGATCCGCCGCAAGAACGAAGAGACGCTGTGGACGGCGTGGTCGCGCACGGGAGGGGGATTCCACCGCGTGAGCCAGGCCGGTCGGCTGGATGGGCTCACCGATCTCCCACGCACGCGGGCGAACATCGAGGTGAAGCCTTACGGGTTGGCCGGGCTTACCCAGGCCTCGCGGGCCGGGAGCGCGCTGGACACGGCCGGCGACGCTGACATAGGCCTCGACGCCAAATGGGAGGTGCGACCGGGTGTGGTCGCCGACGCGACGATACACCCCGACTTCGCCCAGGTCGAGGCCGACGACGAGCAGGTGAACCTGACGCGCTTCGACCTCTTCTTTCCCGAGAAGCGCGAGTTCTTCCTCGAGAACGCCGGCATCTTCGACTTCGGCTGGCGCGGGTTCGACGAGACGCCTCCGTTCCTCCTGTTCTTCTCGCGCCGTATCGGAATCGCCCGAGACGACGAGAGCCCGATCCCGGTGCGGGGCGGAGTGCGCCTCTCCGGCCGGGCGGGTCGGCAGACCGTGGGGTTCCTGGACATGCTCACGGGGCCGGGGGCGGCACAGCCTTCGGCCAACTACGGAGTCCTGCGCGTCAAGCGCGACATTCGCCAGAACGACTATCTCGGGGCAATGCTCGTCGATCGACGGGACGCCGCCGCGGGCAACACGGCCGGCGGGCTCGACGCCTCGTTCTGGCCGACGGCCAGCCTCAACGTGCAGGCCTTCGCGGCCCACACCTGGACCCGGGGGCCGGGCGGCGACGGTACCGCCTGGCGCGTGAGCGCGGACTACACGTCCGACCGCTTCGGTTTTCTCGCCCAGCACCTCATGGTCGGGCCGGAGGCGGATCCCCAGGCCGGGTTCGTGACCCGCACCGACATCCGCCGCACCGACGCGTTCGCCCGCTTCACCGTGCGCCCGTCCTCCCGCGGCATCCGCCGCATCGATTTCTTCATGGAAGGGCAGCACGTCGTGCGCACGAACGGGGAGAAGCAGGACGTGGGCGCGGGTCCCATCGTCAACCTGGAGATGGACAGCGGCGACAGCGTGAACGCGTTCTTCTTTCAGGGATCGACCCGGCTCGACGAGCCGTTTTCGCTCGCCGGCCGGGTGCCGGTGCCGGCGGGCGACTACCGGGTCCGCTCCTGGTCCCTCTCGGCCAGCACCAGCCGCCGCCGCCCCATCACGCTCGAGGGCGAAGCCGAGCTGATGGACACCTACGGCGGGCGCCTGTCGACGCTGAGCGCGAGCACCCGCCTGGCGCGAGGGTCGCACCTGTCCCTCAGGATGGGCTTCAGCCATCACCGCGTCGACCTGCCCGCGGGATCCTTCACCGCTGACGTCAGCTCCATCCGCGCGGTCTATGCGTTCAGCAATCGGCTCGTGGCCTCCGGCCTCGTGCAGCGCAACAGCCTCGACGGCAAGCTCGTCACCAACCTGCGTCTCAACTTCATCCATCACGCCGGCAGCGACCTCTTCGTCGTCTTCAACGAGGACCGCCACGACGGCGTACCGCGCCGGTTCGTGGCCAGCCGCGGCCTCGCGGTCAAGCTGACGTACCTCACAAGATTCTAGAGGTTGCCTTTCCACGCAGAGGCCGCAGAGGAAACGCAGAGGCCGCAGAGAGCGAACAGCAGAAACAGACAACAGCTCAATGGAGGCGCGCGGGTCGCCCGTAGCGGGGGCCTCGGTCGGCGAATGAGAAGACTGGGAGGTGCCGACCGGGAGCGGAGCGCGCGAAGATACTTTCCTCATCAACCCGAATGCGGGCGAGCTACGCTCCGCACGCGTCGTCTTCGATGCGCGCTCGCGGGAGTGAATCCCGCTTCGCGCGAATAAGGGAAATGCTCCGCTTCGCTCGCCCGAACGCGGAGGAGCCAGGCGCTAGCTGAACCTCACACTGACCAGCTTGCTGACGCCCGGCTCCTCCATCGTCACCCCGTAGAGCTGGTCGGCGATCTCCATGGTCTTGCGGGAGTGGGTGATGAGGACGAATTGCGTCTGGTCCTTGAGGCCCTCGAGCATGCGCACGAAACGCCCGATGTTGGCGTCGTCGAGAGGGGCGTCCACCTCGTCGAGAATGCAGAAGGGTGAGGGCTTGTACTGGAAGATCGCGAAGAGAAGCGAGATCGCCGTGAGCGCCTTCTCGCCTCCGGAGAGCAGCATGACGTTCTGCAGGCGCTTGCCGGGGGGCTGGGCCATCACGTCGATGCCGCTCTCGAGGATGTCTTCCTCGTCGAGCAGGCTCAGGCCCGCGGTGCCGCCCCCGAAGAGCTGCTTGAAGATCTCGCCGAAGTGCTGGTTGATGACCTGGAAGGCCTCGCGGAACCGCTCCTTCGACGTGCGGTCGATGCTCTTGATGGCGCGGTCCATCTCCGCGATCGACTCCACGAGGTCCTGCCGCTGCGCGGTGAGGAAGCGGTGGCGATCCTCGAGCTCCTGCGCCTGCTCCACCGCGAGCACGTTCACCGGCCCCATGTGCTCGAGCTTCTCGCGCAGCTCCTGCACCCGGGCCTCGAGCGCGGGAGGCTCGGCGACGCGGTCCTCGTCCGTGAGCGCGGCCGCGGCCTCCGCGGCCGTGGCCCCGACCGCCTGCTGGCACTCCCGGACGAGATGGTCCAGGTCGGAATCCGTACGGGCGCGAGCGACTTCCAGCTCGGCGAGCGCGTCGCGCAGCATGCCGCGCTCGCGGCGGCGCTCCTTGAGCGCCACCTCCCGGCCCTCCAGCTCGTTACGGATCTCACGCACGGCGTCCTCGGCGCCGGCCGCTTCCCCGGTGACCCCGTCGCGGTCCGTGAGGGCGACGGCGAGCAGCCGCTCCGACTCTGCGCGCTCGGAGCGCAGGGCGTCATGCCGGCGGGCCAGCTCCTCGGCCCGGCTCTTTCCGGCCGCAATGCGTCCTTCGAGCTCGCGCCAGTCGTCCTCGAAGCGGCGCCGCTCGGTTTCGGCGGCCGCCGCGCGCTCGCGCAGGCCGGCCACCGCGCTGCGCGCCTCCGACGAAACGGCGTGGGCCGCTTCGGTCGCGGTCCGGGCCGAGGCCACCGCCGTTGCCAGCACCGCGAGGCGGCCGGCGCCGCGGTCGCGCTCGGCCTCCGCCGCGTCGAGCGCCGCTTCCAGCTCGGCCAGGCGCACGGCCGCCGTGCCGCGCTCCTGCTCGGCCTGGCTGCGCTCGGTGTCGAGCACGGCCGCCTTGCGATGGAGGCGTGCGGCCTCCTCGTCGGCCGCCGCCAGGTCGCGGCGCACGGCCACCAGCTCCTTCTCCGCGGCGTGGATGCGCTCGGCCAGCGCCGCCGTTTCGGCCTCCGCGGCCGTTGCCACCGTCGTCTCCGCGGCCACGCGCGCGCGGGCCGATGCGAGCAGCGTCTCCAGCTCCCCGAGGCGGGAGGTCACCTCCCGGATCTCGCGCCGGGGCGCGAGCAGGCCCTTGCCGCCGCGCCCCCCTTCGGCGACCGCGCCGTGCAGCGTCTCCCCGGACGGGGTGACGCAGGGGACGGGGCCATGGGCATGGGTGACCGCCAGCGCATCGTCGAAGCTCTCGACCACCAGCGCGTCGGGAAGCGTCTTGCGGATCGCCCCGGCATGGAGTCCGGTCACCCGGTAGCGCTCGCTCAGCAAACCGCGGACGCGGGGCTCGCGGAGGGCGATGTCGCGCAGGCGTGAGCCGTCGGCCGGGCCCGTCGCCGCGTCGAGCAGCAGCAGCGCTGCCCGGCCCGCGCCGGACTCTTCGAGGAAGCGGACGCCCCGCCCGGCGCGGCCGGCGTCGGCCACGAGCACGGCCTGGAGGCGATGTCCGAGGAACGCCTCCACGGCTCGCTCGTGCGCGGAATCGGCCTCGACGGCGTCGGCCACGACGCCCAGGACCTCGATGCTGTCCGGCCCCGCCAGCAGCGCCCGCGCCCCCTCGTCGAAGGCGGCATGGGTGGCCACGATGTCCTCGAGGGAAGCGAGACGGCCGGCAAGCCCGTCGCGCTCGCTCCGCAGCGCGTCCGCCTCCCGCTCGTGCTCCGCGGCTCGGCGCCGCGCCTCGGCGCCCCGCGATGCCGCCTCCTGACGCTGCTCGGACAGATGTGCCACGAGGTGGTCCGCCGCCTCCTCCCTCGAGCGCGCGTCGCCCCGGAGCGATTCGATCCGGCGCCGGTCGCGGTCCAGCTCTTCGATCTCGGCCGCGAGCTTGACGAGGTCGGCCGCCGCCCGGTCCGCGTTGCCCGTCACCGAAGACCGCGCGTTCTGGAGCGCCGCCCGCCGGCCCAGCAGCGAGACCTGGTTCTCCCGCGTCGTCTCCTGTTCCGCTTCCGCCTCGCGCTGGCGGGCCGCCGCCGCCTGGGCCGCCTCGTCGGCGCGGCGGGCCTCTTCTTCCGCCTCGGCGAGCCGGGTGCGCAGCCGCGCTTCGTCCTCGCGCCGCACGGCCAGCTCCGCGCCGAGAGGAGCCACGCGGCCCTGGAGCTCTTCCGCTTCGCGCGTCTCGTCGGTGCGGCGGCGCTCGGTCTCCTCGATCTGCTCGCGGCAATAGCCGCTGCGGCCCTGGTGGCGGTCCACCGCCAGCGTCAGCTCGGCGAGGCGGGCCCGGGCCTGCTCCAGCGCGCCCTCGGCGTCGTAGAGCCCGCCGCGGCGCGCCTCCATCTGCGCTTCTTCGGCCTCGAGCGCGATCGCCGCCGCCTGCTCGCGGCCCGATTCGTCGGCGAGCCGCGCGGACAGCGCGCGCGACTGCTCCTGCAGATCGAGGAAGCGCCGGCCGAAGAGCACCCGCTGCACCGCGATCATCTCGTCGCGGAGCACGCGGTATCGGCGGGCCTTGCCCGCCTGACGCTTCAGGCTCTCGAGCTGCTTCTCCACTTCGTGGACGATGTCGTTCACGCGGAGAAGGTTCTGCTGCGCAGCCTCCAGCTTGAGCGCCGTCTGCCGGCGCCGAGCCTTGTACTTGGTGATGCCGGCCGCCTCCTCGATGAGCGCGCGGCGGTCGGCCGGCTTGCTGGAGAGGATCAACCCGATCTTGCCCTGCTCGATGATCGAGTACGCCTTGGAGCCGAGGCCGGTGTCCATGAACAGCTCGTGGATGTCGCGCAGGCGGCACACCTTCCCGTTCATGAGGTATTCGCTCTCGCCGTTGCGATACAGGCGGCGGGTCACCACGCACTCCGGAGTGCCGTCGGGGCTGTTGCCGTTGAGACCCGAGACTTTCAGGTTCACCTCGGCCATGGCCAGCGGCTGCCGCGACTGGCTGCCGGCGAAGATCACGTCCTCCATCGCCGTGCCGCGCAGGCTCTTCACGCTTTGCTCGCCGAGGACCCAGGAGATGGCGTCGGAGATGTTGCTCTTGCCGCAACCGTTCGGGCCCACGATCCCGGTGACGCCGCCCCGGAACGACAGTTCCTGCCTGTCGCAGAAGGACTTGAAGCCGACGATCTCGACGGAATCAAGACGCATGGGAACCCCTAGGTATTGTGAACCTCGGGCACTCTAGCACAAGCGGCAGGGCCCGGGAAAGAAAGAGTCGGGGTCGTTACACGTTCGCGCGCACTTCGACCATCGCGGTGCGCATCCGCAACTCCTCGGGCCCGACGTTCGGTGGGGCGTCAGGCGATTCACGAGCTCTTCATGCGGGAGCCAAAGAGCCCTCAGTGATTTACCGGGATCATATATCTGATATCTTTCATTGACCGGTCGTCTAAACCCGTGTAGGCTTTCGGCGAATCCAAGCGAGATTCAATGATATGGCGTTCTCGTCGGTGGCGCCTGCCCCCTGCCGCACCGCGCCGGCGCTCGCCTATCGGACGTTGATGGAGCGCGTCGGCGAAGCAGTGGCGGTAGTGTGAGCTGGCGCCGCATCGCCACCTTGCGGACGCCGGACGCCTTGCGCGTCCATCTCCGGGACTCCGGCATCGGGCTCGCCTTCGACGACGAGCTGTCGCCGGCCTCCTCGTCCCCGTTCGCCCTCCCCATCGACGTGGGCGGGGACCGGGTGGGAAACCGCTTCTGCATCCTCCCGATGGAAGGCTGGGACGGGACGCCCGCGGGCGAGCCCAGCGAGCTGACGCAAAGGCGCTGGCGGAACTTCGGCGTGAGCGGAGCGAAGCTCATCTGGGGCGGGGAGGCAGTCGCCGTGCGACACGACGGCCGCGCGAACCCGCGCCAGCTCGTCCTCGCCGACCGGACGGTGGGCGCGCTTGCGCGGCTGCGGCAGGACCTGGTGGACGCCCACGTGGACCGCTTCGGCTCCGAGCGAGGCCTGCTCGTGGGCCTCCAGCTCACGCACTCGGGCCGCTTCGCGTGCCCCCACTCGCGCGAGCGGGCGGAGCCGCTCGTCGCCTACCACCATCCGGTCCTCGACCGCCGCTTTCCGGCCGGCGTGCGCGTGCTCAGCGACGACGACCTCGACCGGCTGGTGGCGGACTTCGTCCGCGCGGGGCGCCTGGCGGTCGACGCGGGGTTCCGGTTCGTCGACGTCAAGCACTGCCACGGCTACCTCGGCCACGAGCTGCTCTCGGCGCGCGAACGGCCGGGCCGCTACGGCGGCCGCTTCGAGAACCGTACCCGCTTCCTCCGCGAGGTCGTGTCGGGCCTGCGCACCGAGGCGAAAGGGCTCGGGATCGGCGTGCGGTTCTCCGCTTTCGATACCGTGCCATGGCGGAAGGGCTCGGACGGTGCCGGCGAGCCGGAAAGCGCTCCGGGATACCGCTCCGCCTTCGGCCTCTTCGAAGGCGACCTCGACGCCGCCCTCGACGACGCGCGTGAGCTGCTGCGCCTGCTGGAGTCTCTGGACGTGCGCTGGATCTGCCTCACGGCCGGCAGCCCCTACTACAACCCCCACGTGCAGCGCCCGGCGCTCTTCCCTCCCAGCGATGGTTACAGCCCGCCGGAGGATCCGCTCCGGGGCGTCGCGCGGCAGATCGACGCCGCGGCGGTTCTGAAGGCCGAGTTCCCTCGGCTCGTGTTCGTGGGCTCCGCGTACAGCTACCTGCAGGAGTGGCTGCCCCACGTGGGCCAACGCGTGCTGCGCGAGGAAAAGGCGGACTTCATCGGCCTCGGCCGGATGGTCCTTTCCTATCCCGATCTTCCCGCCGACGTGCTCGAGGGCCGCCCGCTGCGCCGCAAGTCCCTTTGCCGCACGTTCAGCGACTGCACGACCGCCCCCCGCAGCGGCCTCGTTTCCGGCTGCTATCCCCTCGACGCCTTCTACGCCGGGCGGCCGGAAGCGGCGAAGCTCGGGCGCGTCAAGGAAACGCTGCGCGCATGAACAGTCCCCCAGCTCAGAGAGCGAGTGAGGGATTGACTCCCGAGCGGGCGAAGGACCCCACGTTGGCGGTAGTCACGGCGTTCCTGGCGCTCTTCTCCATCGTCGGGGTCGCCACGTACGGCCTTCCCTTCTTCTACGACTTCTTCGTCCGCGAGCTCGGGTGGAGCCGCCAGCAGGTCACCTCCGGCAACGCCTACAGCAAGCTGCTCGTGGGGCCAATCTTCGGGTTCGCCGCCGGCGTCATCATCGACCGCTTCGGCCCGCGCCGTCTGATGCTGGCGGGGATCCTGATGGCGGGGCTCGCGCTCGTGGGCCTCGGCGAGGTGCATGGTCTCGGCGCCTTCTACTTCTTCTATCTGCTCAACGCCCTCGGCTACGTGTGTGGCGGCCCGCTGCCCAACCAGGTGATGCTCTCGGGTTGGTTCGATGCCGCCCGCGGCCGGGCCATGGGCATCGCCTACCTCGGCATCGGCGTGGGGGGGGCGCTCGTTCCTCTCGTCGCCAACGCGCTGACCCAGGCCCTCGGCTGGCGCGGGGCGCTGCGCGCCCTGGGCGTCGCCATGATCGCGATCGCGTTCCCGGCGGCGTTCTTCGTGCGCGAGCCGCCCACTGCCGCGTCCGCCGCCGCCGCTCGAGCGCCGCTGGCACCGGTCTTTCGCCAGCCGGCGTTCTATTTCCTCGCCCTGGCCAGCATCTGTTCGATCGGAGCCGTGGGCGGCACGATGCAGAACCTGAAGCTCTACTTGAGCCTCGACCGCGGCCTCACCCAGGGACAGGCGGCCCGGATCCTCTCGCTGATCCTCGTCGGAAGCATCGTGGGTCGGCTGCTGATGGGCTGGCTGGCCGACCGGTGGCCGAAGAAGCAGGTCATGCTCCTCATCTATGCGATCGTCGCCGCCACGATCCCGCTCCTCGCGTTCTCCCCGACGCTCGGGATGCTGCAGGTGGCGGCGCTGCTGTTCGGGGTGGGGCTCGGCGGAGACTACATGATCATCCCGCTCATGGCCGCCGAGCTGTTCGGCCTGCGGGTGCTGGGGCGGGTGATGGGCATCGTCCTCACCGCGGACAGCGTCTCGGAGTCGGTCGTGCCGATGGCGGTGGCCACGCTGCGCGACCGCCTCACGAGCTACCGGCCGGGCTTCCTGTTCCTCATCGGCCTCGCCGCCCTGGGCGCGGTGGGGGTCGCGTTCCTTCCCCGCAGGTCTCGTCCCGAGTGAGGTCGAAAATCATGCGCCAAGCCCTCCTTGTCCTCCTGCCGCTGACGCTGCTTCCTCGTCCCGTCCAGGCCGCTTCGAGCTACTCGCTGCGCTCCCCCAACCAGCGCATCGAGGTCCTCATCGACGCGCGCGACCGGATCCGCTATGGCATCCAGCTCGACGGGAAGCCACTGCTGGAGAACTCGACCCTCTCGATGCGCATCGACCAGGCGACGCTCGGCGAGAAGCCCCGCGTGAAGGCCTCGCGGCCGCGCCGCGTGGACCAGACGCTGGAGCCGCCCGTCCGTCAGAAAGCGGCGGCGCTGCGCGAGCGCTTCCACGAGTTGCGGCTCGACATGCAGGGCGGATGGGCGGTCGTCTTCCGCGCCTACGACGAGGGCGTGGCCTACCGCATCGAGACGTCGCTGCCGGCGCCGGAGGTGAAGGTGTACGCGGAGGAGGTGAGCCTCAACTTCCCCGGCGACCTCGGCGTCTTCTTCCCGAAGGAGGAGGGCTTCTTCTCCCACAACGAGAGGAGCTACGACTACGTCCACCTCAAGGACATCCCCGCCACGGCCATCGCGACCATGCCCGCGGTGGTGGATGCGCCCGGCGGCGTGAAGATCGCGATCGCGGAGTCGGACGTCGAGGAATATCCCGGCCTCTGGTTGAAAGGCACCGGCGGGAACGGCCTCGCGGGCACGTTCCCCGCGTACCCGCTCAAGGAGACGCTCGAGCACGACCGCGACCTCAAGGTCACCGAGCGGGCCGACTACATCGCCGTGACCAGGGGGACACGCACCTATCCCTGGCGCATCGTCGGCATCGCCGAGAAGGACGGCGACCTCATCACCAACGCGATGGTCTACCTGCTGGCCAAGCCCTCGCAGGTGGCGGACACGGCGTGGATCAAGCCGGGCAAGGTGGCCTGGGACTGGTGGAATGCGAACAACATCCACGGCGTCGGCTTCAAGTCCGGCGTGAACACGCAGACCTACAAGTACTACATCGACTTCGCCTCGCGGTACGGCATCGAGTACATCGTCCTCGACGAGGGCTGGTACGTGCTCGGCGACGTCATGAAGGTCGTTCCCGAGATCGACATGGAGGAGCTGACCGCCTATGCCCGGCAGAAGAACGTCGGGATCATCCTGTGGCTCGTGTGGAAGACCTTCGACGACAAGTTCGACCAGGCCATGGACCGGTTCGAGAAGTGGGGGATCAAGGGCCTGAAGGTCGACTTCATGCAGCGCGACGACCAGCCCCTCATCAACTTCTACCACAAGGTCTCGCGCGAGGCGGCGAAGCGCCACATGCTCGTCGATTTCCACGGCGCGCAGAAGCCGGCCACCATGACCCGTACCTGGCCCAACCTGATCTCGACCGAGGGCGTGCGCGGCCTGGAGTGGGACAAGTGGAGCGATTCCACGAGCCCCGAGCACGACGTGACCATTCCCTTCACGCGGATGTTCCTCGGGCCCATGGACTTCACCCCCGGAGCGACGAGGAACGCGAGCAAGAAGAGCTTCGCTCCCGTCTTCGAGCAGCCGATGAGCCTGGGCACCCGCTGCCACCAGCTCGCGATGTACGTCGTCTACGAGAGCCCGCTGCAGATGCTGGCCGACAGCCCGTCGAACTACCTCCGCGAGCCCGAGACGATGGAGTTCCTGGGGCCGGTGCCCACGACCTGGGACGAGACGCGCGTGCTCGACGGCAAGATCGGCGACTACGTCGCGGTGGCGCGCCGCCACGGCCGCGACTGGTACGTCGGAGCGATGACGGACTGGACGCCGCGCGACCTGGAGATCGACCTCTCGTTCCTGCCCGAGGGCGGCTTCGAGCTGGATGCCTACGCGGACGGCGTCAACGCCGACCGCTGGGCCAGCGACTACGCGCGCGCGAAGAGCGACGTCGACAGAACACGGCGCCTCAAGGTCCATCTCGCGGAGGGCGGCGGCTGGGCGGCCCGGCTGCGCCCCCGGAACTGACCGCCGAAGCCCAGAACCGGATCCGCGCATATATCATCTGATCGGAGGAACCATGTCCTGCACCTCGCGCCTTCCCGTTGCCGTCTCCTCGCGGTGGCCCATCGCGGTCGCCGTCTGCGCCCTGGCCGCGGCGTCCGCGCTCTCGGCACCGCCGAAGCCGGATCCCGACGACGGCGGGATCAAGCTGCCGGCCGGGTTCCACGCGCTCGTGTTCGCGGACGCGCTCGGGCCCCTGCGGCACGTGGCCGTGGCCCCCAACGGCGACGTCTACGTGCGGACGAGCAAGGCCGGCATCATCGCGTTGCGCGACACCAACGGCGACGGCCGCGCCGACCTCAAGGAGCCCTTCGGCGACGGGGAAGGCACCGGCATCGCGGTGCACGACGGCTACCTGTACTACTCGTCGAACAGCGCCGTGTTCCGCCAGAAGCTGACGCCGGGACAGCTCAAGCCGACGGGCGCGCCGGAGACGATCGTCACCGACCTGCCCGCCGAGGAGCAGCACGACTCCAAGGCCTTTTCCTTCGACGACGCCGGCCGCCTGTACGTCGAAGTGGGATCGCCGGCCAACGCCCTGGGCGATCCGGACCGGGCGCTGCACGCGAAGGGGAAGGACCCGACGGAGTTCCTGAAGACGCACGGCGGGTTCTGGCGCTTCGACCCTGCGAAGCCGAGCCAGAAGGAGGCCGACGGCTTCCACTACTCGACCGGCCATCGGCACATCATGGCCATCGCGTGGAACCCGGTGTCGAAGACGTTCTTCACCGTGATGAACGGCCGCGACCAGCTCAGCACCGTGGACCCCGATCACTACAACGACGACGACAACGCCGAGCTGCCGGCGGAGGAGATGCAGGTCCTGCGCGAGGGGAGCAACTTCGGCTGGCCCATGACGTACTGGGACCCGATGAAGAAGGCCCGCATGCTGGGGCCGGAGTACGGCGGCGACAACCAGAAGCGCGCGGAGCCGGGGAAGTACCCGGACCCGGTCGTTGCGTTCCCCGCCCACTGGGCGCCGATGCAGATGACCTACTACAGCGGCGATCAGTTCCCGGCCAAGTACCGCGGCGGCATGTTCGTGGCCTTCCACGGCTCGTGGAACCGCGCGCCCCGGCCGCAGAAGGGCTACAACGTCGCCTTCGTGCCCTTCGACGCCAAGGGCACGCCCAGCGGTGGCTACGAGGTGTTCGCGAGCGGCTTCCCGGCCCGCGCGGAGTTCACCAACCCGCGCGATGCCCGTTACCGCCCCTGCGGCGTGGCCATGGGTCCCGACGGCTCGCTCTACGTCACCGACACCGAGAAGGGCCGCGTCTGGCGAATCGTCTACACGGGCGACAAGCCGGTGGCCGCCGCCCGAGCGACCGGGGCCGTGCCCGCCGCGGTGAAGAAATCGGCCTCCGCGGGCGATGCCGGCGCGGCCGTCTACAAGCAAACCTGCGCGGTCTGCCATATGGCGGACGGCCGCGGGGTTCCCAACATGCAACCCGACCTCACCGACAGCGCCGTCGTCAAGGGTGATCCCCAGCGGCTCATCGACGTGATCCTGCGCGGTCCGGCCAAGGTCCTCCCGCCCGACCGCGAGAAGTACCACAACACGATGCCGGAGCTGTCCGCTCTGAGCGACGCCGAGATCGCCTCCGTGCTGAGCTACGTGCGGAAGCAATTCGGCGGCGGGGTGAGGGCGGTTTCCGCGTCGCACGTGGCGGCGGTGCGCGCGAAGGGCTCCGCGGCCGCGAACTAGGGGATCGCCCCCGGACAATGCCCCGGACAATGCCCGGGACAATGCCCAGGCGCATCGCCGTCGGGATGGCCCTCGTCCTGGCGGGGGGAGCGGCGGTAGGGGCGTTCCAGGGGATGGCGAGCCCGACGCGCCCGCAACGCCGGGTCCCAGCCATCGAGACGAGCCTGCCTCCGATCACCGTAGACTTCCGCGACGTGGCGGTGGAGGCGGGCCTCACGGCGCTCAACGTCTCCGGCGGCGAGGACAAGAAGAAGTACATCCTCGAGACGACGGGCAACGGCGTGGCCATTTTCGATTTCGACGGCGACGGGTTGATGGACGTCTTCCTGCCGAACGGGACGACCCTCGACGGCGACGGGAAAGGAGAGAAGGCGACCGGCCATCTCTACCGCAATCAGGGCCAGCTTCGTTTCCAGGACGTGACGGCCACCGCAGGGCTTGCGCGGACGGGCTGGGGGCAGGGCACGTGCGTCGGCGATTACGACAACGACGGCCGCCCCGACCTGTTCGTGGCGTACTACGGCCAGAGCGTCCTGTACCACAACGATGGCAATGGCACGTTCCAGGACGTCACCGCCGCCGCCGGCGTGCGCTCCGATGCGATCCGCTGGGACACCGGCTGCTCGTGGTTCGACTACGACCTCGACGGCAGGCTGGACCTCGTCGTCACCGGCTATCTCGAGTTCGACCGCAGCAAGGTGCCGGAGCCCGGATCGGGCGGGTACTGCGTCTGGAAAGGGATCCCGGTGATGTGCGGGCCGCGCGGGCTGCCCTTCACGCGCAACCTGCTCTTCCACAACGAGGGCGGCGGCCACTTCACCAACGTCTCCGCGGCGAGCGGCATCGGCAAGCCGACGACGTGCTACGGGTTCAGCGTCGTCGCGTCCGACTTCGACGGCGACGGCTACCCCGACCTCTACGTGGCGTGCGACTCGACGCCGAGCCTGCTCTATCACAACCGCCGCAACGGCACGTTCGACGAGATGGGCCTCTTGGCCGGCGTCGCCCTGAACGAGAACGGCCAGGAGCAAGGCGGGATGGGCGTCGCGGTCGCCGACTACGACGAGGACGGCTTCTTCGACATCGTGAAGACCAACTTCAGCGACGATGTCCCCAACCTCTACCACAACAACGGCGACGGCACGTTCGAGGACCGCGTCTTCGAGTCCGGCCTCGGCGGTTACATGGCGTACGTGGGTTGGGGCGTCCACTTCCTCGACGTCGACCACGATGGGCGCAAGGACCTGTTGATGATCAACGGCCACGTCTACCCGGAGGTGGAGCGGAACCCGGAGATCCACTACCGGCAGCCACGCCTCTTCTACTGGAACGTCGGGGGTGGGAGGTTCAAGGACCTCTCGAAGAGCGCGGGGCCCGGCATCAGCGAGCCGTGGTCGTCGCGCGGATCGGCGGTGGGGGACCTCGACGGCGACGGCGCGCTCGAGGTGGTGATCGGCAACATGGGCGCCCGGCCGAGCCTCCTGAAGAACTACGGGACCCACAAGAACTGGCTGCTGGTGCGTTGCGTCGGCGTGAAGTGCAACCGGGATGCGGTCGGGGCGCGGGCATACGTCTACGTCGGCAGCCGCCGGCTCTCGGGCGAGGTACAGTCGGGCTCCGGCTACGTTTCCCAGAACGATCCCCGCCTGCACTTCGGCCTCGCCGACGATGCGCGTTACGAACGCATCGAGGTGGCGTGGCCGGGCGGCGAGAGAGAGGCGTTTCCCGGCGGCGCCGCCAACCAGGTGGTCACGGTGAAGCAGGGCGCCGGCACGCTCGTGCGCACTCGGGCCGGGGGGTAGCCTCACGGCAACAGGGGAGACAACCAACTCTGGATCGAGGGCGAGCGGCTGTGCGCATACATGGCTGACATCGACGAGTTATTGGAGTTCGACTTCGAGGGCAAGCTGCAGCACCGGACGTCTTTCCGGGAGGCACTCGCCCGGCTGGCGAGCGACCACAACGGCGACCGAGCCGAGCTGGTGACGCTGGCGAGCCCTGTTGGGAACGACTGGGGAATCGATTCTCTTCCTGAACAGGTATACGGCCACGATCCTCCGGCGCTGATCATGGCGGCGGCGCCGAACTCTTCCCGGGACGAGTTACGCACTCGTAGGACGCCCGTGTCCGTCTGTCCGCCCGTCGCCGCTCTCGCCCTCTGTGCGTCGTGTACTGATCCAGGTGACCTCATCGGGGTCGCGCTATGGGGCGCTTGGGATCGAGCTTGCGGGCCGCGGCCCGCTCCCGGATGGCTCCCTGAGCGTCTCCCGAGGCTTCGAGCGCGGCCGCCAGGTCGTGGTGCGCGGCGGCGTCATCCGGCTCCCAGGCGAGCAGGGCCTGGAGCTCCGCCGCCGCCGTGACCCACTCGCGGGACGCACGGGCGATCCGCGCCCGCGCGCGATGGGCCTCGACGAGGCCCGGCTGCAGCTCGACCGCCTTCCGGAGCTGGTCCATGGCGCCCATCGTGTCGCCGTGCGCCGCGAGCTGCCGCGCCCATTCGTAACGCGCGGGCGCGTGGCGGGGATCGAGCTGCACCGCGCGCAGGAAGGCGTCCTCGGCCTGGGCGGATGGGGCGGAGGCCCGCCGCAGGGCCAGGCCGAGCTGGTAATGGGCCTCGGCGAAGTCCGGGGAAGCCGCGACGGCTTCGCGAAGGCTCGCGACCGCTACCCCCGCTTCGCCCGCGTCGAGCTTTCGCGCCGCGACCTCGACGAGGAGCATGGCCCGGCCGAGTCCGGTCTCCCGCTCCTTGAGACGTTTCACGTCGGCGATCACCCGGCCGGCCTCGTCCTGGCGGCCGCCCTTCACCAGGGCCTGGGCAAGGTTGACGTACGCCTCGGTGAGCCTGGGATCGAGACGTGCCGCAAGCCGGAACTCTTCGATCGCGCCCTCCATGTCGCCCAGCTTCAGGAGGACGCTGCCGAGAACGTTGTGGCCCTGCGCGTCCTCGGGCCGCTCGGCCACCGAGAGCCGCAGCTCACGCACCGCCGCATCCAGCTCTCCTTTCTGGCGAAGGATCAGACCCAGGGCGCGTCGTGCGTTGCCATGCTTGGGATCGCCGGCGATCGCGGCGCGGAGCTGTGCTTCGGCCCCGTCCAGATCGCCCTGCAGACGGAGCGCGAGCCCGAGGTCGTACGCGCACGCGGGGTCCTCGGGGGAGAGCTTCGCCGCTTGCCGCAGCTGCTCGACCGCTTCATCCAGGCGCTGCCGCTCCGCCAGCAGCTGGCCCAGCGCGACGCGTGACTTGGGCCGCGAGGGGTCGAGCTCGACCGCCTTCCGCAGCTCGCGCTCGGCGTCGTCGAGGTCGGCGGGCCGGCGCAGGCCTCGTCCCGCGCGGTAGCGGTTCCAGAGGTGGACGCCGAGGTCGTAGCGCGCGTCGGCGAGGCGAGGGGCGCGCTCGGTCACCTCGCGGAGCAGGCGGATCGTCCCGTCGAGGTCGCCGAGCTTCGCCGTGACCACGCTCAGGCCGTAGCGCGCCTCGACGGACTCGGGGCTGAGCCGCAAGGCGGATTGGTACGCGGCGACGGCCTCCGGGCTGCGCCCGAGGCGGTCCAGCACGACGCCGAGGTGGAAGTGGGCCTCCGCGCGCCGGGGATCCAGGCGGATCGCGTCGCGGAAGGCAGCGGCCGCGGCGTCGATCGAGCCCGACTCGCCGAGCGCGACCCCGAGGTAGTCGCGGGCCACGGCATCGGCGGGGTTTGCGGCCACCGCCTCCCGCAGCTCGTCCAGGGCCGAGGTCACGTCGCCCTTCTGGAGCAGGGCGATCCCGCGCTCGAGGCTCGAGGCGGGCACCGCGAGCAGCAGCCAGAGCACGGCGGCGCCCATCACTCTTCCGCGGGCTTTCGCGGGGGCGCGGTGCCTTCCCTCACGATGCGGACGAACGCCCGGCGCAGCTCGCGGTCCGGATCGTCTCCGCGCTCCTCCGCGTTCAGCCTGGCGACGCGCGCGAGAAGGGCCTGGGCCCGCGCGCCGTCGCCCTTCTTGCGGTAGGCCTGCGAGAGCGCGTAGAGCGCCGGCCGGCCGCCCGGATCGAGCTCGGCCGCCTTCTCGAGCTCCTTGATCGCGAGGTCGAGCTGGTCCCGCTTGAACAGGAGCCGGCCCAGCTCCGCGTGCGCCGGGGCGAACTGCGGGTGGGCCCGGATCGACGCTCGCAGCGCCTGCACCGCTTCTGCGGCCGCCGGAGCGGCCGGATCCACGCCCGAGCGCAGCAGCGCCACCGCGAAGATGTACGGCACGACGTAGTCCTTGGGACGCTTCAGCTCCGCCCGCAGGACCTCCACCGCCCTTTCGGTCCGGCCGCTCTGGATCCAGACCATGCCCAGAGCCGCGTAGGGAATCGCCGGGTCGGGCGCGAGGCGCCGCGCGGTATCGAACTCCTTCTCCGCCTCGCTCATCAGTCCCTTCATCGCCAGCAGCACCCCGCGCTGCAGGTAGAGGACCCACGAGCCCGGAAGCTCACGCAGGCCGATGTCCACGATCTCCAGCCCGAGATCGAAGTTGTCGTGCTCCACGCAGATCATGGCGAGGTCGACGTAGTTCTCCGGGGCCTTCGGCTCGAGCCGGGTGGCCTGCCGCAAAGCGTCGTAGGCCTCCTGGATGCGCCCCACGTTCACGAAGGCGCGCGAGGCGAGGTTGTACAGCTCGGCGGGCGGAGGCCCCTCCGCGATCAGCTCCTGCACGACGCCGAGCGCGGCGTCGTTGTTACCGGCCTCGATCAGCATCAGCGCCTGGTTGAAACCGGCCGCGTACGGGTCTTTGTAGCCGTGCCGCGCCGCGCCGAAGAAACGAGCCGCCTCCGCGTGCGCGCCCGCTTGCCCGAGGGCGACGCCGGCTTCGAACCGGCCCCCGCCGTCGTGCTCGGGAATGCGGTCGAGCACCGAGACCGCCTCCTTCGCGCGGCCGGCGTCGAGGAGCGAGCGGCCGTAGTGCAGCGTCCACTGCGAGTCCTGGGCGAAGCGCTGGCCGCTCTTCTCGTAGTGATCGAGCGCCGCTCGGCGCCGTTTCGCGTGGTAATCAATCTCGGCGAGATACAGATGCGTGATCTCGTCGCTCGGAGCGAGCTTCAACACCTGCTCGAAGTGTGCCCGCGCCTCCGCGGAACGGCCGGAATCGTATTCGTTGATCGCCAGGTTCTTGAGGGCCGGGTAGAAGGCGGGATCGATCGCAAGCGCGGCGCGGAAACGGTCGTTGGCCGCGTCTTTCCGACCCGCGCCGGTGAGCGCGATGCCCATGAGGTTGAGCGCCTTCAGGTCACGAGGCGCCGCGGCGAGCTGCCGGTCGAGATAACCGAGGGCGGCCGCGAACTCGTGGCGGCCGACGTGGAAGACGGCGCAATCGTAGGCCGTGGCGCCGCATTCGGCCGCGACCGCGGGCGGGCTCGTCACGACACGATCTTAGTTGAGCTGGGGGGTGCTAGCGGCGCACCCCCCAGACCCCCCCTCGCTGCGCGGGAGTGAATCCCGCTCCGCTCGCGGCTCTGGCCCCGCAGCCTCCTGCCTGCTAAAACGCGAAACGGGCCGACAGCTGAACGATCCGTCCCGGCAGCGCGCTCGTCGACTTGCCGAAGAGCGGGTTCTGCAGGTCGTTGACCGGGTTGAACAGGTTCACCGTGTTCAGGGCGTTGAAGGACTCCAGCCGGAGCTGCAGGTCGCTGCCCTTGCTGGTGAGCACGGGCATGTGGATCGACTTGACGAGCGCGAAGTCCACGTTGAAGTACCGGGGTCCGGTGAACGTATTGCGGCCGAGGGTGCCGTTCTGGCCGAGCCCCGGGGCGGGGAAGTCGCTGGCGGTGAAGATGCCATTCAGGAAATCGTCGTTGGAGCCGCCCTTCGAGTCGCCGAAGGTCGGCACGTTCGGGCGGTCGTTGTTCGTGCCGTCCGCGTTGTAGTCGCAGCCGCTGTTGCCCACGATGGCGCCCGCGGCGTTGCGGATGGGAACGAACCCGCGGCCGCAGAAGACCGTGTACGGCGTGCCGCTCTGGGCGAGGAGCACGCCCGCGAGCTGCCAGCCGCCCAGGATGGCCTTGGCGGCGCCCCCGGACGGGCCGGGAAGCTTGTAATTGAGCGAGACGGCCAGCTTGTGCCGGATGTCGATGTCGGATCGGCCGTCATCCTGATCGTTCGGTCCGTGCGCATCGACCCGCTGCGAGTTGAACGAGCTGGACCGGTCGATGGCCTTGCCGAGCGTGTAGGCGACGCCGAAGTTGAGGTCCCGGCGGTTGACCTTCAGGCCGAGCGCGAGCCCGTTGTAGTGGCTCTTGTCGAGGGCGTCGGTGTAGTTGATGGCCCCGAAGCCGGGCAGGATGCGGTCCAGTCGCCCGTCGAGGAGGTCGCCGTCGAACCGGTTGATGTTCCACTTGACGTACATCTTGTTGCCGCGCGACCCGATGTAGTTCACCTCGACGACCATGTATCGGCCGATGCCGCGCTGGACGCCGAGGAACCAGTTGTCGAGGTACATGGGCGCGATGTCGCCGTTGACGACGTGGACGTCGCCGGCTCCCGTCAGCAGGCCGCCGTACTGGTTGACGCCCGCCGTCAGCCCCGGCGGATACGGATAGCCGTAAGGCAGGATCGCAGACGTGCCGAGGCTGAAGAGGGGCTTGACGGGTTGGAAGATGCTCACCGTCGCGTTCGCGTAGCCGGGCAGGTTGGTGTGCTCCGAGTCCCAGATCTGGTTGGACATGCGCTCGTAGAAACGCCCGGCCCCGCCCCGGATGGACATGCGGCCCTCGTTGGTCGGATCCCAGGCGAAGCTGAGCCGCGGACCGAGCGTGTGCTGCCCGCCGCTGAACAGGCCGCCGTTGAGGTAGTACTTCCGCTGCACCATGTGGGCGGTCGCGAGGTCGTTCCGCAGGCTTCCCGTCTGCTGGGTGAACTCCAGGTTGGTCATGATGTCGTCGGAGGCGTCGTAGATGTTCAGGAAGCCCTCGTAGCGCAGGCCGGCGCTGAGGGTGAGGTTCGGCTTGATCTTCCACTCGTCCTGGACGAACGCCGCCAGCGACTGCGTCCGGTGGAGCCGCTGGATCGAGGAGGGCGCCCGTCCGGTGCGCGGGTCGATCGCGATCTGGCTCTCCGTGCTCGGCCGGTCCGCCGCGAAGTCGAAGACGCTGTCGAAGTTGAACGTCGGCCGCGTGATCGCGCGGGCGGAGTCGTTGTCGGCGTGCTCGCGCGTGTAGCCGCCGCCGAACTTCATGCTGTGCGCCCCGCGCGTCCAGGTCACGACGTCCGACCAGTTGAAGCTGTTCTGCACGAAGATGTTCGGGCCCCAGCCGACCTGGTAGCCCTGGATGCCGGACACGCTGATCCCGGGGATGTCGCCATGATGGTTCTCCAGCACGCCGTAGGGCCTCACCCACGAGAACTGCATCTCGTTCACCACGTTCGACGAGATCACCTTGGTGTAGTTCGTGTTGAGCTGCATGCTGCTGGTCGGCGACGACTCGGTGAAGCCGGGGTAGACCTCGGGCGCGCCGAAGCCGACCTTCTGCGTGGTCGTGCGATTGAACGACGCGTAGAGACGGTCCTTGCCGTCGTTGAAGTTGTGATCGAGACGGGCCGTCCACTGGAACCCGTTCCGGGGCGAGGTCTCGACCCAGGTCCCGGTGCCGATCACGGGCAGGTTGCAGGCCACGGAGCCGATGGGGGAGTCGATCGGCGTCGCGCCCGAGCAGCTCGAGCCAAGGATCTGTCCCGCGGTCCGGAAGTTGCGATCGGGGGTGAAGGAGGCGGGGAAGTTCTTGGCGATCTGCGTCGAGATGTTGTTCGGTCGAGCCTGCTGCATGAGCTGGATGAACTGCGGCGTGAGGATGTTCACGTTGGCGCTCACCGCGACGTCCGAGCGCAGCACGTCTCCCGAGACGAAGAAGAAGGTCTTGTCCTTGCGGATGGGACCGCCGAGGCCCCAGGAGAACTCCTTGCGCCCGTAGCTGGGGTGCTTGAAGCCGGCCACCAGGTTCTGGAAATAGTTCTTCGACTGCATGGAGTCGTTGGTGTAGTACCCGCCGAAGCTCCCGTGGAGGTCGTTCGCGCCGCTCTTGGTGATGACGTTCACCAGCACGGAGCCGTTCCGGCCGTACTCCGCCGAGAAGTTGTTCACGAGCACGCGGACTTCCTCGACGCTCTCGGCGTTGGGGTTGATGTTGGTGACGCCGCTGCGTTGGCTGGAGCTGACCGTCGCCGAATCCACCATGAAGTTGTTGGACTCGGTGCGGGCCCCGTTGGCGCTCATGTTGACGC
Source organism: Acidobacteriota bacterium (assembly GCA_003222275.1). GTDB lineage: Bacteria > Acidobacteriota > Vicinamibacteria > Fen-336 > Fen-336 > AA32. The sequence continues at coordinate 685 of QHVJ01000112.1, read as the reverse complement.
TGTACTCGTTGTTGTAGAGGTCGGCGTTGGACTGCGCATAGGCCTGGCCGCCGCCGGTCGCCCGTCCCACGACACCGGGCGTGAGGACGACGAGATTGAAGAAGTTGCGTCCGATGAGGGGCAGGTCCTTGACCTGGTCCTCCTGGATCAGGCCGGAGACGCGTCCCTGCGAGGTCTCGACCAGCGGCGCCTCGGCGGTGACCGTCACCTCCTCGGACCCCGCGTTCCCGACCTCCAGCACGACGTTGACGGCCCGCGTCTGGGTCGACTCGAGCCGGACGTGCTCCCGGTTCCAGGTCTTGAAGCCCTGAAGCGTGACCTTGACGGTGTAGACGCCTCCGGGCAGGGCCGGGAAACGGTAGTAACCGGCGGTCCGACGCCCGTGGCTTCGTTCGTGATGGTGACGGCCGCGCCGGGGACGACGCCGCCGCTGGGGTCCGTCACCGTTCCTTCTATCGCGCTGGCGAACTGCGCCCAGGCTTCGCGGGGGGCGAGACCCGACGCGATCAGCAACGCCAGCGGCAGGGCAAGTCTCCTGACGTTCGCCATACCTTCGCCTCCTGTTAGCCTCGAAACCTCAGCGAGACCGGGGATTCGAGCCCGTCGAGCCGGCTGTTCATTGGCGTGAAATCGTTTTCAGATAATTTTATATGATATACGACGGGACTATATGATATATCAGTGG
>QHVJ01000590.1 GCA_003222275.1 Acidobacteriota bacterium | reverse complement strand
GGGCGGTACCTCGAGTTCTGCGCGCGCGCGCTGCCCCCCGACGCACGGCTCGTCGCCTGCGAGATCAGCGCCATACGCGCGGCGCGGATTCGCGCGCGCGGCTTCCCCGTCGTCGTGGCGCGGGCCGAGCAGCTGCCCTTTCGCGCGGGCGCGTTCGAGCTCGTCACGTTCCTCGAGGTCATCGAGCACACGGAGTCGCCGGCGCTCAGCCTCGACGAGATCCGGCGCGTGCTGGCGCCCGGCGGCCGGCTCGCCCTCACGACGCCGAACTACCCGATGAAGCGGCTCTACGACGCGCGGGCCGCGCTCCGCGCCCGCGACCTGCGCCGCCTGCGCGACGATCCGACCCATATCTCCCCGCTGTCGGCCCCGCGGCTCGCGCGCCTGCTCGCCGACCGCTTCGCCGCCGTGCACCTGGAGGGTATGGCGATTCTCGGCGAGCGGCGGAGCGAATGGCTGCGCCGGCTGAAGGGAACGCGGCTCGGGCGGCGGCTCAGCAATAAGCTGTTCGCCGTCTGCGGGCGGAGCGAGCCGTGACGCCGTTCCGGCTCGTGGACGCGGGCGACCGGCGCATCCTCACCGTCGACGGCTGCGACTACGAGACGACGTACAGCGCGCGCGTCGTGCGCATGCTGGTCGAGCGCAAGGGGCCGCGGCGTACGCCGCCCTACTTCACCTACAAGCGCGCCCGCGGCGACCACTTCCTGGGCCCCCTCTTCCGCTATCTCGACGCGTGCGGCCAGACGTCCCTCAGCGTCCTCGAGATCGGGTGCTCGTTCGGCCACATCACCGAGTACCTGCAAGAGCGGCCCGCGGTGAAGCGGATCGTCGCCTTCGACACCGACACCGCCTTCGTCGAGATGGTCCGGGTGAAGGTCGACGAGTTGGGGCTCGACAAGGCTGCGGAGGTGAGGCACCTCGACGGCGAGGCGACCCGGCGGCTGCCGTGGCCCGAAGGCGCCTTCGACCTCGTGCTGGCCGTCGGCGTCGTCGAGCACCTTCCCGCGCGGCTGCGCCGCGCTCAGGTGGACGAGTACTATCGCGTCCTCGCGCCCGGCGGTCACCTGGCCGTGCTCGACACGCCGAACCGCGCGTTCCCGCTGGAGACGCACTCCGTCGGGCTGCCGGGCGTGCAGTGGCTACCGCCGCGGCTCGCGTATCACTATGCGCGGCTCGGCCGGCCGCGCACGTATGGCGCGCTGGCCTTCGAGGAGTTCGTGACCGACGGCACGGGCTGGACGAACGCCTCCTGGCGCGACTGCCTGCCGTCGAGCGGGCTGGCGGGGCTCGAGGACGTGACGGAGCAGGCGGGATACGGCTGGCGCTTCTTCCACGACACCGCCCGCTCGCGCACGCGCAAGGCGTTGCTGCCGGCGTTCGCCGTCGCGTGCGCCGCGCTGCGCGCAGCCGGCCGGCCGCCGTCGCTCTGCCTGCCGTACCTGAACCTCCTCTTCCATCGAGTTCGGACATGAGGCTCCGGGCGCCGGAAATGATCTCGATCGACATCGCGCGCCGCCACTATCTGCTCTACCTGCTGCTCCCGCACTGGGCGAAGGTGGCGCTGCTCGCGCCCGGTTCGCACGCGCGCCTGGATCGGATCAACGCCGTGTTCAACGACACGCTCTACTCGGGCGAGGGCGCGGCAGCGTACGACCGCATCCACCGGTACGCGGCCGACGAGGCCCACGAATACCCCGCGCACGCGCTCGTCGAGAGCGTCTGGGCGCCGGAGGGCTACGGCCGGGCCCTCGAGCTGGGCGCCGGCAGCGGCTACTTCACGACCGCCATCGCGCGGCGCGCGCAGTCGGTCGTCGCCGTCGAGCCCGTCGCCGACATGCGGGCGGTGATCGACAAGCGGTGTCGCGACGCGGGCCTCTCCAACGTGACGACCCTAGCCGGGACGGCCTTCGACCTCGCGGACCGCGTGCCCGACGCCGCCATCGACTCCGCCCTCGTGCTGCAGAGCCTGCACCACTTCCACCGCCGTCCCGAGGTCTTCGCTGCGCTCGGCCGCGTCGTGCGGCCGGGGGGCCGGCTCTATCTCGTGGAGCCCCACCACAACCTCCGCCGTGTTGCGCGCCTGCTCCGCAAGTACGCGACGACATATCGGCAGCCATCGTTCTGGGGCGACGAGCGCCATTGGGCCACCCACGACTTCCTCACGCGGGGCGAGCTGCGCACGCTCTGCCGGCACGGCGGCTTCGGCGACGTGCGCATCACCGGGTACTGGATTCCGTTCTCCCGGCGGCTCGTGCCCGAGCCCCGGCGTCGCTTCGACGCCGAGCACCGCCTCGGCCGGCTCCCGCTCGTGCGGCACCTCGCCGCCGTCCTCGCGGTCGAAGCCCGCCGCGACGCGGGAGCCGCGCGGTGACGGCGCCGCGCGTGTCGGTCCTCCTGGCCGTGCACGACGGCGCGCCCTGGGTGAAGGACGCGGTGGCGAGCGTGCTGGCGCAGACGCTCGCGGACCTCGAGCTGGTCGTGGTGGACGACGGCTCCGCCGACGCCACGCCCGCCCTGCTGGCCGGCGTCGCCGACCGCCGGCTGCGCGTGGAGCGCCGGCCGCGCGCGGGGCTCACGCGCGCGCTGAACCTGGCGCTGGGCCTCGCCCGCGCCCCGATCGTCGCGCGGCTCGACGCCGACGACGTGGCGTTGCCCGAGCGCCTGGCGCGCCAGGTCGCGTTCCTCGATGCGCACCCGGAGATCGGCGTCCTCGGGAGCGCCGCGCGCGAGGTGAACGGCGACGGCCGCGAGGTGCGCGTGGTCCGGCCCCCCGAGGACGACGCCGCGCTCCGCCGCGCGCTGATCCGGCGCAACCCGATGGTGCACTCGACGGTGACGATGCGCCGGCTCGCCGTCGAGGGCGTGGGCGGCTACGACGCGCGCTTCGCGGTGGCGCAGGACTACGACCTCTGGATGCGGCTGGCCGCGGTGACGCGGCTCGCGAACCTCCCCGACGCGCTCGTCGTGCGGCGGCTCCTGCCCGGGCGCGTCTCCGTCGCGCGCGACGCGGACCGGCTGCGTGCCGAGGCGCGGGCGCGCTGGCGAGCGGTGCGCGCCGGCGCCTATCCACCGTGGTGCCTGGTGTTCGTGGCCCGGCCGCTGCTCGCGCTGGCCGTGCCGGGGCCGTGGCGCCGCGCGCTGCGACGCTCCCGCGGATGACGCCGCCGCCGGGACCCATTCTCGAGCTGCTCGTTTCCACTCAGCCCGGCGGCGGCCCGCAGCACGTGCTCGCGGTCGCCACGTGGCTGCGCGCGCGCCGCTGGCGGCCGATCGTGGCCGGCCCGCGCGACGGCGCGCTGTTCGACCGCTTCCGCGAGAGCGGCATCGAGACGGTGGAGCTCGCGACCGACCGACTCCGGCCGAGGACGCTGCTCGCCCTCCGCCGGCTCGTGAGCGAGCGCGGCGTGAGCCTCATCCACTCGCACGGCAAGGGCGCCGGCCTCTACGGCCGGCTGGTGGCGAGGCTGCTCGGCGTGCCCGCCGTGCACACGCTGCACGGACTCCACTTCGAGGGTTACGGCGCGGCCGCGCGCGCCGCCTATCTGGCGCTGGAGCGCCGCCTCTCGCGCTGGACGCGCGTGATCGTGAACGTCTCGCGCGCGCAGGAGGCGGAGGGCCTGGCCCTGCGTCTCTTCGACCGGCGCCAGAGCCGCGTCGTCGTCAACGGCGTGGACGTCGCCCGCCTCGGCGCGACGGCGCTCGAGCGCTGGGACGCCCGCGCCGCCCTCA
>QHVJ01000243.1 GCA_003222275.1 Acidobacteriota bacterium | reverse complement strand
GAAGCACATCGCGCCGACCTGCCCGTAGTCGCAATCGCGAAGGCGGGCCGGCGCCGCCGGCCCGCCTCAACCGGCGAAGGCAAACGCCGGAACGCCCTTCACGCCGGGACGGATGCGGAACAGGCCCCCGGCGAGCGGCTGCGCGCGCCGCTGCCCCGGGTCGAGGCGCGACCAGGCTGTCGTGACGTACAGCTCGTCGAGGCCGGCGCCTCCGAACGCGCAGCTCGTGACCCGGCTCACCGGGAGCGCGATTCGGCGCAGGAGCTTCCCGCGCGCGGGGTTCCAGCGGGACACGCAGCCGCCTTCCCACTCCGCGATCCATAGCATGCCCTCGGCGTCCATCGTCATGCCGTCGGGCCAGCCGTGCCGGGCGGGAAAGCGGACCGCGACGCGCCGATTGGCGACCTCGCCCGCCGCGTCGTCGTAGTCGAAGACCGCCACCTCGCGGGTGGGCGTGTCGATGTAGTACATGAGGTCCGCCGCCGCGCTCCACGCGATGCCGTTGGAGATCGAGACGCCCTCGAGGATGCGGCGGACGCGTCCGTCCGGATCGAAACGATAAAGCGCGCCGGCCGATGGCGCTTCCGAGACCGCCATCGTGCCCGCCCAGAAACGGCCCCGCGGATCGCACTTCCCGTCGTTGAAGCGGTTGCCGTGGCGGACCTTCTCCTCCTCCGGCTCGGCCAGGACGCTCACCTTCCGCGTCTCGAGGTCGAGCGCCGCGAAGGCGCGGCCGAGGGTCAGGGCCAGGCCGCCCTTGGCGCGGGGCACGACGGTGCCGACGGAGTCGCCGAGCGCGAAGCTGCGGTCGCGGACGGCGGCGGGATCGAAGACGTGGACCTCGTGGCCTTCGATGTCGACCCAGTAGAGGAGCTGCCGCTGCGCGTCCCAGACGGCGCCCTCGCCGAGCCTCGCCTTCGCGTCCAGCACCAGCTCGACCGCCTCGGCCATGAGCAGACTAGCCAACTCTCCCGGCATGAACGTTCGGCGCGCTCAGAACATGCCGGGGAGCTTCATTCCTCCGGCGAGGCCCCCGATCTTCTCCTGCACCGCTTCGTCCACCTTGCGGGCGGCCTCGTTGACCGCGGCGGTGACGAGGTCCTGGAGCATCTCGACGTCGTCCTTGCTCACGACCTCGGGATCGATCTTCAGGCTCTTGAGGTTCTTCTGTCCGTCCATGACCACCTTCACCATGCCCCCGCCGGACGTCGCCTCGATCTCCAGGGCCTGGATCTCCTTCTGGATGCGCTCCTGCGCCTGCTGGAGCTGCTTCATGAGCTGTTTCGGGTTGCCAAAAGGGTTCATGGCTTGTTCTCCCGCACTTCGACGACCTTTCCGCCGAACAGGTCGAGGGCCTCTTGCACCGCCGGCTCGCGCGCCGCTTCTTCCATGAGCCGGCGCTTCTTTGCTTCCGCCGGCGCGGACGCCGCCTCGGCTTCGGTCGCGGGCGCCACGCCCACCTGCACCTTCAGCGGCCGGCCGGCGGCCTTGCGCGCCAGCTCGCGGTAGTCGTCGGTGTGCTCCGAGACCAGGGTCGCGAAGTGCGCCGCCACGTCCAGCGTCAGCGTTTCCCCGTCCAATCGGGCGTGGGCGCCCCGCAGCGGCTGGGCCAGCGACGGCCGGGTGGCGGCCAGGCCGATCATCGCGGCCAGGATGCCCGCCGCGCCGTCGGCAGGGCTGGCCGGCTCCACCCCGGGGGCGGAAGACGCGGGGGCGGAAGACGCGGGCGCGCTCGCGGGGGCGGCGACGGAGGCGAGGGAACGGGCGGCGCTGCGCGACGGCGCGACGGGGCCGGGCACCGAGGGCGCCGCGGCGCGCGGGGCCGGGCCCCCGGCCGCCAGCCGCTCCACCCGCTCGACCAGCTCCGCAAAGGGCACGAGCCGCCTCATCTGGACCATCTTCAGGAGCGCCAGCTCCAGGGTGACCCGCGGGTCCTGCGCCCAGCGCAGGTCGGTCTCCAGCTGGGTGAGCACCTCGAGGATGCGGAGCAGGTCCTCCTCGGAGTACGCCTCCGCCAGCGGACGGAGGCGCTCCCGCTCCTCGGGCACGAGCGACGCGAGCAGCGCGCTCCCGTCGGGCGCGGCCTTGAGGAGCAGGATCTCGCGGAAGTGCAGGATCAGCTCGCGGGCGAAGTTCCGATGGTCGGCGCCGTAATCGGAGAGCCGCTCGACCAGCTCCAGCAGCCCGAGCGCGTCTCCCGCCGCCACCGAGCGCGAGGCGGCGAGAAGCAGCTCGCGGTCGATGAGGCCGAGCAGCGCCGAGATGTCCTCGTCCCGCACCTCCTCCCCGCTGAACGAGAGGACCTGGTCGAACAGCGACAGCGCGTCGCGCGCGCTGCCTTCGGCGGCGCGGGCGATGCGGGCCAGGGCTTCGTCGGAGACCTTGATCTTCTCCCCTTGCGCCACCGCCCGCAGGTGGGCCTGGATGTCGCGGGCGGGGATCATCCGGAAGTCGTACTGCTGGCAGCGGGAGAGGATCGTGTCGGGCAGCTTGTGGTACTCGGTGGTGGCGAAGATGAACTTCACCCTGGGCGGCGGCTCCTCCAGCGTCTTCAGGAGCGCGTTGAAGGCGCCCGTCGAGAGCATGTGGACCTCGTCGATGATCCAGATGCGGAAGCGGTCACGGGCCGGGTTGTAGCGCGCGCTCTCCCGCAACTCGCGGATCTGGTCGACGCTGTTGTTGGTGGCGCCGTCGATCTCCTGGACGTCGAGGCTGGTCCCGGCGGCGATCTCCCGGCACGAGTCGCACTCCCCGCACGGATCCGCCGTCGGCCCCTTCACGCAGTTGAGGGCCTTGGCCAGGATGCGCGCCGTCGTCGTCTTGCCGACACCGCGCGCGCCCGAGAGAAGGAACGCGTGGCCGATGCGGCCCGACGCCAGCGCGTTGCGCAGCGTGCGGGTGACGGTGGCCTGGCCCACGACCTCGTCGAAGGTCTTGGGCCGCCACTTACGCGCGAGGACGAGGTAGGGCATGGAAGGGCTGGGGCCGACCGGACGTGAACCCCGGCTGTCCTGCGGCACACTCGAGGATCGCCTGACCGTTGCTCCCTTCCGGGCCTGGCGGGGTTGGGCGTCTCGCGTTGCGCAGGGCCGGGGCCCACGTGCGGGCGACCCCGGCTCTAGCCTACCTCAATCCCCGGCCCTATCTCCATTCCAGCGTGAGGTCCTTCAGCACCCGGCCGAGGGTCACGTCCAGCCTCCGCGTCGATTCGGGCTTGAACGTTCCCGAGATGCGCTGCGTCCGTTCCCCGTCGTCCCAGGCGACCTGGACCTGGATGTCGTGCCGGCCCGGCTTCACCTCGATCAGGTCGTGGGAGACGCCCTTGCGCAGCGTGAGTCCGATGACCTTCTTCGTGATGCGCCCCGCGACCCTCTCCTCCTTCGCGAGCTCGCCGTCCACCCAGATGCGGAGGGTGACGCTCCTCAAGGGGTGCTCGAGATCGATGGCGAGCTGGGCGGGCTTCTCCCCTTGCAGTGCCGACAGCAGGCCGGCCAGGCCCGAAGAGGGCGAGGCGGACGGGGACACGCCGGCCTCGGCTTCGGCGGAAGGCGAAGGCGGAGAGGCCGTCGTCCGGCTCCGGCGCGCGACGAGAAGCAATCCCGCGATGCCGAGGAGAACGATCACACCGACGACGGCCGCGAGCGAGCGCGGGACGCGCCGGGGCGGCCGCGGCCGGCGGTCGTGCAGAGTCGCCGTCCGCTCGGGCCGCGCCGGGGACGAGGATCGGGCGGTGCTGCTCGTCTTCGCTTCGGCCGGCGGCGGCTCGAGGGGTGCCGGCGTGGACCCCGCCGGCACGTTCAACGCCATCACCGGCGCGCGGGCCCCGCTCCAATCGGCACGGTGCCGCGGCGAGTGGCCGGCCAGGACGTCGGCGATGTCCTCGGCCATCGTCCCGCCGCTCGGGTAGCGGTCCGCGGGAGCCTTGGCCAGGGCACGGGCGATGACGTAGTCGGCGTCGCCCGGGACCTCCGGACGCAACGTCGACGGGGGTGGCGGGTCCTTGTGAAGTACCTTGCCGATGATGGCCATCATGCTCTCGGCGCCGAAGGCCAGCCGGCCGGTGACGAGCCAGTAGAGGATCGCGCCCAGGGAGAACAGGTCCGTGCGGGGATCCACCTCCTGTCCGAGCGCCTGCTCCGGGGACATGTAGAGCGGCGTGCCAAAGGACTGCCCGGTCGCGGTGAGCTTCATCCGCGCCGTCTCGACCTTGGCGATGCCGAAGTCCATGATCTTCGGGTCCCCCGAGGCGAGCACCATGATGTTGGCCGGTTTGATGTCGCGATGGATGACGCCGCCGGCATGGGCGTGATGGAGTGCCTCGGCCAGCCGGCCGCCGACACGGAAGACCTCGCGCCAGTCCAGGGGCGGCTCGGGGCTGGACTGCGACAGCGTGCGTCCCTCCAGGTACTCCATCGCGATGAAGAGCGTGCCGGTGTCGGCGTCGCGACCGGCGTCGTGGACCACCACGATCCCGGGATGGGAGAGACGCCCGGCGATACGCGCCTCGGTGAGGAAACGCTGCTCGAAGGCGGCGCTCTCCTCCGGCGTGACCGGGAACGCGAGATGGATGACCTTGAGCGCGATCGCGCGGCCCAGGGCGGGATCGAACGCCTCGTAGACGACCCCCATCATGCCGCGGCCGATCTCGCGGCGGATCTCGTAGCGGCCGACCGTCGGGGGCGTGGATTCGCTGGGGAATGACAAGCCGGTGCAGTCTACGGCCCGGTTCGCGGCGTGTCACCAAGGCCGGGGGCCATTCCACCCGGCCGAGTTGTGATTCTCTTCATAGGACCCTGGGCCAGACGGCAGTAGTGTGCGCTGACGGTGCCGCTCGAGTGTGATCTGCGCCACCACGCCGGCCGCGGCGGGGGCGCCGCTGGGAGGCGAATCATGCGTTCCAAGCAATTCGGGTCCTTGGTCTTGACGGTAGCGGTGGCCGTGCTCGCGGCGCCCTCCCTGTCGGAGGCGCGCTCCATCCCGTTCTTCGGCCAGCCCGTATGCAAGGAGGACAAGGAGCGACTCGGCCACGAAGAAAGGATCCTGCGCGACCGCCACCGGCTGGCCTTCGATCAGTGCCGAGCAGGCGCGGGCGGGGGCAAGAGCCGTCGCTGCGAGGATCTACAGCAACAGCAGAAATCCGAGCAGAAGCGGTTCAAGGACCAGCGCAAGCGCACGCTCGCCGACTGCAAGAACCGCGTCGACGCCAAGACGAACCGCGTCGAGGCCAAGAAGACCGATCGCAAGCAACGGTAACGGTCGAATAGCAAAGGCGACCGCTCGTTTCGCCATACTGCGCCTGAAAATCCCAAAACGAGCCACAAAACGTAAGCGTCGTATACGTCTGCCTGACAAAAGTCTCGCCGCGTCGAGTTGACGATTGACCTCGGTCGGGCGCGGCGGTACATTCCGATCGCACACAGAAATTCCCAATAGCGACATTCCCGACCGCCGTTCGCGTTCCGTGCGCCGCATTGCACGTAGCGCGCAGACGGCGGGTGATTTCCGCTCCGACGGGAAAGGGCTGTCGACGTTGAGAGAGTTCTTGCCGCGGACGATGTTGCGGCGTTCATCCCGGTTGGGATCGAGGCGCGATACGGCCGTTCAACCGAGCCCGGAGCCTCTTCCGCTCCGCACGACCACCCTGGGGGGCACGCCCAACGTGGCCCGGCTGCGAGCGGCTCCGCCGGGCGCCGTCATCCTGTCGCCGGGTGACCGTCTCGGCCCCTACCAGATCGTATGCATCATCGGCGCCGGAGGCATGGGCGAGGTGTATCGCGCCCGCGATGCGCGTCTCAAGCGTGACGTGGCGCTGAAGGTCCTTTATCGCTCGGCGGCTTCGCCTGAGCACTTGCAGCTTCTCAGCCGGGAAGCGCGGGCCGCGGGGTCGCTCAACCATCCCAACATCCCGGCCGTCTTCGACGTCGACATCGAGGCACCGATACCGTACGTCGTGTCCGAGCTGCTCGAAGGCGAGTCGCTGCGGCAGCGGCTCGACCGAGGCCCCGTTCCCCTCCGGAAGGCGCTCGAGTACGGCGCCCAGATCGCCAACGCCCTCGCCGCCGCTCACGAGAAGGGCATCTACCACCGGGACGTCAAGCCGGGCAACGTGTTCGTCACCTTGGACGGCCGGGTCAAGCTGCTGGACTTCGGGCTGGCCAAGCTGGAGAGGGGAGAGCCCACCGGCGCTCCGGAAGACACGACGGTCTCTCCCGCCAGCCGCATGGGCGCCGGCTGCGGGACCGCCGGGTACATGGCGCCCGAGCAGGTCCTCGGCGACACCGTGGATGCCCGGACCGACCTCTTCGCCCTCGGATCGGTCCTCTACGAGATGTTCTCCGGCGTGCGCGCATTCCGTGGACCGTCGCCGGTCGAGACGATGCACGCCGTGCTGCATGACGAGCCGGTCGACCTGCTCGAGGTCAAGCCCGGCCTGAAGCCCGCCGTGGTCCGGCTCGTGCGGCGCTGCCTCGAGAAGAACCGGCAGGAGCGCTTCCAGTGTGCGCATGACCTCGCCTTCGCGCTGGAGCAGCTCCAAGAGGTGCCGGCGGCCGCGCTCCCGCAGACCGCGCGCCGCGGCCGGACCGCGCGCAGGCTCGCCCTCGCCCTCGCGCTCGCCGCCGTAACCGTCCTCGTGCTCCTGGCGCGGGCAGAGCTGCAGCCCCGGCCGGCGCCGGCCTTCCAGCAGATCACGTTCCAGCGAGGATCGATCGGAGCGGCCCGGTTCGCGCCCGGCGGCGACGACGTCCTCTACAGCGCGGCGCGCGAGGGAAGGCCGCTGCAGGTGTGGCAGACCTCACCCCGCAGCCCGGAGTCGCGGCCGCTCGGTTACCTGGCCGCGCACGTGCTGGCGGCGAAGGCCGGTGAGTTGGCTCTCCTCGTGCGGCAGCGCGAGACGGGTGAACGGCGGCCGGTCGGCACGCTGGCGGTGGCCTCCCTCGGCGGTGGCGCTCCCCGCGAGCTGCTCGAAGACGTGGTGGACGCCGACTGGGCGCCCGGCGAAGCGAAGCTCGCCGTCGTGCGCCGCCGGGCGGCGGGTCCGAGCCGGCTCGAGTACCCGCCCGGCCACGTGCTGTACGAATCTCCGGGGACGATCAACAACCCGAGGGTCGCGCGCGACGGCCAGCGGGTGGCTTTCCTCGAGGATCGCACGCAGGCCACCGTCGGCGGCGTGGTCGCCGTCGTGGACCTGTCCGGCGCGCGGAGAGAGTTGACGCGCGAGTGGCCCCGCGCCCAGGGGCTGGCCTGGTCGCCGCGCGGTGACGAGGTGTGGTTCACCGCCGGGGAGGCGGGCGATCATCGCGCGCTCCGCGCGGTCGACCTGCAGGGACGGCAGCGGCTGATACTGCCCGCGCCCGAATCGCTGACCCTGAGGGACACCGCCACGGACGGGCGCGTGCTTCTGACGCGGGACGATGAGCGCATGACGCTGGTGGGCGTTGCGCCGGGCGAGAGCGAGGAGAAGGACCTCTCCTGGTTCGACCGCTCCGGTGTGGTGGATGTGTCTCCGGACGGCACCCGGATCCTGTTCGGCGATCGCTTCGGCGTCTACATCCGTCCGACCGACGGGTCGCCGGCCATTCGGCTCGGCCTCAGTGGCGGCTTCCCCCTGGACCTCTCACCGGACGGCCGTCTCGTGGTCGCCACGACCGGCGCCGCGAACCAGCTCGTGCTCCTGCCTACCGGCGCCGGCGATCCGACGCCGCTCCCGAATCACGGCATCTCCTCCTATTGGGACGCATTGTGGTTTCCGGATGGCCGCCGAATCGTTTTCGTCGGACGCGAACCCGGCCGCGGACCGCGCTCGTACGTGCAGGACGTCTCGGGCGGGGCACCGCGAGCCCTCACGCCCGAAGACACGTGGGTGCTCGCGATATCACCCGACGGCACGCTTGCCGCCGCCGTCAGCTCCGGCCAGAGGGTCTCGCTGTGGCCGGTCGCGGGCGGGGCGCCGCGCCTGGTGGCCGCGTCCGAGCCCGGCGACCGGCCTCTAGGCTGGACGCCCGACGGCCGCCAGCTCTGGGTTTTCCGCCGCGGCGAGATCCCGGCCTCCGTCTATCGACTGGACCTGGTACGTAACACGCGGCAACTCTGGAAGAGGCTGCTGTCGCGGGACGCCGTCGGGGTCTCCTCCATCGACTTCTGCATGACCCCTACGGGCAACTCGTACTTCTACAGCTACGAGCGCGTCCTCTCCGACCTGTACGTCGTCAGCGGCCTGCGCTGAAGTGAATTCGCCTCCGCGGCGTCAGCGGAGCTTCGTCCTCTCGAGTTGGCGGAGAGAGGGGGATTCGAACCCCCGGAAGAGTTTCCCCTTCACATGATTTCCAGTCATGCCGATTCAGCCTGGCTCTCGCATCTCTCCTTGATGCTGGGGGTGCGGGCGGGAATGCACCCCCCAGACCCCCCGTCACTCCGCGCCGGAGTGAATCCGGCGCTCCGCTGCTACGAGCCTATGGTCTAAGGTACCGGAAGCGCGGGCCGCCGACAACCGAGACGAGGGGCGCATCCCATCAGGATCCGGATGCTACTCTGGATTTCGCAGGGAGGAACCGCGCATGGCCAATCCTTTTGTCCACGTAGAGCTGAACACGACCGACGTCGACAAGGCGAAGAAGTTCTATGGGAGGCTGTTCGACTGGCAGACGGAAGACGTAGAGATGGGCCCCACCGGCCGGTACACGATGATCAAGACGGGTGGCACCGGCGGTGGGATCCTGAAGCACCCGATGCCCGGCGAGCCGTCGACCTGGCTCGCCTACGTAGAGGTGGAGGACATCACGGCCTCGACGCAGAAGGCCAAATCCCTGGGCGCCACGATCATCAAGGACGTCCATGAAGTGCCGGGCGCCGGTTGGCTCAGCATCATCAGCGACCCGACGGGCGCCGTGCTCGGACTCTGGAAGTCGAAGACCGCTTGAGGTCGACGACCGCCGGCCGATTGGCGGAGAGGGTGGGATTCGAACCCACGATACCCTTTCGGGCATAACGGTTTTCGAGACCGTCCGCTTCAACCACTTGCGTACCTCTCCGTCGTTGAGCTGGGGGGTACTAGCGGCGTACCCCCCAGACCCCCCGCTCGCTACACGGGAGTGAATCCCGCTTCGCTCGCAGCCTGTAGCTACGGGCGGGGTGCTGCGGCGCGTCCCCCTGACCCCCGCTCGCTACGCGGGAGTGAATCCCGCTTCGCTCGCAGCCTGGCCGCGGGCGAAGAG
>QHVJ01000589.1 GCA_003222275.1 Acidobacteriota bacterium | reverse complement strand
CCGGGGACCAGGACACGGCCGGTCCGCTTGCGCGCACCGTGACCGACGCCGCCATCCTGCTCGGTACGATCGCGGGGTTCGACCCGGACGATCCCGCGACGGCCGCCTGTCTCGACGGCCACGGCGACGAGGGCGAGCACAACGACGACGACGACGATGGCCGTGACGACGACTGCCACCGCGACTACACGAAGTTCCTGAAGAGGGACGCTCTCGGCGGCGCGCGCATCGCCGTGCCCCGGGTGCCGTACTGGAACGGCTTCTCCGCGGACCAGCAACAGATCATGCTGAACGCGATCGAGGCGCTCCGCCACGAGGGCGCCTTCGTCGCGGACCCTTATGAGATACCCAACCAGGCGGACATCTCGGGTTTCGGGATCTGCACGTCGTTCCCGGCCCCCGCCAACTGCTCGACCGTCCTCATGTACGGCCAGAAGCACGACCTGAACAACTATCTCGCCGACCGCCCGGACGCGCCCGTGCACACGCTCGGCGACATCATCGCGTTCAACAACGCGCATGCCGCGGTGGCCCTCAAGTACGGCCAGGCCATCTTCCTCGCCGCCGACCAGCTCGACACGAGCGCGGGGAGCGCCGACACGCAGCGCTATCTGGCGGATCGCGCGAAGGACCTCGCGCTCACGCGGACCGGGCTGGATGCGGTCTTCAACGGTCCCGACGGCATCGAGGGCACCGACGACGACTTCGACGCCATCCTCTTCCCGCAGAACCGTGGCGCGGCCGCCCCGGCCAAGGCCGGCTACCCGAGCATCGTCGTGCCCGGCGGCTTCGTTCCTCCCGTGGCCCCGGTCGCCAACCCGACCCCGTTCGGCGTCACGTTCTCGGGCCGCCGGTTCAGCGAGCCCACGCTGATCGCGCTCGCCTACGCCTTCGAGCAGGCGACGAAGCACCGGCAGGCGCCGGCGAGCGCGCCCCCGCTGCCCACTGACTCGGTCCAGCGATAAGCCTTCGGATGACGAAAATGGAGCACAATAGGGCCCCTCCGGAGGAGCATGGCGACCCATAAGACGAGAGCGGGAGCGGTCCGGCCCGCCCGACGGAGAGCGGCCGGCGCCATCGCGAGGCGCGCCCCGCAGCGCCCGGAGCCTCTAGACGACACCGCACCCTCACGCTACATCGCCCGCATCAGCCGGTTGACCGGACAGGAGATTCCGGGCGAGATCGATCCCGACGAGCTGCTCGTGCACGCGCACCGCGATCACCATCCGCTGGAGGTGGCGGCGCAGTTCGCGGCCAGCCGGATCCTCCGGCTCACCAAGAAGGAGGACCTCGTCGACGAGGGCCTGCGCGCGGTGAACCTCGTCGGCTCCGCCGCGGCCCGCGCCGCGGGCGCCTTCTTCGGCGGCGACGGCGTGGAGCGTCGAGTGCGGAAGCTTCTCGGTGTCGTCGGCCGCGACCACTACTTCCAGTTCCGCGAGCCCACCCACCTTGCCGAAGGCGAGCTGCGCGATCGGATCGACAAGCTGCAGCGCGAGGCCGCCGCCACGCTCCGTGCCCGCGGCCGCACCCCGCGCCTGCGCGTGCTGCTGACGGGAGCCACCGGCTTCCTCGGCAAGGAAATCCTCGTCCAGATCGCCGACGACCGACGCGTCGAGGAGGTGGTGGCGGTGGTGCGGCCGGAGAGCGTCCGCGACCCGAAGACGAAGGAAGTGGTCAAGGTGCTGAGCCCTCCGGAGCGGGGCGCGCTGCTGCTGAAGCGGCTCGGGATCCACGGCGCGAGGGCGAAGAGGTTCCGCTTCGTCTCGGGGGACATCGAGCGCTCGGACCTCGGTCTTGCCCCCGAGGAAGTCGCGGCCCTGCGCCAGACGCTGACCCACGTGATCCACTGCGCGGCCAGCGTCTCCTTCGACGACACCTACGAGAACTCGTTCCGCGCGAACGTGACCGGCTGCGCGAACGCGCTCCGCTTCTCGCTGGCGCTGCAGCACGCGCCGGGCTCGCCCTTCGTGCACCACGTGGCCATCGAGACGTCCTACATCCACGGGCGCAAGAAGGCGTCGCTCGCCCAGGAGAACGCTCTCGTCTTCCCGCGCCGCTTCTACAACAACTTCTACGAGCTGACGAAGGCGATGGCCTCGCTCGAGACCGACCGCTTCCTGGTCGACCTGGGCCTGAGGGTGGTGCAGCTGCTGCCCTCCATCGTCATCGGGGCGTCCCGCAACGGGAACAACCGCGGCGACACCAAGGTCGTCAACGCGCCGATCAACGGGTTCGGCCGGGTGAAGGAAGCGGTGACGGCGGCGGGGCGCGACCCCCTCGCCCGCGCGCGCGCCCGTGCCATCGGCTTCGTGGCCAGCGGCTTTCCCGGCGACCCCAGCGCCCAGCTCAACCTCGTGCCCGTCGACCGCGTGGTCCAGGGCATCCTGGCCGCTCTGACCGTACCCGAGGCGATCGGGACGCGCATCCACCTCGCCACCGACAACCGGATCCGCTCGGAGGACATCGTCCGCATCACGCGCGAGGAGCTGGGGGTCAACGTGCGCCTGTCGGACCCCACCCTCTACCGCAACGTCACCTTGCCGATCGTGACCACGGTGCTCGAGAAGCTCAAGGAGCCCAAGCTCGCCAGCGCCCTCGGCAAGCTGGGGACGATCTTCGGCAGCTACGGCGAGTGGGGCCAGCCGATCCACGACGTGGGGAACGACGTGCGCATTCTCGGCCTGCCCATCCGGCGCCCCGATACCCAGCACGCCTTCCGGATGCTCTGCCGGCACAACCGCTACGTCCAGGAATACGGCCGGGTGCGCGATGCCGACGAGGTCGCCCGCCGTGAGAACGTCTGGGCGTCGGCCATCGAGGCGATCGAGTTCCGCACGGGGCGCGAAGTGGGCTCGATGGCGGCCGAGGAGTTCCGTGAGCACCTCGCGGCCGAGGTGGACCGCGCAACGTTCCGCGCTCGCCCGCGGCCAAAGCTCCGCGCGCCAAAGCTGCGCGCGGAGCGGGATTCACTCCCGCGCAGCGCGCGGGGGGTTCAGGGGGGTGCGGCGCAGCACCCCCCTGCTCAGAGAAGACGAGGCTCCCATGAGCGATGAGAACAGCGTCTTCGATCGTTGGCGCGCCCGCGGCGAGGCGGTCTTCAACCAGGTCTCCGAGGAGCTGATGAAGAACCCGAACTTCGTCAAGGCCATGCAGGCCGCGATGAAGGGGAAGGAGCGCGTGGACGTCGCCGTGGGACAGGCCCTGAAGGCCATGAACGTGCCGACCCGCAGCGAGTTTCGCCGGGCCGTCGCCCGCATCGAGGCCCTCGAGCGGGAGCTGGCGGCGCTGAAGGCCGAGCGCGAGGAGCCCGTCCTGGAGCGCCGGCGCACGAAGCCGAAGCTCCGGCCTCGGCCCCGCGGCGCTCGTTAGCGCCATGGGTCGCATCGCCCTCACCGGCACCGC
This sequence comes from Acidobacteriota bacterium, assembly GCA_003222275.1. GTDB lineage: Bacteria > Acidobacteriota > Vicinamibacteria > Fen-336 > Fen-336 > AA32. The sequence continues at coordinate 526 of QHVJ01000589.1, read as the reverse complement.
GTCCTTCCTGGGCGCACGGCTGCTTCGACGCCTGGTAGAGACGAAGGGCGCCGCCCGGCTCCTCGTGGCGGACGTCGCGCCGCCCCCCGCCGCCCTCGACGTCCGTCATCGCGCCGTCGACCTCACCGAGCCCGCCGCCGACCAGCGGCTGCTCGACGTCTTTCGCGAGGAGGACGTGGAGGCGGTGCTGCACTTCGCCTTCTACACCGGGCCCCGCCGCGACACGACCCACGTCCACGAGCTGGAGTCGATCGGGACCCTCGCCGTTCTCGCCGCGGCGGCGGCGGCGGGGGTGGGCCGCGTCGTGATGCGCTCGTTCACCGCCGTCTACGGAGCGCGCGGGCAGAATCCGGCCTTCCTGACCGAGGACCGCCCGCTTCAGCCCGATCCGGCCCTCGGCTGGGTCCGCGACAAGCTGGAGGCCGAGCAGCACGCGGCGTCGTTCTCCCGCCGCTACCCCGAGCTGCGGATCGCGGTCCTCCGCTTCGCGCCGCTGCTCGGCCCTCGCGTCCACAACTTCTACACG
>QHVJ01000593.1 GCA_003222275.1 Acidobacteriota bacterium | reverse complement strand
CGACGGCTTCATCGTCATCTTCTGCAACAAGGAGAAGTTCTGGACGAGCCTCGTGCAGGCGATGGACCTGCCGGAGGTCGCGCGCGACCCGCGCTTCGCCACGTTCGCCGATCGGCTCGCCCACAAGTCCGTGCTGGTGCCGATCCTCAAGGCGCGTTTCGCCGAGCGCACGACGTCCGAATGGCTGTCGCGCCTGCGCGGCAAGGTGCCGTGCGCCCCGGTGAACACGATCGCCGAGGCGCTCGCCGACGAGCAGGTCGCCGCGCGTGACATGATCGTCGAGGTCAAGCACCCGCGCTTCGGCGTCCTGCGCGAGGTCGGCTCGCCCGTGAAGACCGAGGGCGCTGCGCCGAACCTCAGCCCCGCCCCCGCCCTCGGCCAGCACACCGACGAGATCCTCCGCACGCTGCTGCAGTATGATCCGGCCCGCATCGCCGCCCTGCGCGCATCGGGCGCGCTCGGCGAGCCGAATGACTGACGAAGGAGGTCGGGCGAGGTGCGACGAAGTCATGAGACACGAGCGTGTGACGATCTGCGCGATCGCCGCCGGCATCGTGCTGACGCTGCCGCTGCCGGCAGCGCCGCAGCAGACGGGGAAGCTCGTCCGTATCGGGTGCCTGTCGGCGGCCTCGGAGGCGGCCGCGGGTCACTTCTTCGACGCCTTTCGCCAACGACTCCGGGAGCTACGCTACGTCGAGGGGCGGGACGTCGTGCTCGAATACCGATGGGCGAACGGTCGCTACGAGCGTCTGCCGGCTCTCGCCGCCGAGCTCGTCCGCGAGCCGGTCGACCTCATCTTCGCCACCAGCGCCCCGGCGGCCACCGCCGCGAGGACGCCACCACGACGGTTCCCATCGTGATGAGGATCACCGGCGATCCGGTCGAGACGGGGCTCGCGACGAGCATGGCCCGCCCCGGCGGCAATATCACCGGTGTCGCGGATTTCGTCTCTCCAATCGGCAAGCACATCGAGTTCTTGAAGCAGGTGGCTCCACGCCTCAAGCGGGTGGCTGTCCTGCAGAACCCGGCAGGCAACCAGACCGAGGTCCAGTTGCGCCAGAGCCGGGAAGTCGCCAGGGCCCTCGGCCTCGAACTGTACGCCGTGGGCGCCCGGACGCCGCAGGAGCTGGACGCCGCCTTCGCGTCGATCGTCGCCGATCGGAGCGGCGCGCTGGCCGTGCTGGCCGACGGCCTCTTCACGATCCATCGGGCGCGCATCGCGGAGTTCGCGTTGAAGGCCAGGCTGCCCGCGATCTACGCGCGACGCGAGTTTGCCGAGGCGGGGGGCCTGATGTCGTACGGCTCGAGCCTCAGCGAACAGTATCGGCTCGTCGCCAATCTGGTCGACAAGATCCTCAGGGGCGCCAAGCCGGCCGACCTGCCGGTCGAGCAGCCAGGCCGGTTCGAGCTGGTCCTCAACGTGAAGACTGCTCACGCGCTCGGGCTCACGATCCCCCCGTCACTGTTGCTCCGCGCCGATCGCGTCCTCGACTGACGTCTCGCAAGCCGCTCGAAGAGCGAGGTGTCCTCGAAGCGCGACACTTGACCGCCCCGAGCCATTAGGCTCTGATGAGCCGAGAAGACACATGGGAACGTTCCGCGTGGAGATCGAGGTCGGGGACCCGACCGGCGGGCGCTTCGAGCGCATCGACGCGCTGGTCGATACCGGCGCCACGTACACGAGTCTCCCACACCCGCTGCTCGACGCACTCGGTGTGACCCCTCATGCGCGTGACAGCTTTCTGCTGGCAGACGGCAGGCGCGTCAAACGGGACATCGGCCGGACCTGGATCCGGATCGGAGAACAAGCCGAGATGACGCTGGTCGTGTTCGGCGATCCGGCCAGCCCGGCGCTCCTGGGTGCGTACGCATTGGAGGGGCTGCGCCTCGCCGCCGATCCGGTCGCCCGGCGGCTCGTGCCCGTTCCCGGGCTGCTGTTGCAGGCTTGCCTATCGACTTAAACTTCAGCTATGCCCGAGCGGACCCTACCGACTCCCGAGGTCGAGGAAGTCACCGGGACGGAGACGGAAGTCGCCCCGCCGTGGATGACCGTCCTGCACAACTGCGACTGTCACACCTTCGAGCAGGTCGTGAAGCAGCTGCAGAAAGCCATCGCCTGCAGCGAGTCCAAGGGCTGGGAGATCGCCTGGCAGGTCCACAACACCGGCAAGGCGGTCGTGAAAATCGGTCCGGAAAAGGAGTGCGTGCGGGTCGGCAACATCCTGGCCGCGATCGGCCTCGTCGTCACCGTCGTCCAG
>QHVJ01000242.1 GCA_003222275.1 Acidobacteriota bacterium | reverse complement strand
TTGCGTGTCCAGCACGAAGACGACCGGGAAGACTGCCTCACGTGCGTCCGGTGCCTTGAGGCTGAACCAGAGTGTTGCCAGCAGACCGGCGACGCCCACCACGGCCGCCGTCACCGCGTTCGACCGAAGCGACTCCGAGGAGCGGTTCTGGAACCCCAGCCACGCTGCCGCCACCAGCAGCAGAGTACCGCCGACGATCATCAGTCCGAACAACATGCGCTTACCTCCGAAGAACGCGAGCATCTCCTTGCCTCCACGCACAGACCCTAGCGACCGGGGATATTGCTGCGCAATCTATCCTAAGCATCGCCGCGTCCGAAGTACGCCACCGCTGGTCCCGCGCCTCTTTCCTTCTGCAGGGCTGCACCCGCATAATCAATCATGGCCACCAACATTGAGACCGAGCAGCAACCACGCGCGCTGAACATGAGCCTGGGCGAGCGCCAGTTGTGCGGCGTCGTCGTGGCGATGCACTGCTTGGAAATTTCAACGCTGTGCGCCATCCGTGGCGTGCCTTCTGGAAGCGCCGGGCTCTGCGCAAGGAAGACAGATGGGTGCTCCCGTTGCTTGCCGACTACGCGGAAGCAATCACGGTCGACCTCGGCGGACCCTCGGCCGTAAGCGCGATGCAAGCGCGCACGGTCGAGTTGGCCATGCTGGCGCGAGGCTGCACGTTGCTCGTGATGGCGCAGGCCATGCAGCAGGGAACCGGGATTGCTGGCGCGCGGCGCAGCATACAGGGCAAGCGCGGAGATCTCGTGCAGCGAAAGAGCGAGGCCGACCTTCTGATATCCACTTCGGGAATCTCGCGACCTCCGATGTGACGCTACAATAGAAGGGAAGGTCAGAACCCCTGGCCTGGATCTTGCTCCCTCCGTCAATGATGCGTTCCCAGGTAGAAAGGCTCGGACGTCCCGTCTGCCAACTCACGCTGGCGGTGTGCTTTGCGGGGGCACTTCCGCTGGCCTTGGCGGCCTGCCGCCAGGAACCTCCATCGGTAGAACAAAAACAGGACACCGTGGCAACGCCGGCCCCGACGCCCGAGCCAAAGGCGACTGCGGTGCCGCCGGAGACGTGGGCCGCCGCCCTGGAAAAGGTCGAGGAGGTTCGCGGGTCGGCGGGCAAGATCGACGTCCCGCCCGAGCTGCAGCACTACGAGGACCGCCGGCGCTTCCTCGCGCTGCAGATGGCCGACTCCAAGGAAGAGAACTTCGACCTGCCCCACGACGCGGGCGAGCTGGTGGAGATGGTGCAGAGAGGCGAGCTCGTCGAGATGCCCGCCCTCGGCGAAGACTACATCCTCTACGACGTGGGCACCGCGAGCCGCGAGGACCCGCTCGCGCACTACGACGCCGCCACCAACAAGGACGTGAAGCTGTTCCCCGACTTCGAGGCGTACTCGGCCTACGACGCGCAGCTCGCGGAGGACGAGAAGCGGCCCGGGAAGACGGGAGCCAAGGCCCGGGCGGAGCGGGAGCTGCTCGCGTCCTTCTATAGCGACCCCGACCGGCGCGAGCTGCTCTTCAAGGAATACAAGGCCATCACCGACATGGCCTACGACTTCCGCGGACTCTCCTACGACCTCAACGATCCCGCGGACCGCACGCGGTTCCAGGTGCGGCTGCTGAGCTTCATCCGGCCCGAGGCGCGCGTCACCCTCCTCAAGCTCGCCCACGACTACCACGAGCAGTTCGGGCGCCGCCTGCCGATCACGTCGCTCGTGCGCACGCAGCGCTACCAGCGCCGCATGGTGCGCAACAGCCCCAACGCGACCGGAGTGGAGATGGCGCCGCACACGACCGGCATGGCCTTCGACATCTCCTACAAGTTCATGGCGTCCGACGAGCAGAACTTCGTGATGCAGGACGTGGCGAAGCTCGAGGACGAGGGGAAGGTCGAGAGCCTGCGCGAGCGCAACAACTCATTCCACGTCTATACGTATGCGGACGGTCATCGTCCCGACGAGAGCCTCGTGACGGGCTACCTCCCCGACGTGGAAGCGGCGCATCCCAACGCCGCGCCGCACAAGGCCGCCAAGGTCAAGGCCGCGTCGCCGCGGCGCAAGCCTTCGGCCGCCCTCCACCGCCGGACCTCCGGACGTCGCGCGCCTCGCAGCCTCGCTTCCCGCCCTCACTGAGCGGTCGCCGCTATGAAGCGCATGGTATTGGCAAGAGAAACATGAAATTCAAGCGGTCTCTGGAATGACGGCATGGCTTGAAGAAGAGAGTGTCGAATCGGTTCGCCGTCTGCATTCGGAACGACGGCAACCAGGCATCGCTGGAGCGGAACAAGATCTATGTCGTGATCCCGGATCGACGGGCGGAGGCAGACGGCCTCATTCGTGTCATTGATGAAGACGCCGAGGACTATCTGTACCCGGCAGACTGGTTCGTCGCAGTAGAACTGCCAAAGGTCGTCGAGCGCTCACTCCTCAAGGCCTCGTGATCACACGGTCGGCGAACTACCGGCTACAGCTGAGATGCCTCCCGCATGCCGGGAGTAGAATAGGTCGGTGAGGTTCAGGGTCGAGATCGAGCGTGAGCAGGACGGGCGGTGGCTAGCTGAGGTACCGGAGTTGCCTGGGGTCTTGGCCTACGGGAGCTCGGAGTCAGAGGCCCAAGCGAAGGTGCAGGCATTGGCCCTTCGAGTCGTCGCGGACCGGCTTGAGCACGGCGAGGCAGGTCCAGAGCTCATCGACATCTCCTTCAACGCTGCGTGAGCAACTGGCCAGGTACCCGGGCACAGCGGGTGCTCGCTGCGTTGGCTCGAATCGGGTGGGTCATCAAGAGGCAGTCCGGCTCGCACCGGGTCTTGTCTCGATCGGGCTCTTCCGACTTCGTGTTCGCCTTCCACGACGGTGAGGAGGTGGGGCCACGAATGCTTGCTCGCATCGCCAAGCACACTGGCCTTAAGCCAGAGGACCTGTGACGGACACGGTGCCGGAAAGGGAATATCCCGAAGCTTGCTGAAATGGAGCGCCGCAGTTGATCTGGTTGGAGCGGAGCGCGATCCGGGCCGGGCAAGGCGTGCGAATCGAGGACGTCCCCAGGTAAGCGACCGCGCCCTCAGGGCGCGGCTTTGCCGTGGGCGATCGCCTCGAAGAACCCGTTCGCGATGACGTCGTAGCCGGCGTCGTTGGGGTGGACGGCGTCGGAGAAGAACCGCGACAGGTCGCCGCCCTGGTTCTGGAAGGCCTGGTAGAGGTCGACGACGAACGCTCCCTCCTCGCGCGCCATCGTCTTGATGGCGGTGTTGATGGTGGCGACCCACTGGTTGCGGCCGGCGTTGATGGCGGGGTTCACGGGGACGAGGGTGGCGAGGAACGGCAGGGTCCCCGCGCGCTTCACGCGCTGGACGACCTTGCGCAGGTTCTCTACGGTGGGACAGGTGGACGGGACGTCCTGGCACGAGGGGATGTTCCAGTCGTTGGTGCCGTAGAGGATGAGCGCGTAGGCGTCATTGATGAGGTTGTTGTTGTTGTTGATCCGCTCGACCGCCTCGTAGCTGTTGGTGGCGTCCGCGCCCCGGTTGCGGACGTTGGCGTAGTCGAAGTGCGCCGACAGCTTCGCCTGCAGCCGCGGCGGGTAGCCGTGCCCGTCGGTCGAGCCGTCGCCGCGCGTGATGCTGTCGCCGAAGGCCAGGTACTGGTTGGGGTTGTTGCGGCCGATGGGGAGGAGAAGCGGGACGCCGATCTGCGCGCCGTCGCCGAGCGGCACCTGGACGGTGACCGGCGCGCCCGGAACGTAGAAGGGCGGGAGGGTCTCGTTGCGGATGCTCGCGGGGTAGGTCCCGTTCTGCACGCCGGTGACGACGGCGCGGCCGGTGGCCTTCTCCGACTTGCCGGTGCGGCCTCCCACCGTCACCTCCACGTCGGGGACCCGCACGACCTCGCCTCCGTCCGCCACGCCGTTGGCGTTCTCGTCGTAGAAGAGGACGAGCGTCACCGACGTGCCCGGCGGCGTGGGGATGGTCGTGGGCCCGTCGGGGGAGTGCGAGCCGCCACAGCCCGCGGGGCCGATGACCAGGAGGATGAAGAAGAAGACGCTCCGCCGGAGCATTAAAGACGTAAAGCTAGCACATCTAGACGCTCTCGGCTCCGGTCAGCCCCGTGATCCCGCGGAAATCCGACCCGCACTCGGTGCACCGAATGAACAGCGTCGCGAGCTGCGGCAGGTCTCCCCGGGTCGCCTCCGCCGCCCTCACCAGCACCGTCTGGCCGTCGGTCACGCGGACCATCTCGCCGAACCCCGCGCAGCGGAAGCAGTTCGCGATGTGGGCGGGCGCCGCGCACTGTTCCTGGACACAGAGGACGTAGGGCACGCCATCGGAGCGCGTTCCGAGCTTCATGGGCGAGGCCACTGTACACCCTTGAAGACTCGGAACAGATAGGCGAGAGCGGGCCCGAGCACGACGGCTCCCACGGCCAGGGCCATGAGCATCGGCCTGAGGACGCTGGCGGGAGCGGCCGCGGACCCGAAGGTGAGGTCGGGCTCGATGAGGAAGGGGAACTGGGCCAGCCCCCAGCCCCAGAGGACGAGCGTGACCTGGGCCATCGCGAGGCCGCGCGCGAGAGCGAAGCGGCGGGCCCACAAGGCGGCGATCGCCCCCACCGCGACCAGACCCGTCACTATATGGAACGGCACCGACCACCACTGCCGGGCCAAGCCCCGGCGAATCGAAGGCGCGCCCGAGCCGGCGAGGAGGAACGAGACGAGCGCCATCGCGCCGACCACGACCGCGGCGACGAGCGCGCGACGGCGGAAATCGTTCCGCAGCTCCGGGTCGTCCGTCTCCAGCGTCAGGTAGACGGCGGCCAGGAACGCGAAGAGGGCCAGCGTGAAGAGGCCGATCGCAAACGGGAAGGGGGCCAGCCAGGCGGAGACGAAGCCCGTCACCACGCGTCCGTCCCGCACGCGGATCGCGCCTGAAGCCACCGCCCCCGCGCACACCCCGAGCATCACGGGCGTGACGACACTGGCCATGGCGAAGGTGCGGCCCCAGCGGCGCTGCATCGCGTCGTCCTGGCCGCCGTAGCTGCGGAACGCGAAGGCCGACCCGCGCAGCACGATCCCGATCAGCATCAACGTCAGCGGGATGTGCAGCGCCGTGCCGATGGCCGCGAACGCCAACGGGAAGGCGACGAAGAGCACGACGATGACCAGGATCAGCCAGACGTGGTTCGCCTCCCAGATGGGGCCGATGGCATGGACGATCGTGTCGCGCTGGGCCCGCTGCCGCGGGCCGCTCGCGAGCATGTCCCACACGCCGCCCCCGAAGTCGGCGCCCGCCCCCAGCGCGTAGAGGTTGAGGCTGACCATGAGCACGCCCGCCAGCCACAGCTCGAGGGGCATCACGATTGATCCGGGGCGACGAGCCGCGGGCTCGCGAAGACCTGCCGTCGAAGGAGGACGACGACCACGACGGCGAGGAACAGGTAGAGCACGGTGAACGTCGCGAACGGCACGACCAGATGCGGCATGGGCGTCACCGCCTCCGACGTGCGCATCACCCCGTGGACGATCCACGGCTGGCGGCCGACCTCGGTCACCGTCCAGCCCGCCTCGATCGCCACGAAGCCGAGCGGGCCGCAGAGCGTCACCAGGCGCAGGTACCAGGGCACGTCGGGCAGGGCCCGGCGGCGAACGTACAGCCCGCCGCCGAGGAGCGCGGTCGCGGCCATCGCGAGCCCGCAGGCGACCATCACCTGGAAGGCGAGGTGGACGACCGCGACCGGCGGGCGGTCGGCGGGCGGAAACGCGTCGAGGCCCTTCACGAGCGCGTGCGGGTCGTGGAAGGCGAGGAGGCTCAGGCCGTACGGGATGCGCAACGGCCCGATGCGCAGAGGCGCGCCCGTCTCGGTCTGGAGGTGGCTCTCCATCGCCGCGAGCTTGGCGGGCTGGGCGCGCGCGACCTGACGGGCGCTCATGTCGCCGCTGAGCGGCTGGAGGAGCGCGGCCGCGCCGCCGACGCTCAGCGCGATCGCGACCGCGCGCCGGTGGAAGAGGTTCCGCGGGTCCTTGCGCAGCAGGTGGGCGTGGATGGCCGCGACCGCGAAGCCGACGGCGGCGAAGGCGGCCAGCGTCATGTGCAGCGTCTCGCTGAGGGCCGCGGGATTGCGCATCGCGGCGATGGGATCGATGTTCACCGCCCGCCTCGCCACGAGGTCGAAGCCGGCCGGCGTGTTCATCCACGCGTTGGCGATGACGACGAAGATCCCCGACGCGGTGCCGCTGACGGCGACCATCACCCCCGCGAGCCAGTGCGTCCACGGCGACACGCGGTCCCAGCCGTAGAGGTAGATGCCCAGGAAGATCGCCTCCAGGAAGAACGCGAAGCCCTCGAGGGCGAACGGCATCCCGAAGATCGGGCCGGCGAACGCCATGAAGCCAGGCCACAGCAGGCCCAGCTCGAACGAGAGCACCGTGCCGGAGACCGCTCCCACCGCGAACAGGATCGCCGTTCCCCGGGCCCACCGGTGGGCGAGGGCGAGCGCCGCCTCGTCCTTCCTCCAGAGCCATAGCGCCTCCGCGATGGCCATGAGCACGGGCATGCCGATGCCGATCGCCGCGAACACGATGTGGAAGGCGAGCGACATCGCCATCTGGGAACGCGCGGCGAGAAGGTCGCTCACGCGCCTATACTGTCATCATGAGTCTCAAGTCCATCAATCCCGCCACGGACGAGCTGGTGCGGGAATACCCGGAGCCGGGCGACAAGGACCTGGCCATGATCCTCGCGGAGGCGAGCTGCGCCGCCGCCGGATGGCGACGGACGAGCTTCGCCGACCGGGCCCCGAAGATGCGGCGCGCGGCGGACCTGCTCGACGAGCGCAAGGAAGAGCTGGCCCGCCTGATGGCGATAGAGATGGGCAAGCCGCTGGCGGGGGGCCGGTCGGAGGCGGAGAAGTGCGCGTGGGTGTGCCGCTACTACGCGGACAACGCCGAGCGCTTCCTCGCCCCGGAAGTGGTGGCGACCGACGCCGGCAGGAGCTTCGTGGCGTTCCTGCCCCTCGGTCCCGTGCTCGCGATCATGCCGTGGAATTTCCCGTTCTGGCAGGTCTTCCGTTTCGCGGCGCCCGCCCTCATGGCCGGCAACGCCGGCCTCCTCAAGCACGCCGGCAACGTGAGCGGCTGCGCGCTCGCCATCGAGCAGATCTTCAAGGATGCCGGCTTCCCGCCGCCGCTCTTCCGCGCGCTCCTCGTGCAGTCGAAGCGCGTGGAGGCGATCATCGCGTCGCCCGCGGTGAAGGCGGTGACCCTGACGGGCAGCACGCCCGCCGGGCGCGCCGTCGCGGCCAAGGCCGGCGCCATGATCAAGAAGACGGTGCTCGAGCTGGGGGGCAGCGATCCCTATCTCGTCCTCGAGGACGCCGACCTCGAGTCGGCGAGCGAGACGTGCGTCGCCGCCCGCCTCATCAACAGCGGCCAGAGCTGCATCGCCGCCAAGCGCTTCATCGTCGTGGAGCCGGTGCGGAAGCGGTTCGAGGAGCTGTTCGTGGAGAAGATGCGCCAGCGCAAGATGGGCGACCCGATGGAACCGGGCGTGGAGGTCGGGCCCCAGGCCCGCCGCGACCTCCGCGACGATCTGCATCGACAGGTGGAGGCGAGCGTGAAGGCGGGCGCGAAGGTGCTGCTCGGGGGGCAGGTGCCGGAGGGCCGGGGCGCCTTCTATCCGCCCACCGTCCTCACCGGTGTGCACAAGGGCATGGCCGCCTTCGACGAGGAGCTGTTCGGGCCGGTGGCGGCGATCATCGCCGCCAAGGACGAGGCGGACGCGGTGATGCAGGCGAACGACAGCCCATTCGGCCTGGGGGCCGCGGTCTTCACCCGGGACGTGAAGCGCGGAGAGAGGATCGCCACCGAGGAGCTGGAAGCGGGGAGCTGCTTCGTCAACGCCCTGGTCAAGTCCGACCCGCGCCTGCCCTTCGGCGGGATCAAGGAGTCGGGCTACGGGCGCGAGCTGTCCGTCTTCGGCATCCGGGAGTTCGTGAACATCAAGACGGTGTACGTGAAGTAACGCTCCCCACCTCCACGCGCGGGAAGCCCTCGACCGTCCAGCGCGCGACCTCGGCCGCCAGGTCGTGGGCGGTGAGGTCGAGGTGGAGCGGAGTCACCGAGACCAGGCCGTCCCTCAGCACCGCGTTGCAGTCGCTGCCGGGGATGTCCTCGTGCTGGTACTCGTTGCCCCCGATCCAGTAGTACTTCCGCCCGCGGGGGTCCTCCTTCTCGATCACCTCGTAGCCGTAGGAGTGCTTGCCGAGACGGGTAACTGCATAGCCCTTCGGCTCGCCGTGGCCCGGGATGTTGACGTTGACGAGGAGGTGGGCCGGCAGGGGCTGCCTCAGGGCGGCCGTCACGAGCTGCCGGGCGAAGCGCGCGGCGGGAGCGAAGTCGAAGGCGCGGCGGGCGACGAGGCTGAAGGCGATGGCAGGCACGCCGAGCAGCGACGCCTCCATGGCCGCCGCCACCGTGCCCGAATAAGTGACGTCGTCGGCCAGGTTCGGGCCGTGGTTGATCCCGGCGACCATGAGCGCCGGCCGCCGATCCTTCAGCAGGTGGTTGATGCCGATGTAGGAGCAGTCGGTGGGCGTGCCGTCGACCGCGAACCATCGCGACCGGACCTCGCGTATCCGCAGCGGCCGGTGGATCGAGATCGCGTGCGAGGACGCGCTCTGCTCCGCCTCGGGCGCCGCGACCCAGACCTCGCCCAGGTCCTCGACGGCCTTGACGAGGGCCTGCAGGCCGTCGGCCATGTAGCCGTCGTCGTTCGACACGAGGATGCGAGGGGGCGGATCGGGGTCGTTCATCCGGCGGGCCGGCGATCATTCTACGCGGGAAGGCCAGGGAACGTTTGTCCTCCTGGTCACGTAAACGAACTCAAATGCTCAGCTATGATCACCATACCGTGCCAAGTAACGAGGAGGATCGCGATGGTCGACGTACGCCATGTTTCCCCGAAGGGCGGCGACGCTCTGGTCATGGTCGGCACCATGAAGGGCGCGTTCCTCTTCCGCTCCGACGAGTCGCGCCGGACGTGGCAGCGCGGCGGGCCTTACTTCCCGGGCAATGCTGTCTACGCGATGGCCTACGACGACCGCGCCGGCCGGCGACGGCTGTGGGCCGCCCCGGAGAGCTTCCACTTCGGGGCGGTGATCCGCTCCAGCGACGATTTCGGCAAGACCTGGTCGGATGGCGAGACCGCCAACGTCCGGTTTCCCGAGGACACGGGTGCGTCGCTGAAGCGCGTCTGGCAGATCGCCCCTGCGCGGGCCGAAGAGCCCGGCGTGCTCTACGCGGGAGTGGAGCCGGCGGCGCTGTTCGAGTCGCGCGACGGCGGGCAGAAGTGGTCGCTCGTGCGCGGGCTGTGGGACCATCCCCATCGTCCGCAATGGCAGCCCGGGGGCG
>QHVJ01000111.1 GCA_003222275.1 Acidobacteriota bacterium | reverse complement strand
GCAGCCCCTTCAGGGCGCGCCGGACCTCCCGCAGGGTCGCGATGTCGAGGACGTTCACCGGAGGCCGGTGCAGCGTGAGCCACAGCGCCCCGCCCCGCTCGTCCAGGTCGAAGTCGGTCATGGGCGCGATCGTAGCCCATCCATGCCTGTCGTCGAGTCGCCTGACAAAAACCCCGGCCTCGGTGTAACCGCTACAGACGATGTAGATCCTTCAGATGTAGCTTCCCCGCTTCTTACATCCGGGTTCGATGCGACCCTGCAGTCGGCCCCTTTCGGGGCCTTCGTCGCATGGTATGCCTCTTGCTATCTAGGAAGGCTCGGGGAGGGAGCCATGGGAATCGTGACGTCGCAGCCAGTCGATGGCCGGACGAGGACAGCTCTTTTCCCGGTCCGGGAGCGAGAGGGCAAGCGCGACCGGATCGACATCCTCGCCAATCCCCTCGGCTCGGAGGATCCGAATCTGGCGCGCGCAGTGGAAGCGGCCGTCCGCCGCCTGCTGAAGGACGAGGACGTCGGTCCCGTCGAAGTGCGCTTTCGCGTCTGCCGCGACGAAACCGACGGCCTTCAGTTCATCTGCAAGGTCGAGAACCCGCCGTCCGACGGCGACGACGGGCGCGCGCAGTGGCGCTGGTGGTCGCCCTTGATGAAGACGGCGGAGGATTTCCGAGACGCCTTCCAGGACGGCCTCCGCATCCGTCGGGAGCGGCTCGCGAACCGGCCCCGCTGAACACCCTGCGCACGAAATAGCCGAGCGGACCCAAGCGGGTTAACATCGCCCGCCACCGTGGCCACGGCCGCCCAGCCTTCGGCACCCGCCGGACCCCTGGTACTCCTCCTCTCCTGCCCGAAGTGCGGGGCGCCGTTCACCGTCGACGACGCGGCCGCCACTCACGGCTGCGACCACTGCGGCTCGCTGCTCCTCCTGAGCGCCCCCGACCGCGACGAGATCTACTTCGCCGACGACCAGCTCCGCTCGCCCGAAGCGGTGCTGGAGACGGCCATCCGCTACCGGATCGAGGCCCAGCGGTCCGAGATCCAGGGCACGAGCCGCGCGGAGGACGGGAACCCGCTGCCCGAGCTCTGGGTGCAGATGCGGCTCGAGGCCTTCGAGAAGGACCTGCGCCGCGAGGCCCGACTCCTCGAGGCGCACCGCGTGTACGTTCCCTATTGGCACTTGACCGGCTGGATCGTCCAGGGCCTGTTGGGCCGGCGCTCGAACGGGCCCAAGATCGTTCGCCTGCGCGCCTTCGCGGTGGAGCACAGCGTGCCCGCCTACGACACGGAGCGGGCGAACCTGCGTGACCGCGGCCTGCGGCTGTCGCGGGCGCGCGTCCGCCCGCTCACGGTGCGCGAGGTGCAGGAGCGCACGGCCTTCCTGCCCTGGGCGCCCGTGGCGGAGCGCTCTTATCGCGAGATCGACCGTTGGCGCGGCCAGGACCTCGACCCCGGCTTGGAACCCGTCGCTCGGCACGCGTCCTTCCTGGACCGGCGCCGGGTCCTCGTCTACCGCCCGTATTGGCTGGCGCGAGTCGCGCTCCTCGATGACGACGAGCACTGGGTCCTCGCCGACGGCGGATTCGGGACGCTCGCGGGCCACCCCGATGCCCCCGAGAGCCGGGCCTTGATCGCGCTCGCCGCCGGCGATCCGCTGCGCTCGGGAGAGCCCTCGTTCCGCCGCGTGCACGTCGTCGCCTCGCGGTGCCCCGAATGCGGGTTCGAGAAGGCGCTGCCGGCGGGCAACCACGTGACCGTGTGCTCGAACTGCCACCGGGCGCTGACGCCCACTCCCGATGGCCCTCGCGTGATGGCCTACGGACACTGCGTGCGCGGCCAGGAGAGCCTCGACGGCGAGTACCTCCCGTTCTGGCGATACCGCTTTCGTATCGAGATGGCGGGGGCGCCCGCCGCGGAGCGTCTCGAGGACTACGGCCGGGCGCTGTTTCCCCAGGGCCTCCCGCCCGGCTTCCGTCCCGCCGGCGAGCACCTCTGGGTGCCGGCCTTCCGCCTGCTCGGGACCGAGGCGGGCGACGAGGCCTTCAAGGACCTCGTCGAGTGGGTCCATGCGGCCGGGCTCCGGGCGGTCGAAGAGAAGATTCCCATCGGCGGACGGCCCGTCACGTGGGGCGCATCGCTGTCGGAGCCCGAGGCACGGGAGCTGCTGCCCTTCATCCTGATGGGACTCCACGGCACGCCCTCCGCCGCCCGGCTCAACACCCTCCTCCTTCAGCGGGCGGTGTCGCGGGCACGGCTCACGCCGTCCGCGCCCGAGCTCATGATGGTCCCCTTCGATGCGGGGGGCGACGCGCTCGGCATCGCCGGGACGACGGTGCGCGTGCCCAACCTCCTCCTCACCGGGGGGCCGGAACTGGACGCGCAACGAGCGACAGTGCATCGAGCGAGAGTGATACTCTCTGCGCCGTGAAACGGGCCCGACAGCTCAACCTGTGGCCCACGGCCCGGGTCGCGGCCGATGAGCTCTTCGACGGGCGGCGAGTCCTGGGCATTCAGGTCCGGACGGCGCGGACCCGGCGCAACCTGACCCAGGAGGCGCTGGCCGAGAGGATCGGCATCCATCCGAGCTACCTCGGATCCATCGAGCGCGGTCGGCACAACGTGCCCCTCGACACCCTGTGCCGGCTGGCCTGGGCTCTGCGAGTCGACCCGCACGAGCTTCTGCGCCCGCTTCCGGAGAAACGCCGCCCCTCCTCCCGCCGGTCCTCGCGCCGGTCCTAGTGTTCGCCTCCGGGGAGACGTTCGGCGCGTATCGCATCCTCGAGCCGTTGGGACGCGGCGGCATGGCCTCCGTCTACAAGGGATACGAGGCGGCGCTCGACCGCTACGTCGCCCTGAAGGTCTTGCCCGGAGAGTTCCTCCACGACGAGACGTTCGCCGAGCGTTTCCGCCGCGAGGCCAAGGTCGTCGCGCGGCTCGAGCATCCGAACATCATCCCGATCCACGCCTTCGGCATCGAAGGCGGCATCCCATGGATGGCCATGCGTCTCATCTCGGGAGGACCGCTCTCGAGCCTGCTGCGAGGCGACCGCCTCACCCACGAGCGGATCATCTCGATCCTGCAGGGCGTGGCCGACGCCCTCGACTATGCGCACGGCAAGGGCGTCGTGCACCGCGACGTGAAGCCCCAGAACATCCTCCTCGACGAGGCGGAGCGCGTCTACCTCGCCGACTTCGGCATCGCCAAGATGGTGGAGGGGTCCGGGGCCCTGACCCAGACGGGGATGATCACGGGCACGCCGCAGTACATGGCGCCCGAGCAGGCCACCGGCCAGCCCGTGGACCAGCGCGTGGACATCTACGCGCTGGGTGTGGTCGCCTACGAGATGCTGACGGGCCGGGTGCCGTTCGCCGCCGACACGCCGGTGGCGGTGCTGATGAAGCACGTCACGGAGCCGATGCCGATTCCCCCCGCGTCCACCGTGCCCGAGCCGCTCGTGCGCGCGCTGCTGAAGGGCATGGCCAAGAAGCCCGAGGAGCGTTGGGCCAGCGCGGGAGCCTTCGTGCGCGCGCTCGGACAAGGACTGGCCGAGGTGCCCACCGATTCGCTTCCGGTCGCGGCGACGGCCGCGGTGCGGGCCCCCGCTCTGCGCCCGGCGCCGACGATGCCGCCGCCGGGCCCGACCACTCGGCGCACGGCGGTGCCGGTCCGAG
The DNA here is from genome assembly GCA_003222275.1 of Acidobacteriota bacterium. Taxonomy (GTDB): domain Bacteria; phylum Acidobacteriota; class Vicinamibacteria; order Fen-336; family Fen-336; genus AA32. The sequence goes on along the minus strand of QHVJ01000111.1, from coordinate 46,206 downwards.
CCGGGGCCGGTGTCGGCCTCGTTCTCGGCATCCTGGCGCTGGTCGTGATCGTCGGCGGCATCGGTTTCTTCGCGCTCTCGCGATCCGCCTCGGCGCCGAAGGCGACGACCGCGTCGGTTTCCTCCGCGGGCGCGGCGGCGACCGCCTCGGTGGCTCCCGCTCCCGTGCCGACCGTGCGGATCGAGGCTCCGCCATCCACGGTGCCCGTCACGCCCGTCCTCGCTCCCACGTCCCTCCCCGGGCTGCGGGGTCGACCGACGCCATCGCCAGTGCCCACCGTAACGGTGACGACGACACTTCCCGCCGCCACCGCGGAGGCGCGGCCGGCCGCGGCCCCTTCGCACGCGCCCGCTCCCGCTCCGCCGCCGGTCCCCACCGGGCCCACGGGGACGCTTCAGCTCGACGTGGATGCGCAGCAGGACGCGTACACGAGCGGGGCGAGCACGCTCTACTTGAAGCTGCTCGTGGACGGTCGGCCGTTCCGCGACCTGTCGATCGTCTTCGAGGGGAGGGAAACGAGTCGCGCCCGCAAGCGTCAGGTCTTCGACGTGCCCGGCATTCCCACGGGCCGGCATCGCATCACGCTGCGGGCGAGCGCGAGCCCCGACGCGGAGAAGGACCGGCCCGAAGGGATCACGGATGTGGAGGTGGGTCCCGGTTCCAACCGCGCGATCGTCCAGGTCCGCTACAACGGCGTCCGCTTCCGCGAGAAATAGGCGCGGCTAGCCGGTCACGAAGACCAGCCCGTGGTGGTAGCGGCCGCCCACGGGGTTGACCCAGCGCACTTCCGCCGCGCGCGTCGTGATGTGCGCGCCGTCCTGCATCACCAGCGTCAGCCGGCGGCCCGGTTCCAGGGAGCTCTCGAGGTCCACCTGCGCGCCGCGCGCGTCCATGTTGAGCAGCCAGCCGAGCGCGACGAGGTTGTCCTCCGCGTCCCGCATCTGGATGGGGGGCGTGGCGTCGCCGCCCTCGTGCCGCCCCTGGAGCGGCCGCGCGCCCTGGAGGATGCGCCGGCAGGTCTCCACCACCTCGGCCAGGCGGAACGGCTTGTTCACGAAGGCGGCCACGCCGTGCCGGCGGGCGCGCTGGAAGCTGGGGAAGTCCTCCGCCGAAGTCTGCAGCACCACCGGGATGCCCGCGGTGCGAGGTTTTCCGGACAGGGCCTCGAGGACCTGCCAGCCGCTCATCCCCGGCATCGCGAGGTCGAGGAGGATCAGCTCCGGGTTTGCGGTCTCGAGGAGCGTGATTGCGGTCGGACCGTCGGGAACGCTCCAGACGTCGGCTCCCGCCTCGCTGAGGGCCGTCTCCAGGATGCCGCGGATGGACGGCTGATCGTCGACCACCAGGATCCTGCGGCCCGCGAGCGGCGTGTCCCCCACGTCGATCTCAGGAGACGGGTCCGGAAAGGATCGCCGGACCCGTGGGTGCGGGGCTGCCCGAGACGGGCTCGAGCGTCACCACGAAGGTCCTCACGCGCGAAGTCTGCTCCAACGCGGGAAGGCGGAACGCGGCGCGGCCGTCGGGCTCGACCACGACGGCTCCCGCGGGCACCGGCGCTCCGTCGGCCATCACCCACAGCTCGTAGGTCCGGCCGGCGGGCGCCGGATCGAGCCCGGACACCACGAGCACCGCTTCGCGCGTGGCCGGGTTCCAGATGACCCGACCCTTGGCCCCGCTGGCCGGGCCCTGCCCGGCCAGGGCGACGGTGCGGGCTTCGGGCTGGGCCACCAGGTCGCGCAGGCTCGCCTCCCAGGCGAGGCGGCGCAACAGCGCGTCGCGCTCCTGGTTCACCGCGCGCACGCGTGCTTCGGCTGCGTCCTGCGCTCCCCGCAGCTGCTCGACTTCGCCCCGCGCCGCGTCGCGCTGGTGCACGGTGAAGAGCAGGCCGGCGCCAAAGGCGACGGCGGCGCCGGTGGCGAGGAACGCGAGCCAGCGGGGATGCGACTCGGCCGTCGGGTTGCCTGGAGCCAAGGTGAGCGGCCCATCTTAGCGGAACCCTTCGCGCACGCCAACAGAGTTCCCACGTACAATGTCGCGCGATGACGGCGAAACGCATCGCACACCTCGCCGTCGTGCTTCTGGCCGGAACGCGCGGCGGCGCCGCCCAGGAGCCCGCCGGACCCCCGCCGCCCTCGAGCCGGGTGGAAGACCGGGGGACGGCGGTCCTCGAGCTGCTCCCGGCCATCGGCCGAATCGGTGCGCAGGCCGGTTTGATCGCGGGCCTGTCCCGCAACCCCTACGGGGCCGGTAGCGGCCTGCAGGCGGCCGGGTACCTCGACGTGCCGCTGGGACGCGTAGCAGGGGGCAAGCTGTCCTACGAGCTGCTCATCGGAGTGAGCCACGCTCGGAGCGATCCCTTCCTCATCACCGACCCGCTCGCCTACGTGGCCAACCTCGCCGTGGGGGCGAGCCCCGCCGCGGCCCTCGCGGGACCGCCGGGCGCGCCCTTCCCGGTGCGACGGCAGGTACGCACGCGGCTGCGCGTGCTGGAGGTCGCGCCGTTCTGCCTCAAGTACACGGTGACCGCGCTCGATCACCTTCGCCTCCGGCCGTACGCGTCGGCGGGGGCGGACGTCGTCGTCGTCGTCACGCGACAGACGCCGGAGCGGGACGAGAGCCTCCTCTTTCCGGGATCGTCGCCTTTCGACGGTCCGCTGATCGCCGGTCTCGTGTCCCAGGCCCCCGAGCTGCAGGCCCGCGGCATCCCGAGCGGTCAAGGCGACATCGAAACCGGCTTCCACGCCGGGGGCGGCCTCGAGCTGCGGCTCAGCAAGGGGTTGTCCGTGAACATGGACTACCGGCTCACCGGCATCGGCGGCGTGGGCAGCCGTCTCCATGCCTTCAGCTCTGGCCTTGGCATCCACTGGTAGGCGCCGATTCCTGCGCGGGGCCGCGGCGGCTCCGCTCGTTTGCCTCGGGCGGCCCGCGGCGGTCCGGGCCACGGAATACGCCTCCGCTTCCGAGGTCCTCGACACGATCGACCGCCGCGAGGTCGAGGTGGCGGGCCGGCTCGCCGCCATCGCGCGCGCGATCGCGGGCGCACAGGCATTCGCAGACAGCGTCGCCTCGGACCAGGCCGGGCATCGCCCCGACCGGGACAAGCTCCGCCACCGCCTGAAGCTCCCCGCGTCCTCGGCGCCGGCGCCGCCGCCGCCGGACCTCTCGCTCGCCGCTCTTCGCGAGGCGCAGCAGGAGCTCGTCCACGCCCACGCCGAAGGCCTGCCCGCGCTCGGAGACGCCGGCGCCGTCGCGGTGCTGGCTCGGCACCTGGTCGACGCCTCGCGTCAGCTGACGGTGATCGATCTCTGGATCGAGGCGGAGGAGCTGCGTGCGTGACGGCAGGCGGCGATTCGTCGTCCGGATCGCACGCGCGGCCGGGGTGGTCCCGGCCGTGCTGAGCCTCATCGAGGGCCGGGGAGAGGCGCTGCCCCGCGGGCAGGAAACGGACTTTGCGATCCTCGACGCCGCGCTCGTCATCGAGCACCACGCCATTGCGGTCTACGACACCGGGCTGCAGCGCGGGCTCTTCCCTCCCGGGCTGCGCGACCGTGCGGTGGAGTTCCGGGGCGACCACGTCGGCCACCGCGATACGCAGATCGCCATCTCCCGGGAGCGGGGAGGCCGTCCGCCCGAAGCGCGTGCCCATTACGATCTGGGCCCGCTCGAGCCGGGAGACGGCTTCGTGCGCCAGGCTCTCCAGATCGAGGTGGCGGCGCAGGAGGCCTATACGGCGCTCATCAGCCACATCGACACCCGCGACTACCTGCTCTCCGCCGCTTTCATCCTCGTGGACGAGGTGCGACACATGACCGTCTGGCGCCGCGTCCTGGGGTTCAGGATCTATTGATGGCAGACAATCGCTTCCCCGAGTTTCTCGCCGGCGAGCTGAAGCAGATCCGCGAGCAGGGCCTGTGGAAGGAGGAATGGCCGATCCTCGGGCCCCAGGGCCCCGAGATCCGCGTCCAGGGCCGGGAAGGGCCGGTCCTGAACTTCTGCGCCAACAACTACCTCGGCCTCTCGGGGCACCCCGACCTTCTCGCCTCCGCGCACCGGACGCTGGACGAGTGGGGCTACGGGCTGTCGAGCGTGCGGTTCATCTGCGGGACGCAAGCGCTCCACCTCGAGCTGGAGAAGAAGGTGGCCGCCTTCCTCGGGATGGACGACGCCATCCTCTACGTGGCGTGCTTCGACGCCAACGGCGGGGTCTTCGAGCCCCTCCTCGGCGAGGCCGACGCGATCGTGACCGACCGCCTCAACCACGCGTCGATCATCGACGGCGTCCGCCTGTGCAAGGCGAAGCGCTACCTCTACGAGCACGCCGACATGGAGGACCTCGATGCGAAGCTGAAGGAAGCCGCCGGCGCCCGCTTCCGCCTCGTCGTCACCGACGGCGTCTTCTCGATGGACGGCGACGTCGCCCCGCTGAAGGAGATCTGCGACCTCGCCGACCGGCACCGGGCGCTCGTGCTCGTCGACGACTCTCACGCCACCGGCTTCATGGGGAAGACGGGGCGGGGCACCCCCGAGCACTGCGGCGTCGCGGGCCGCGTCGACATCCTCACGACCACCTTCGGCAAGGCGCTCGGCGGCGCGTCGGGCGGCTGCATCGCGGCGCGGAAGGAGATCGTCGACCTGTTGCGGCAGCGCAGCCGGCCCTACCTCTTCTCGAACACCCTCGCGCCGGTGGTCGTGGGGGCGACGCTGCGGGCGCTCGATCTGCTCTCCCGCGGCACCGAGCTGCGCGACCGGCTCGAGAGCAACACGCGGGCGTTCCGGCAGCGGATGGCCGAGGCGGGCTTCGAGATCCGGCCCGGGGTCCATCCCATCGTGCCCATCATGTTCTCGCGCTTCGCCCCCGACGACGCGCCGCTGGCGCAGCGCTTCGCCCGGGCGCTCCTGGACGAAGGCGTCTACGTGAAGGGCTTCTTCTTCCCGGTGGTGCCCCGAGGCCTCTCCCGCATCCGTGTCCAGCTCTCGGCCGCCCACACGCCCGCCCACATCGACCGGGCGGTGGCGGCGTTCACGAAGGTCGGCCGCTCGCTCGGAGTGCTGAAGAGCTAGGCGTTGCCTTTCCACGCAGAGGCCGCAGAGAAGAACGCAGAGGTCGCAGAGAACGTAAGGGAATGGGAAGGCGCGAGGGCGCTGCGCGCACCGAACTTGTATTGCTTTTCGGTCTCTGCGGCCTCTGCGTTCCTCTGCGGCCTCTGCGTGGAAGAGCCGGTCCAGAACTACCGTCGTGAGAGAGCGCCTTCGCTGAGCCGGGCTATCAACCCGGCGGCGAGGGCGGCGCGCTCGGGGAGCGAGGAGACGATCACGTGCTCGTCGACGGCGTGGGCGCCGTCGCCATCCGCCCCCATGCCGTCCAGCGTCGGCACGCCGAGGGCGGCGGCGAAGGACGCTTCGCTGGCGCCGCCGCTGGCGACCTCGTCGAGATCCATTCCCATCTCGCGCGCGACCCGCCGCGCCTGGTCGTAGACCGCCACCACGTGCGGCCCGCGCTCCAGCGGCGGGTAGTGCACGCCCCCGATCACCTCGAGGGAGACGCCGGGGACCACGGGCTCCAGGGCGTGGAACGCTTCTTCCGCGCGGTGGCCGTCGGCGAGCGTCCGGAAGCGCACGTCGAACTCCGCCTCGGCGTGGTCGGGCACGACGTTGGGCCGGATGCCCCCGCGGATCACCCCGACGTTCACGGTGAGGCCGCGCTTGAGGTCCGTGAGCGCGGAGGCGCGCACGGCCTGATGGGCCAGCTCGAGGATCGCGTTGGCCCCCCGGGTGAGGTCGGCGCCCGCGTGGGCGGCGCGGCCGCGCGCGCGGACGACGAAAGAGCCCGAGCCCTTGCGCTCGGTCTTGACCGCGCCTCCCGGCCACGCGGGCTCGAACCCGAGCACCGCCCCCGCGTCCTTCATCGCCGCTTCCATCTGGGCGAGGTAGGGGCCCCCATCCACCTCTTCGAGCGGCGTCAGGAAGACGGTGACCGGCGGGAGCGGTCCGCGCGTCCGGAGCGCGCGCAGCGCATAGACCACGACCACCAGGCCGGCCTTCATGTCGTAGGCGCCCGGACCGTAGAGCCGATCGCCGTCGACGCGAACCGGCCGCGCGGCCACGGTGCCGAGGGGCCACACCGTGTCCAGGTGGCCGAGAAGCATGACCGGGCGCGGCTCGCTCCCGTCGTGCGGCGGGACGCGGGCACGCAGGATCGGTCCCGCCCCCGCGACCGGCAGCAGCTCGACCTTCAGGCCGAGAGGCTCCAGCTCCCGCTCCAGGCGCCGCGCCAGCTCCGCCACCCCCGCGGGGTCGGTCGAGGGCGACTCGATGCCGACGAGCTCTTCGAGCAGCGCCGCCATCTCTCCCGTCCGCGGCCGGCACCACTCGAGATGATTCACCTGGGCTGTTCTCCCCTCATAATGCCGCCAGCCATGGACCTGAACCCTGATTCTACGGCGGCTCACCCGCCGGTTCCGGTGGTGGAGAAGAAGGGGGCGGCGGCGCAGCTGGTCAACACCCTGCACCGGCTCCAGGGCGATCCCCTCGCCTTCGTGAAGCGGATGGCGCGGGAGCCGGGAGATCTCGTCTATTACCGGCTCTGGCGGCAGGACGTCTTCCTCGCCAAGCACCCCGACCTCATCCGGGACGTGCTCGTCACCAACCAGCACGATTACGCGAAGGGAGCGGGGTTGCAGTGGGCCAAGCGCTTCCTCGGCGAGGGCCTTCTCACGAGCGAAGGGGACGTCCACACGCGCCAGCGGCGTCTCTCGCAGCCGGCGTTCCACCGGCAACGGATCGGCTCGTATGCCACCGTGATGGCCGACTACGCGGCCCGGTGCGGGGAGGGGCTGCGGGAGGGCGCGCTCTTCGACATGCACGCCGCGATGATGGGGCTCACCCTCGCGGTGGCGGCCAAGACCATGTGCGACGCCGACGTCGGATCGGAGTCCGCGGAGATCGGCGAGGCGCTCACCGACGTCATCTCCGTCTTCCCCCGCTTCGTTCTGCCCTTCGCCGGGTTGCTGCACCGCCTTCCGCTGCCGGCCACGCGGCGCTTCGAGCGCGCCCGCGACCGGCTGGACAAGGTGGTCTACCGGATGATCGAGGACCGCCGCCGGTCGGGCGAGGACCGCGGCGACCTGCTCTCGATGCTGCTGATGGCGCGCGACGAGGACGGCAGCCGGATGAGCGATACCCAGCTCCGCGACGAGGTGATGACGCTTTTCCTCGCCGGCCACGAGACGACCGCGAACGCCCTCAGCTGGACGTGGTACCTGCTCGCGCACAACCCGGAGGCGGAGGTGCTACTGCACGAGGAGATCGACACGGTGCTCGGCGGCCGGCGCCCCGTCTTCGAGGACCTCCCGCGGCTGCGCTACGCCGAGATGGTGCTCGCGGAGTCGATGCGCCTCTACCCGCCGGCGTGGGGACTCGGCCGCCGGTCGCGGCATGACCAGGTCCTGGGCGGCATCGCGATCCCCGTCGACGCGCTCGTCTTGATGAGCCCGTACTTGATCCAGCGCGACCCACGGTTCTTTCCGGACCCGCTGCGCTTCGATCCGACGCGCTTCACCCCGGAGGCAAAGGCGTCGCGGCCGAAGTTCGCCTACTTCCCGTTCGGCGGCGGCGCGCGCCAGTGCATCGGCGAGCCCTTCGCGTGGATGGAGGGGGTGCTCGTACTCTCCACGCTGGCGCAGCGCTGGCGTTTCCGCCTCGACTCGACGGCGCGCGTCGAGCCGCAGGCCCTCATCACGCTGAGGCCGCGGAGGGGCGTGCCGATGAGAGGGGAACGCCGCCGCTAGGGCGTTTTCGGTTTCGGCGGCTGCCAGTAGGGCTTGTAGTAGTGGCCGGGGCCGGGGATTTTCGGGTCCTTCGGCGGCCGGCGGAAGAGTCGCTCCACGCGGCCCTTCAGCTCACCCGGATTCTCGAGCGCGTCGAAGAGGGCACCGATGGCGAACAGCGTCGCCAGGCCGCCGCCGACGATGACGAGGGGGACGACGAGGATGAACAGGAACTCGATGACCGTGCTCATGGCCTCCCGGCCCTCACTGGATCCGCATGCGCCCGCCGAACCCGTCCTCGTAGGAATGGTAGAACTGCAAGCCCTCCTCCGGATAGCGCCAGCAGTAATACCCCGAACCGTTGTCGAAGTCGACCAGCCAGAGGCCCTTCACCTCGATGCCCTTCTCCATCAGCGTCTGGGCCCAGACGCCGATGATCTCCTCGATCCGGCCCTGGACCTCCGCCGTCCCCACGCCCCCCGACGTGCTCGCCCCGAGGTCGGCCACCTGTCGATAGGCCGCGTCCGTCAGTCGGCGGACTTCGGGCAGGAGGGCGACGGCCTCGTCGTAGGAGAAGACCTTCTTTCCGGAGTGATCCTCCGGCATCGTGCCTCCCGAATGCGACGGGAACTCGAGGCGGCGGCCTCGGCCGCGATTATAGCAGCGCGCCCCCGGGGTCTTCTCCTTGACCCTCTGGGTGGCGCAGCCTAGAATCCCATCACCGGCGAAGGAGCCCGCGGCGTGCGGGCCGAGAGAGCGATGCCCGACGCGCCGTCCCCTGGCGCCAGCTTGACGGTCCTCGGCGGTCCTCTGAAGGGCAAGACGCTCCTGCTCGAGGACGCCGTAGACGAGATCCTCGTCGGTTCCGACCCCGACTCCCGGTTCTGCCTCGACCTGCCCGGCGTGAGTCCCATCCATGCGCGGATCTGGCTCGACCTGGCGGGGGCCAAGGTCTACGACACGCGGAGCTCGCGGGGCATCTTCATCAACGATTCGCGCGTCCAGGGGGAGGCCGTGCTCCACGACGGCGACATCCTCTGGCTCGGTCCTCCCGGCGAGGAGGACAGCGTGATGATCCGGTACCGCGGCCCCAGCGACCTCGAGGGCGTCCAGCCGATGCCGGTCGCGGATGGCGCCCCCTCCGCCGAGGATCAGCGGTCCGCCTTCTCGATCGGCGACGACGAGCTGGCGTTCGCCGAGCCGCCCCCGGTACCGCCACCGGCGGCGTCACCGCCGGCGCCCTCCGAGGGCGAGCCCCTCGCGGGACTGCTCGACGATTTCGCGTTCCTGGAGGAGCCGACGGCGGCACCTCCCGCACCATCGCCGGTCCCGGCCGCTCCCGCCGCCGACGAGTTTCGTGCGCCTCCGCCTCTGCCGGACGAGTTCCTGGTGGATACGCCGGGCGCGCCCGCGGAGGCGAGCTGGACTCCGGCCGCCGGTGAGCCTGCCTTCGCCGAAGATGCCGCCTTCTTCGTCGACGAGCCCCAAGCACCCGCGCCGCCGCCAACGGTTGCGCCGCCGCCGGTGCCCCCGCCCCGGCCGGTGACTCCGACTCCGATCCCCCCGGCGGTGCCCGCCCCGCCGCCCGCGCCGGCGAGACCGGCCGCGCCGACGGCCGCAAAGGCCGATGCGGCCCCGCCGGCCCGGCGTCCCGACCGCCCGGCCGGGGAAAGGCCGGCGCCGCCGCCCTCGCCGCGCGTGCGGCCGGAGCGCCCGGCGCCCGCGCAACGTCCGGGGCGGCCCGCCGCCGCGTCGCCCCTCGTCCGCTATGCGGCCATCGGCGCGGGCGTGCTCGTTCTCGTGGCCATCGCCGGCTTCCTCCTCGTGCGCGGCATGGGCGCGCCGTCCATCGACTCCATCGCGCCTTCCCGGGCCCGCGTGGGCGAGATATTGACCGTGACCGGAAAGAACTTCTCACCGACGCCCTCGAGCAACCTCGTGCGCTTCGAGGGAAGCCGCGACGGGCGCGTCGTCAGCGCGACGCCCACGCAGCTGCAGGTCGAGGTACCCGACGTGCCGGCCGCCACCGGCCGGCCCAACCGCGTGCCGGTGACGGTGACGGTCGGCGCGCGCACCTCGGACGCGTCCCTCATCGCCGTCTACCAGGCGCCGCGGATCCACGGCCTCTCGCCCAGCGTGGCGATGCCGGGGGAGGACGTCGTCCTCGCCGGCAGCGGGTGGGGACAGGGCGCGGCCGTGCGCTTCGGGAACGTCGACGTCCCCGTCGTCGAGGTGACGAGCTCGACGATCAAGGTGCGGGTGCCCCAGATCGCGGGACCGCCCGGCACGTCGGTGCCGGTGGTCGTGTCCATGGGCGCCGATCCTTCCAACCCCGCCCCGTTCATCCTGGGCCGGCTTCCGCTCATCCTCTCCGTCGAGCCGCGGACCGCCGGTGCCGGGGACATCGTGACGATCCACGGCCGGGGCTTCACGCGCGATCCCGCGAGGGACGTGGTGCGCGTCGCGGGGACGCGCGCGGTCGTCGGGACGAGCAGCGAGGAGGAGCTCAAGTTCGTGGTGCCGTTCCTGGAGGCGCCGGGGGGGGACGTGCCGTTGGAGCTGAGGATCGCGGGTCTCGACAGCGTAGGGCAGTCGACCCTCACCCTCGCGGCGGCCGCTGACCCCGTGGACCTGCGCTTCTCAGCCGAGCCTTTCGAGGATGAGGCCGGGCATCTCCATGCCGTGATCTCCACCGCGCTGGGGCCCACCTTCGTCCTGAGCGCGGCGGGCGGGCACTCGGCCCTCGAGCGTGCGTTCGAGACGCAGCGCCGGCTGAACGAGGCCGCCGCCGCCCTGAAGGCGTCGCGCGATGCCGACATCGAGGTCCGGGTCGCGGACGACGGGTACGGCCTCTTCCTTTCCGGCCAGAGCCAGCCGCTCGTTGAGGCGCGGCCCGAGGACGCCGCCGCGTACAACGAGGACTGGACCAAGGTGAAGGGCAGGGGCGGACCCGCGACGCCCGGCCGCCTCGCGTCGTGGTGGAGCGCGGTTCTCCGCGATCTCGTATTGCTCCTCGCGCGGGGCGAGAAGCCTCAATACGCCGCCGCCCTGTCTCCGGAAGGCAAGCCGCTGGGGGACCTCTTCGAGGCCGCCCGGAGGAGCGCCGCGGCCGGCGTGCCGCGGTCCGTGCTCGCCCAGGGCCGGCCGCCCGCGCGGGTCGCCCTGCGCACGCTGGCCCTTCGGGTGCCGTCTTCGGTGTCCGCCCCGGCCGGGGAGCCCACCACCGCGGCGGCGCCGACGACCAGCCTGCCGCCGCTCCGCCTCGCCGGCGACTGGTCCGGGAGCGAGATCGAGTCGGGCGAGCGGAAGTTCGTGACCGCCAGCTTCGCTCCGCCCGCCGGGACCCTGACCTATCAGCGAGCGCTGACGATCACGGTCACGCTCTCGAACGTCACGCAGGGAAGGGACGGCAGCGTGCGCTTCGAGGCGCAGGCCGGCCGCGGCCAGCGCTACTACGCCGGGAAGTGGGACGGCCAGAAGATCACGGGCAAGATCAGCTCCGACGCCGCCGGCCAGGAGAGCCTCGGCAACTTCGAGCTGGAGCAGCGCTAGCCGCTACGCGATGCTGATCTCCGGGCAGAGATAGACGTCCTGGATGGCGTTCAGGAGCTGAACGCCTTCGGCCATCGGACGCTGGAACGCCTTGCGCCCGGAGATGAGCCCCATGCCGCCGGCCCGCTTGTTGATCACCGCGGTGCGCACCGCGTCCGCGAAGTCGTTCTCGCCCGATGCGCCTCCGGAGTTGATGAGCCCGGCCCGGCCCATGAAGCAATTGGCGACCTGGTAGCGGGTGAGGTCGATGGGGTGGTTGGTGGTGAGCTTCTCGTAGACGCGCTTGTCCGTCTTGCCGTACGGGTTCTCCTTGGTGGAGAGCGCCAGGTAGCCGCCGTTGTTCTCGGGCAGCTTCTGCTTGATGATGTCCGCCTCCAGCGTGACCCCGAGGTGGTTGGCCTGCCCGGTGAGGTCGGCCGAGAGGTGGTAGTCGGCCTCCTTCGTCTTGAACGCCGGGTTGCGCAGGTAGCACCAGAGCACCGTGGCGAGCCCCGCCTCGTGGGCGTGCTGGAAGGCCTCGCCGACCTCCTGGATCTGGCGCGACGACTCCGCCGAGCCGAAGTAGATCGTGGCCCCGACGGCCACCGCCCCCATGTCGACCGCCTGCTTCACGCGGGCGAACATGATCTGGTCGAACCGGTTCGGGTAGGTGAGGAACTCGTTGTGGTTGATCTTCACGATGAAGGGGATCTTGTGCGCGTAGCGGCGGGCCAACGCTCCCAGCACCCCCAGCGTCGAGGCCACCGCGTTGCAGCCGCCCTCGATCGCGAGCTTCACGATCGCCTCGGGGTCGAAGACCGCGGGGTTCTTCGCGAAGGACGCGCCCGCCGAGTGCTCGATGCCCTGGTCCACGGGAAGGATCGAGACGTATCCCGTGCCGGCCAGGCGGCCGTGGGACAGGATCTGCTGCAAGCTGCGCAGGACGGCGATGGGGCGGTCCGACGCGCTGTGGACGCGGTCCACGAAGTCGGGCCCGGGCAGGTGCAGCATGTCGCGCGGGATGCCTTCGCAGCGGTGCTCGAGGAGGGTGCGCGCGTCCGAACCCAGCATGTCCTCGATGCCCTTGATGCCGCGCGCGCCTGCGCTCGTGTCGATGGCCTTGGCGGTGCTCATGTCGTCCTCCGCAGTTTCAGTTCACGCGTGCGGCGCGGGCCCGCAGCTCGGCGGCCTTGGCCGCGAGCTGGGGCGCCTCGGCGCATTGCGGCCTCAGGGCGAGATAGGCCTCGAGGTCCGCGGCCGCCGCCGCGAAGCAGTCCAGGGCGGCGTACAGCACGCCCCGGTCGCGCAGCTCGTCCACGCTCTCCGGATCGAGGCTTCGCAGCATCTCCACCGCCCGCAGCGCCCGCACGTAGTCCCCGGCCTTGACGTAGATGCCCTTCAGGTTGCCGAGCATGCGGGACAGGATCGCCTTGCGGCCGCACGCGGCGAGCATGGCCGGCGCCAGGCGAAGGCGGCCGGAATAGATGCGGTCGAGCCGGCGCTGGCAGTCTTCCAGGGTGAGCACGGTGCCCCCGTGGAACGGGTCGACGAGCACGGGCGCCGCCGGCGAGGACAGGCGCACGACGAAGTGGCCGGGCAGGCCGACACCCTCCACGGACAGGCCGGCCCGGCGGCCCACTTCCATGTACACGGTGCACAGCGAGATCGGAATGCCGGTGCGCCGGTCGAGGACGTCGTTCAGGAAGCTGTTGCGCGGATCGTAGTAATCCTCGGTGTTGCCATGGAAGCCTTCCTGCTCGAAGAGCAGGCGGTTGAGGGCGGCGACGGCCTCCTCGGCGCCGCCGTCGCCCGCCCGGCGGCCCAGCGCGGCGGCCATCTCGTCCAGGCGGGCCAGATACCGGCCCGGCTCGAGGTCGGGATATTCCTCGCCCGCGATCAGCAGCGAGGCCTCGGCCAGATCGACATCGGCATCGGGTCGGGCCACCATCTCGCGGAAACGCAGGCTGGTTCGAGACTCCGTCACGCTCGCGCCCCCTCCGGTGGGAGGGATTATACATCGCAGCCGAACGTCGTCCCGATCATCCGGCTCGTGCGCAACCGCGTAGAACGGGCGCGGACACCGCCGGCTGTGGCCAGGCGCCGACCAGCGGCGCCTGGCCTTTGTGTCCTCACGTCAGCGTGAGGACCAGCGAGTCAAGGGAGTCTAGGGAGTCCAGGGACCGGAGGGGGGAGCGGCGCTTTGGTTGCCGCAGGGGAGCGCAGCGGAACATTCTCGTCGTCTAGAGCGGGTCCCACCGGCGCCTTGCCCTCATCCACCGCCCACCAGGGCACGCCCCGCGAGGCGCCCCCGCCAACACCGATACTGTCTGGTGAAAGCTCGTTTCCGTCTGCGTCGAAGACGTCCACCGTCAACTCATAACCTCCTCCACCGTTACAAAGTGACGCACCAAAATCTCGAACGATGAGGCTGTGGACGCCCGCGCTCGACCCGCAGGGGGCCCTGAAAGCTGGACAGCGAAACCCACAGACGGGGGCGTAGGTGCAGGCGATATCGTCATCGCCGTTGGCTATTTCGTTCCCGTCAGGATCGATGAGCTCGAGAATCGGATCCAGGGTCGAGGTTCCGAGATCCGTGTCGTCTTTCGTGTCGACCGAAGCGACTACGGTGCCGCCATCGGGACAATAGAAGGTCCACATGTCTCCGAGGGGCTGCTCTCCGCTCGCCAGGCGCCCGACGTTGGGGACATGGTTGCTCCGGTGAGTTGGTCCCGGTGGCCACGCATATGCCCGGCCCGGGAGCAGGCCAGTGAACAGAAGCACCATTGCGAGCTGCCCGATGCCGAAAAGCGCCTTCTTCATGGCTAACCTCCATTCGGTGGCCGTGGCACCGGCCACCGGCACGATCGAGCCGGCGGCATCGGTGATGCATCGCCGGCCCATGGCGCGAATGTAGGCGGGGGACGCGGGAGAACAATTGGGGCGGATCGCAATCAGCGATCAGGCGAACACGGAAATGGGGGTTGGGCTCGCCCTGTGTGGACAAGGGCTCGGCGCGGGCTTATAACGGCGGTGTCGCATCCGCTCGCTAGGGGAGGAGCAATGAACGGACGGCATTTTCGCGGCGTCGCCGCCGCGATCCTGATCCTCGTACCGCTGGTCCTCGTCGGGTGCAAGGACGACAAGGGAAATCTCACCGCGCCCCAGACCTCCGGCTCGCTCACCGTCTCCATCGGGGCCAGCCCGACCTCCGGGCGCACGCCGCTGGACGTCACGTTCACGTCGAGCGTCTCGGGCGGGACCGGAAGCTACGTCTACGGCTGGAGCTTCGGCGACGGGAGCGCCTCCTCGGAGGCCAACCCGCACGTCCGCTTCATCAATGGCGGCGTCTACGAAACCAGGCTGAAGGTGATCTCCGGGAACGAGTCCGTCGTCAGCTCGGCCGTGAGCGTTCGGGTCGACGGCGACGTGCGCCTGGCGTGCTTCGTCGATCCGGAGGAGGGCGCGGCGCCGCACACCGTCAGCTTCTCCGCCGACGCCCTCGGCGGCAACGGCCAGGTCGCCTACCTCTGGCGCTTCGGCGACGGGGCCACTTCCGCCGACCGCGCGCCGCAGCACACCTATTCTTCTCCCGGGACCTACCGGGCGACGCTGACCGCGACGAGCGGAGCGGCGAGCGCCACCTGCACGGACGAGATCCACGTCTTCGGCGCGCTCACCCCGGAGTGCAAGGCCACCCCGCAGGGCGGGTCGGCCGTGAAGTTCAACGTGGTGCCGAACTACTGCTTCCATGAAGGGTGCACGTACTTCTGGGATTTCGGTGACGGCCAGAGCGTCGGGGGCATCGAGCGTCCCCTCCACGTCTACGGCGCCCCCGGAGGCTACACCGCCACCGCCACCGTCAAGTCGGGCGGCGCGACCGGGACCTGCTCGATCAACGTCAAGGTGGGCTAGAAGCGAGCGGCGGGAACTCGAACCTTTCCTCGGCCACACCCTCCAGCGCGGCCGCGACGAGGGCGGGAACGTCGAGCGCCGTCTCGGCGCGCTCCACCTCCTCGCGGCTCGCGGCCGTGGCGGGGTGCCGGGGCACGAAGAGCTGGCAGCAGTCCTGGTCCGGCCGCGTGCTCACCTCGAAGGTGCCGATGCGGCGCGCCTGGGCCGTGATCTCCTCCTTGTCCATTCCCACCAGCGGCCGCAGCACCGTCGCGCGCGTCGCTTCGCCGATGACCACCATGTTGTCGAGGGTCTGGGACGCCACCTGGCCGAGGCTCTCCCCGGTGACGAGCGCGCGCGCCCGACGCCGCCGGGCCAGCGCCTCGGCGATCCGCATCATGAAGCGGCGGTAGAGCACCACCCGCAGCGGCGCGGGACACGCGGCCACCACCGCCTGCTGCACGGGGCCGAAGGGGATCTGGAGCAGCCGCGTGCGCAGCTGCCACCGGGTGAGGATGCGGGCCAGCTCCCGGGTCTTGTCGATGGTGCTGCGGTCCTGGAGCGGGAACGCGTGGAAGTGGGCAAGGACGACGCGGCAGCCGCGCTTCATCATGCGCCACGCGGCCACGGGGGAGTCGATCCCGCCCGAGAGGAGGGCCAGCACGCGGCCCGAGCTGCCCACGGGGAAGCCGCCCGGGCCGGGAAGCCTTTCGAAGGAGTACAGGATGCGGTCGCGCAGGACCTCGACCCACAACGTCAGCTCCGGCTCCTCCAGGTCCACGCGCACGCCGGTGGCCGCCTGGACGGCGGCGCCGATCTCGCGGTCGATCTGCCCGGAGTTGAACGGGAACGTCTTGTCGGCGCGGCGGGTGGTGACCCGGAACGACGCGAAGCTCGCCCCCCGCAGCTCCGTGGCCGCCGCCCGCTTCAGCGCCTCGAGGTCCGCGGGCACCTCGCGGGCGCGGGAGAAATTCGCCACCCCGAAGACCCTGCCCACGCGCTCGTGGACCGTCTCCCACGGCGTTTCGTCGGGGACGTGGACGCCGATGCGAGAGGAGAAGGGCTGCACGGTGACGCCGGGGAGGTCGGACAGCGCCTGGCGCAGGTTGTCGGCCAGCTTCTCGACGAAGAAGGGCCGGTTGCGCCCCTTCAGCGCGATCTCGTGGTAGCGCGCGATGACGTTCATGGATAGAGGGTCGGCTTCCAGTCCTCCTTCTCGAAGCGGATGCTGCGCGCCTCCGCGGCGTGCTGGACGTCCGACATCGCCGAGGCATTGCCGCAGGTCATGAGGACCGTATCCGCGGGGACCATCCGCTCGCGCAGCGTGCCGAGTTGCGCGCCGACAGGAAGCGCCGGGCGCACCGCCTTGCCGAGGGCGGCCCGGGCCTTCTCCACCCCGTCGCGCTTCGCCTCCGCTGTGACCAGTTCCTCTTCCTCCTTGGAGGGCAGCTCGAGAAGGATGCGGAGGACGTTGCTCACCCGGCCGCGGCCGAGGGACGGGTCGTGACCCGAGCTGGCGGGCCGGCTCACGGTGGCCAGATAGACGAGGTCGATCCGGCCGGCGGCAGCAATGGCCTCCAGCTCGAGGTGGTAGGCCAGCTCCGCCGCGGTGCGGTTGCCGTGGAGCAGGGTGTACCGCGTCGAGTCGCGCCGGCCCGCGCGGGCCTCGAAGTCGAGCTGCTTCACCATGGAGACGAACGGGGCGAGCCCGCTGCCGCTGGCCACCATGAGGACGTGGGGAAAGCCGTGCGCGCGCTTGGGGAGCGTGAAGTCGCCGGCGATGCGGTCGAAGTAGATGACCTCGTCGTCCTTGCCCGGCTCGATGCGGAAGAGCGACTCGGTGAGTCGGCCGGGCCGGCCCTCCTCGTCCAGCTCGCGCACCACGTAGAACTCCAGGAAGCCCTCCTGCTGCGTCTGGTAGGGGGCGGAGGAGATCGAGTACGCGTGGCTCACCGGCCCGCGGCGCTGGATCCCGGAAGCGTCGAGGTCGGGGACGAAGCGCACGCGTCCGTCGGCGTCGGTGACCTTGCGGGTGAGCGCGCAGTCCTCGCGCCGCAGGGCGATGTACTGCCCGGCCTCGTACTCGGGAAACCGGTGGCCCGCCGCCGGCTTCACCCGGAAGATCCCCAGGACGGGAGAGAGCGACTGCCAGGAGACGGTGAATCCGGTCTTGCGTTCGACCATCGGTGGTCCTAGCGCGCCGCGCCCGCGGCGGGGGCCAGGGCGGGCCGCCCGAGCGCCTCGCGCAACCGGGGATGGACGACCTCGCCGCCGCGGGCGACCAGCGTCTCGCGCACGATCTGGTCGGTCTCGTCGACGACGAGCCTTCCCGCCTTCACGACGAGGGCCAGGAAGTTCGCGACGTTGCGGGCGTGCATCAGGCTGGCGTGGTTGGGCACGGCCGCCGCCACGTTGACGGGACCGAGTACGGTGATGCCGCTCCGGACCACTACCTGACCGGGACGGGTCAGCTCGCAGTTGCCTCCTTGCTCGGCGGCCACGTCCACGATGATGGAGCCGGGCCGCATGGCGTCCACCATCTCGGCCCCGATGAGGACGGGAGCCTTCGTCCCGGGGATGGCGGCGGTGCAGATGATGACGTCGCTGGCGGCGACGACCTTGGCCATCGTCTCGCGCTGCCGGCGGTAGAACTCCTCGTCCATCGCCCGCGCGTAGCCCCCCTCGTCCTGGGCGTCCTTCGCCTCCATGGGCAGCTCCACGACCCGGGCGCCCAGGCTCTCGATCTGCTCCCGCGCGGCGGGGCGGATGTCGTAGCCCTCCACCACGGCTCCCAGCCGGCGGGCGGTCGCGATCGCCTGCAGGCCCGCCACTCCCGCCCCGATCACGAACACCCGCGCCGGGGTCAGCGTGCCCCCCGCCGTCATCATGAGCGGGAACATCCGGGGCAGCGTGTCCGCGGCGAGAAGGACCGCCTTGTACCCGATCACGGTCGCCTGGGAGGAGAGGGCGTCCATGGCCTGGGCCCGGCTGATGCGGGGGATGAGGTCGAGGGCGAAGGCGATCACCCCGCGCTCGGCGATCGCCTGGACCCCTTCCGGCGCACCGATGGGATCCAGGAAGCCCACCACGATCTGGCCCACGCGCAGGTGCGACAGGTCCGGAGCCGGAGCGATGTGGCTCGAGGCCAGCGAGCGCACGGCGAGGACCATCTCGGCCCCGGCGAGCACCTCGGTCCGCGAGGTCACGCGGGCTCCTTTCTCCGCATAGAGCGGATCCGGGAAGCCGGCGGTCTCGCCCGCGCCCGCCTCGATCACGACCTCGAGGCCGAGCTCGGCGAGCTTGGGCACGACGGCGGGGATCACGGCCACCCGCCGCTCCCCGGGGAACGTTTCCTTCGGCACGCCCGCGATCATGGCGACACTACGTTTATCCCATATGTCCCACCGCTGTCATGCGGCGGAGGGCGTCGACGTCCGCCGGGCACCTATAATCGCGGCGTGGTGATGAACATGCTGTACGTGCTGGTGCTGGCGACTTTCATCGGCCTGGGCGTCGTCACCCGTGTCTCGCGCCTCCTGCACACGCCGCTCATGTCCCTGACGAACGCGATCTCGGCCATCGCGGTCGTGGGGTCGCTGGTGATCACGGGCCAGGACCATCCCCCCTTCATCCGGCTGATGGGCGCGGTCGCCCTCGCGGCGTCGATGACGAACATCGTGAGCGGGTTCCTGATCACGGACCGCATGCTCCGGATGTTCCGCAAGCCCGGCGAGCGCAAGTGAGGTCGGACCTGATCGAGCTCGCGTACCTGGCGGCCACCGCCCTGTTCGTGCTCGCCCTCCATTGGATGAACGACCCGAAGACCGCGCGGCGCGCCGTGGCCGCGGGGGTGGCGGCGATGTCGCTCGCGGTCGCGGGGACCCTGTTCTCCCCTGCGATCGTGAACTGGGGCTGGATCGCGGGCGCGATCGCGGTCGGGGTCGCCGTCGGTGTCCCCCTCTCATGGGTGCCGATCACGGCCGTCCCCCAGCGCACCGCGGTCTCCCACGCCTTCGGCGGCCTGGCCGCCGGGCTGGTGGGCACCGCCAAATACTACCTGTGGCTGGGCGAGGGCCCGGGCGACCTCACGCCGTTCCGGATGACGGCGATCGTCGCCGAGGTGATTCTCGGCTATCTCACCTTCACCGGCAGCCTCATGGCCGCGGCGAAGCTGCAGGAGGTGCGCTGGATCCCGCAGCGTCCGGTGACGTATCCCTTCCAGAACGCCGTCAACCTCGGGCTGCTCGCGATCGCTCTCGGCGGCGGCGTGGCCCTCGTGCTGCGGCCGTCGCCGCTCCACGTCCTCTTCCCGATCCTGATCGCCCTCGCGCTCGCCTTCGGCGTGCTCCTGGTGATCCCCATCGGGGGCGCCGACATGCCCACCGTGATCTCCCTGCTCAACTCCTACGCCGGCCTGTCCGCGGTGGCGATGGGCTTCGTGCTGGACAACAAGCTCCTGGTCACGGCCGGCGCGCTCGACGGCTCCTCCGGCCTCATCCTCTCGATCATCATGTGCCGGGCGATGAACCGCTCGTTCACGAACGTCCTGTTCGGGGCCTTCGGCCAGCTCCAGACCTCGGCCGCCGCCGGCGAAGCGAAGCCCGTGAAGACGGAGACGCCGGAGGGCGCGGCCCAGGTCCTCCAGATGGCGAGCAAGGTCGTGATCGTGCCCGGCTACGGCATGGCCGTGGCCCAGGCGCAGCATCGGGTCGCCGAGCTGGCCGACCAGCTCATGAAGAACGGCGTCGACGTCCGGTTCGCGATCCACCCGGTGGCCGGCCGCATGCCCGGCCACATGAACGTGCTCCTGGCCGAGGCCAAGGTCCCCTACGATCGGCTCGTCGAGATGGACGACATCAACCCGGAGATGCCGCAGGTGGACGTGTGCCTGGTGATCGGCGCGAACGACGTGGTCAACCCCGCCGCCCGCCACGATCCCCAGAGCCCGATCGGGGGCATGCCGATCATCGACGCCGACCGCGCCAAGATGTGCCTGGCGATCAAGCGCAGCATGAACCCGGGCTTCGCGGGCATCGACAACGCGTTGTACACCGCCGAGCGCACCTACATGCTGTTCGGCGACGCCAAGGCGGTGCTCGGCGAGCTGATCAAGCAGCTCGCCGGCGGGAAGTAGCCTCTTGGCCTCATAATCGCCGGCGGTGCCCTCTTCCTCGCCCGACTACCGCTTCTGCCCGCGCTGCGGCGGGAAGCTGGCGCCGCGCGTCCTGAAGGAAGGCGAGCCGTTCCGGCTGGTATGCGAAGCCTGCGGCTTCATCTTCTATCTGGATCCCAAGGTCGCCGCCTGCACGATCTGCATGGTGAACGGCGGCATCGTGCTCGCGCGGCGGGGGATCGAGCCAGAGATCGGGAAGTGGGTCTTTCCGGGCGGCTTCGTCGACCGCGGCGAGGCAGTCACGGCGGCGGCGGTCCGGGAGACGCAGGAGGAGGTGAACCTGAAGGTCACCCTCCTCGGGATCCTCGACGCCTACTCGTTCCCGGGCAGCGACATCGTCGTGATCGTGTACGCCGCCGACGTGGTCGGGGGTGCGCTGAAGGCGTGCGACGAGTGCCAGGAGGTACGCACGTTCGCTCCCGAAGCCATACCCTGGGACGAGCTGGCCTTTCCCAGCACGCGGGCGGCCCTGAAGGATTACCTTCGGCGGTTCTTTCCCCGCGTGCGCGTCCCCCGATAGCCATGGACGCGGCCTTCACCCACGCGCAGCTCCTGGCCTCGAAGGGCGAGACGCAGGAGGCCCACGGCTGCCTGGACGCGCTGCTCGCCGCCCAGCCGGCGCACCTGGCCGCCCTGCTATTGAAGGGACGGCTGCTCCTCGAAGCGCGCAACGACACCCAGGCCCTGTCCTTTCTCGACCGCGCGGTGGCGGCGTGGCCCCGCTCGGCGGCGGCGCTCGACGCCCGCGCGCGATGCCTCCACGCCCTGGGCCGCGACGAGGAGGCGCTGGCGCACGCGCGCGACGCCCGGGCCCTGCTCGGGGAGGGCGACAACTTCCGCCACGCGGGCTCGGTGTATCTCACGATGGTGTGGTGCCTGCGGGAGCTGCGCCGCTACCGCGAAGCGCTGGAGGTGGCGGAGGAAGGGCTGCGGCGCACGCCGGACGCCGTCCTCGCACAGTGGGCGAGCCAGGTCGAGGAAGAAGTGGCGCGCGCGGAGCGGGAGAGATGCTGACCGATCGGCCGTTTCGTTTCACCCACGCGGTGGAGGTGCGCTTCCGCGACCTCGACGCCCTCGGTCACGTCAACAACGCCGTGTACCTGACGTACTTCGAATCGGCGCGGATGGCCTGGTGGATGCACCTCACCCATCGCACCGACCTGCGCCGGATGGACATGATCCTGGCCCGGGCCGAGGTGGACTTCCGCTCTCCCGCCGCCTACGCCGAGGTGCTGGACGTGGGCGTCCGCTGCGCCTCGATCGGGCGCTCGTCTTTCGTCGTCGAGCAGGCCATCACCGAGCGCCGCACCCGGCGCCTGGTCGCCGAGGCACGGAAGGTCCTCGTCCACTACGACTACGCCGCCGGGCGCTCGATGCCGCTGACGGACGAGCACCGCCGGCAGCTCCTGGACCAGGATCCGGAGGCGGAGGTCCGGTAGGAGTCACAGGTCCGCCCTGACGACCGACACCGCGCCGCTGTCCAGTGCGTGCGAGTCTATGCTAGGCCCCGACGTGAACCGCATGTCGTCGCCGGGCCGCCTTGTTTTCGTCGCAAGGTCGTCTCATTGCGCTGCCACTTTCCTGCCTGCCGCAGCGCGTCACCGAACGACTGAACGCATCTCTTTATCGAGAGGCTCTCATGAAGCTGTTGAACTGCGCCGTCCTGGCCCTCGTTCTCGGCGTGGGCGCCAATGCTTCCGCCGAGGAGGCGAGGGGGGTGATCACCGGCCGTATCTCCGACATCGCCAACAACGTCCTGCCGGGAGCGACCGTCCACATCGAGCCCCACTCCGTAACCGTGGTCACCGACCGGGAGGGGGCCTTCACGGTCTCGAACCTCGCCCCGGGCGATTACGTGGTCGAGATCAACTACGTCGGCTTCCAGCCGGAGAAGAAGACGGTCAAGCTTTCTTCCGGGGGCCGCGCCGACGTCGTCACGGAGCTGAGGCCGCGCCTGTTCGACGAGGTGACGGTCACCGCTTCCCGGCCGAGCGGTGAGGTCAAGGCCCTCAACCAACAGAAGACGGCCGACAACATCCTGAACGTCCTCCCCGCCGAGATCATCAAGAGCCTGCCCAACAACAACGTGGCCGACGCCATCGGCCGGCTGCCGAGCGTGTCCCTCGAGCGCGACGAGGGCGAAGGGAAGTACGTCCAGATCCGCGGCACCGATCCCCGCCTCAGCAACGTGACCATCAACGGCGCGCACATTCCGTCGCCGGAGGGGAGCGTGCGCAACATCAAGCTGGACGTCATCAGCTCGGAGCTGGTCGGGGCGATCGAGCTGAACAAAACGCTGTCGGCGGACCAGGACGGGGACGCGATCGGCGGGTCCGTCAACCTCGTCACCAAAACCGCCGGCGACCATCCCTACTTCAACGTGTCCGGCCAGGGCGGGTACGTGGACCTCCTCGGCGGGCGGGCGATGACGCAGTGGAGCGGCACGTACTCCTCCCGCTTCGGCCCGGACAAGCAGCTGGGCCTGATCATCGGCGGGAGCTACGACTGGGACGGACGCGGCATCAACGACATCGAGCCCGCGCCCGGACTCGTCGACTTCGGGGGCACGGCGGTTCCGGTCGTGACCGCCATGGACGTCCGCGAGTATCGCTACCAGCGCAACCGGTACGGCGCCGCGGGCGGGCTCGACTATCGGCTCGGTCCGGGCTCCGAGCTGTACCTGCGCGGCCTGTTCGCGGACTTCCAGAACTACGGCGACCGGTGGCTGAACTCCCCGTCCGCCGGGGACTTCATCACCCCGACCACGACCGCCGACAACGGCGCGACCGAGAAGCAGGTCCAGACCCGGCGCCCGGACGAGATGATCGCCAGCCTGTCGGCGGGCGGCAAGCACGACCTGGGCGGTCCCGTCCTGGACTACAACCTCGCCTACTCGCGTTCACGACAGAACCAGCTCAACGCACCGGACATCACGTTCGCGGGCCCGAGCGACGTCGCCTGGGGGATCGATCTCAGCGACCCCTACACGCCGCGTTTCAACGTGCTCAACGGTGTCGACATCAACAACCCGAAGCTCTACGTCCTGGATGCGTATCGGATCCGGCAGGATCGCACCTCGGACCACGAGGTGGCGGGCGCGATCAACCTGCGGGTGCCCTACCAGACCAGCAGCGGCGCCGGGACCTTCAAGCTCGGGGCCAAGGTCCGCTCGGACAGCAAGAAGCGTGTCAACGCCGATCGATTCTTCAACGCAACGGGGTCGCCGGAGCTGACCCTCGACCAGGCCCTCGAATCCTTCAACGATCCCGACTACTACTTCGGCAAGTACCCGCTCGGACCGCTGCCGAGCCTGGATGCCACGGCCCGCTTCGTGGCCAGCAACCCGGGCGCCCTCACCGAGAACTTCGGCCGGGAGCACACCGCCAACGACCCGCTCAACTTCAACGCCTCGGAGAAGGTGTACGCCGCCTACGCGATGGACACGACGGAGATCGGCCGCGTACACGCCCAGGCCGGCGTGCGCGTGGAGCGCACGAGCGGCTCCTACACCGGGAACAAGATCGTCACGGACAGCGCGGGGAGGTACGCTTCGACCGTCCCGGCGAGCGGGGACCACGCCTACACGAGCGTGCTGCCGAACCTGCAGCTTCGGTTCGAGATCGACCCCGAGACCAACCTGAGGGCGGTCTACGGCCAGGGCATCTCGCGTCCCAACTTCGGCGACCTCGTGCCCTTCATCGTCGAGAACGACCGGAGGGGGACGGTGAGCGCCGGCAACCCTGCCCTGAAGCCGACCCGGTCGCACAACTACGACCTGCTGTTCGAGCACTACCTGAAGTCGATCGGGTTCGTCTCGGCGGGCTTCTTCTACAAGGACCTGCGCGACCCGATCTATCCTTCGGTACAGACCGTCCTCGCGACCGGACCGTTCGCGGGCTTCACCCAGTCGCAGGCGATCAACGGGCCGAAGGCCCACCTGCAGGGCGTCGAGTTCGCATGGCAGGAGCACCTCGGCTTCCTGCCCGGCTTCCTCGCGGGGTTCGGCATCCTGGCGAACTACACCTACACCGATTCTCGCGCGACCGTGCCGGGGCGCTCCGACAACCCGAGGCTGCTGCGAACCACTCCGAACGAGTTCAACGTCGGGCTGTCCTACGACCGCGGGCCGTTCTCGGCCCGCGCCGCCGTCACCTACAACGACGCGAACGTCTTCGCCTACAACTACGTGAACGGCGCGGAGGGCGGCCCCAAGGGGCCCAACGGAGACCTGTACCTCTATCCCCACACGCAGATCGACGCCCAGGCCAGCTACACGTTCAAGCTGGGCATCCAGGCGTTCGCGAACGTCCTCAACCTGAACAATGAGGTCTTCGGCTTCTACCAGGGCAGCCCGCAGTACATGCTCCAGCGGGAGTTCTATGGCTGGACGACGGCGGTCGGTCTTCGCTACACGCGCTGAGGCTGCGCATCAGCGCGTACGCCCGCGGCCGCGCCGCAGCACCCCCACGAGGTATGCGACGACGAGGAGGTTTGCGAGAAGGGCGGCGATCCGCGGGAGTGTCACGTCCTTGACCAGCTCGTAGACCTCCAGCGGCACGAACGAGGCCGTCGCGATCACGGTGAGGTACTCCGCCCACCGCTTCTGCCGCCACAGGCCCATGCCTTCGACGACGAAGAGGCCGGCGTATGCGAAAAAGGCGATGCCGAGTGCGTGCAGCCTGTGCGCGGGCAGGCCGGTGAGACGCACCAGGAAGCGGTGCGCGAGCCGACGCTGTGAGTCGAGCGGGAGGGCGGCCACCCACTGGTCGACCGAGCGCGCGGCGTCCGCCTGGAGCAGCCTCAACGCGGCGAGTCCCCCCGCGACGAGGAGCAGGGCTTTCAGCAGTTTGAACGCGGCGATCAGGAGCAGGCCCCGGTCGTGCCGCAGGTGTGCGCCCGCCCGCCCACTCGTCGCGCGCTGAGGGCGGCCACGCTTCACAGCTTCAGCCAGCACCACTCCTTGGTATACGGCACGCGGCTCATCCGGTAGCCGGACTTCGATCCCACCACGACGGTGTCGCTCCAGTTGAAGCCGCACCCGTGCTCCGGGTCGTAGAGCCCGGGCTCCTCGGAGAAGCACATGTTCTTGCGCAGCATCGTGTGGTCGCCGAGCGAGATGTAGGGCGACTGGTGGCCCTCGACGCCTTCGCCGTGGCCCGGCCGGTGGTAGATGTACTTCTGCACGCCCTGCGCCACCTGGTACTTGTGGATCTCGTAGGCGACGTCCGAGCAGGTTCGTCCCTCGGCCGACAGGTCGACCTGCATGTCGCAGGTGTGCTGGCTGACCTCCCAGAGCTTGCGCATGTGGGGATCGAAGCTGCCGCTGCCGTCCGCGATGATGTAGGCCCGGTAGTTCTCGCCGCCGTACCCGCCGATCGCGGCGCCGCCCTCGACCTGGAGGGCCATGTTCCGTCCGATCCGATTGAACAGCGGCTGGTTCGGATGCGGGAACGCGGTCAGGGGGCCCACCCGGCAGCCGATCCCGATGCCGCTGGCGACGCCGTGGTGGATCGCGCCGTTCTTCAGGTCGAGCTCCGAGTACAGGATGTCGTTGATCCAGGTCGTGGTGGCCTGGCCGACCTCGTAGTCGGTGACGTCGGTGCCGTGGGTGAGGATGTAGTCGCGGGCGAAGCCGTGGGCGCGGTCGAAATAGACGTAGGCGCGCCGCCAGAGGGCCAGCTCCTCGGGCGTCTTCACCCAGCGCATCTTCATCAAGGTGTCGGCGACGTTCACCCACTCCACCCCCGGCAGGACGTCCTTCGCCTTCGCCAGCTCGGCCGGGTACAGCTCGCCGTCGATTCCGATCCGCGTTCCCTGCACCTTGTGGTCCTTGATGCCTTCGAGCATGAAGCGGAAGAGGTCGACCGTCTCGCCCTGCTGGACCTTGCCCTCGTGGGGGAAGGCGCCCTCGCCGTGGAGGAAGTCGAAGTACATCCGCCCGCCGCCGAACCACCACGTGGTGACGCTGTCGCGGTCGAGGCCGGGATACATGAACCAGGGATCGGCGTCGTCCTTGTTCATGAAGGCGGCCTGCGGCCGCTCGGTGGTCGTGTGCCAGTAGCCGGTCACGTACATGATGTTGAGCGGATCGCGGACCACGAACGCCTGGATGTCCCGCGAGGCCAGCGTGTCCTTCAAGCGCTTGACGGTGGCCTTGTTCCAGTCCAGCGACAGCCGATCGTCGGTTGCCGGCGCGGGGGGGCCTTCCTCGCCGGGCCGGGGCGGAACGAACAGCTTCTCGCTCGCGCCGGTAGCCTCCGCCCGCAAGACGTCCCTCAACACGGGCGCCTTCTGGGCCGCCGCGACCCTGTCGATCCGCGAGAGGAACCCGCTGCCGACGAGAGCGGCGCCCTTGACCCAGCTCCGGCGATTCATGTTCATCGACGATCTCCCCCTGAAAGCGGCCCCGAGGCTACAGTGGGAGGGCTTGACCGCGCAAGCAAGCGGGGCTAGCGTGCGTCCGACACCCGTCCCCCCGCCGCGCAGGAGGCCGCCATGAAGGGCCTGATGCAGGAGCGTCCCCTCGACATCCCCATGATCGTGCGCCACGCGGAGCGCCTGCATCCGCGCAAGACCGTCGCGTCGAAGACGGCCGACGGCGTTAGGGTCGCGAGCTTCGCCGAGGTCCTGGATCGCGCGCGCCGGCTCATCACCGCGCTGCGCCGCCTCGGCGTCGGCCCCGACGACCGCGTGGCCACCTTCTGCTGGAACCACCAGCAGCACCTCGAGGCGTACGTCGGCGTGCCCTGCATGGGCGCCATCCTCCACACGCTCAACATCCGTCTCTTCCCCCAGGACCTGGCGTACATCGTGGACCACGCGCAGGACATGGTCGCGATCGTCGACAAGAGCCTGTGGCCGGCCTGGCAGAGAGTGGCGGAGCGCGTGAGCTGCGTTCGCCACGTGATCGTCGTCGACGACGCGCCGGGTCCCGCCCCCGACGGCACGCTCGACTACGAGACGCTGGTGGCCTCCGCGGAGCCCGCGGAGCTGGCCGATGTGGACGAGAACCAGGCGGCCGCGATGTGCTACACGTCGGGCACCACCGGCCATCCCAAGGGCGTCCTCTACAGCCACCGGTCGAACGTCCTGCATTCGATGGCGCTGTGCATGGCCGACGCCTTCGGGGTCCGCGAGAGCGACGTGGTGATGGCCATCGTGCCCATGTTCCACGCCAACGCGTGGGGACTTCCCTACGCCGCCTTCATGGCAGGGACGGACGTGGTCATGCCCGGCCGCTTCATGACCCCCGACGTCTTGACCTCGCTCCTCGTCGAGCGGGGCGTGACCTTCGCCGCCGGCGTGCCCACGATCTGGCAGGCCATGCTCGAGCCCATGAAGCAGGCCCGGGGCCGGCTCGGCCGCCTGCGCTGCATCATCTGCGGCGGGTCGGCGGTGCCGCCCGCGCTCCAGAAGGCGTTTCAGCGCGACGTCGGCATCCGGATCACGCATGCCTGGGGCATGACCGAGACGAGCCCGATGGGCTCGGTCTGCCGGGAGATTGCGGCCCGGCAGGACCTGGCCGGGGACGAGATGGACGCCATGCTGGCCACGCAGGGTCGGCCGGTGTTCGGGGTCGAGGTGCGGGTCGTCGGCGAGGACGGCGCCGAGCGGCCGTGGGACGGCAAGGCAGTGGGGGAGATCGAGGTCCGCGGGAACTGGATCGCCTCCGCGTACTACCGCGACCCGTCCGGCGACCGCTTCCACGACGGATGGCTGCGGACCGGGGACGTCGCGGCCATCGATCCCGACGGGTACATCCGCATCGCCGATCGCACGAAGGACCTGATCAAGTCCGGCGGCGAATGGATCTCCAGCGTCGCGCTCGAAGGGATCATCATGGCGCATCCCGACGTGGCGGAAGCGGCGGTCATCGCGGTGCCCCACCCGCGCTGGTGTGAGCGGCCCCTGGCGTGCGTCGTGGCCCGGCCCGACGCGCGCGAGCGCTTGACCCGCGAGGGCGTGCTCGACCATCTGCGTCCGAAGGTCGCGAAGTGGTGGCTGCCTGACGACGTGGTCTTCATCGAGCAGGTCCCCAAGACGTCGGTGGGGAAGTTCGACAAGAAGGCGCTGCGCGAGCGCTTCCGCGAGCACGAGCTGCCTTCGGTGGCTACGGACGGCACGGGAGGACGGACAGGAACATGAAGTACCTGTATGCGCTACTGGCGGCGGCGTCACTGGCCGGGGTCGCGCCCGCACCCTCCGCCCCCACCGCTTCCGCCGAGCAGCGTCGGCTCTACGTGGCCTCGCCCGGCATTCGCAACTACGTCGAGTGGGGAGGCAAGGGCGTCCTCGTCTACGACGTCGACCATGGCCACGCCTTCATCAAGCGCATCCCTTCGCCCTTCGACGATCCCGGGGGCAAGGTCGAGAACATCAAGGGTGTTTGCGCCAGCGCCGCCACGCGGCGGCTCTACGTGACGAGCCTGACGCGGCTCGCCTGCATCGACCTCGTGACGGAACGGCCTCTCTGGGTCCAGGCCCTCGAAGGCGGCTGCGACCGGATGTCGATCACCCCCGACGGGAAGGTCCTGTACGTCCCGTCGCTCGAGGGACCTCACTGGAACGTCGTGGACGGCATCACGGGCGCGGTCATCCGGAAGCTCGCGACCGGCCAGGGCGCGCACAACACGCTCTGCCTGCCGAGCGGAAGGCGCGTCTTCATGGCGGACCTGAGGTCGAGCACGCTCCTCGTCGGGGATCCCGCGACCCACGAGGTCGTCGAGCGTGTCGGGCCCTTCAGCGCCCCCATCCGTCCCTACACGGTCAACGGCGCGGGCACGCTCGCCTTCGTGAACGTGAACGGGCTGCTCGGCTTCGAGGTCGGCGACGTCACGGCGGGGAAGATGCTCGCGCGCGTCGAGGTGCCGGGCTACAAGCAAGGGCCGCTCAAGCGCCACGGCTGCCCCAGCCACGGCGTCGGATTGACTCCCGACGAGAAGGAGCTGTGGGTGGTGGACGGCTTCAACCAGCGCCTGCACGTCTTCGACGCGACCGTGATGCCGCCGGCCTACGTGGCCAGCATCGCGCTGCTCGTGGACCAGCCGGGCTGGATCACGTTCAGCGTGGACGGTCGCTACGCGTATCCCTCCACCGGCGAGGTGATCGATACGAGGACGCGGAAGATCGTCGCGCACCTCGTCGACGAGCAGGGCCGGCCGGTGCAGAGCGAGAAGCTGCTCGAGATCGACTTCGCGGGCGGCGTCCCCGTCCGCGCCGGCGACCAGTTCGGAGTCGGCCGCGTCACCGCCCCAGCCACCAGGCGACCTTGACCAGGAACACGTCGTCGGACGGCGCCCGGAAGAGCTGAGCCGTGTCGCGGCCGAAGCCGAAGTCGCCGGGATGGGCCTGGTCCTGCCGGCGCTGGGTCCACACGACGTACAGGCTCGACCCGGGCCGGAATTCCCATCGCGCGACCGCGTTCACGCGCAGGGACTTGAAGTTGAAGTTGGGGTCGGCGAGCCGGAAGGACGCCGCGGGCCCCGCGCCGTCGGGATCGATCCGGTACGCCGAGCCGGCGGGATCGTAGGCGAGCGTGCCGACGTCGGTCCCGTAGGCGGGGAAGTCGTACGTCCGCGGCGCGGCGAGCTCCTCGATCGCGGCGTAGCTGCCTTCGGAGAGGAGCGCCTGCGTGTACACCTGCAGCGACAGCTTCGGCGAGAGCACGAGGTTCGCGCGCAGCGGCATCGACAACTCGGTCTGGCCGAGGTTCCCGAAGACGTACCGGGCGCCGAAGGTGGACGTGGCCGTCGCGTCGGGCACGGTGGTGAGGTATTGCGCCACCGAGCGCATCCGCAGGAGCGACGGCGTCACCGAGAGTGTCAGCGCCGCCCACGGCTTGAAGTTGAGCTGGGCGCTGAGCGTCCGGCTCCAGTTTCCGAAGTCCCGCTTCTGCAGGATGCCGTTCGCGCTCACCCAGAACCGGCGCCGGCTGTCGGTCGTGACCGTCAGGTTCGCGCTCTGGATCCCGGGGCGAACGACGGTCGGGCCGCCGCGCGTCAGCCTGTCGTCGAGCGTGGCCCACGACCGCTGGAGGTTGAGGATGAGCCGCCAGTAGTTCAGGAGCTGCACGTTGGCCGTCGACTGCACACCGTCGCCTTGCGATTCCCGGCCGTAGTTGAACGTCCACCATTTCGCGAACCAGACCGTGCGGCTGCGGGTCCAGCGGTCGGGGGTGAGCCTGCGGAACTGCACGAGGCCGTGGGCGCCGCCGCGGTCGGCCTGGGTGGCGAAGCCGAGATCGTTGGGCTCGAAGCCGGGGTTGATGCCCCACACCCCGGCGTTCACGGTGACGTTGCCGCTGTTCTTGTTGACGCTCAGGCTGCCGCTCCAGCCGGAGAGCGACGTGGCGGCGGGGTCGACGTGCACGTGCGGCGCGTCGGGCCGCTGATAGTACCTCAGGGCGCCCCGCTGCAGCCGCAGAACGGCCGCGCGCGAGCCCGAGACGTTGCTGCCGGCGATGCCTCCGGAGACGACCCAATCCCGTTTGGAGTCGATGAAGACGTGGCCGTCGATGCCGCCGACGTAGGCTCGTTCGACGAGCTGGCTCTCCAGCTCCGGCGTGCGCACTCGCCGGTCGACCGCGGTGGCCAGGAAGCCGATTGCCGCCCGGCGTCCCAGCTCACGGCGAGTGCGGGCCACGAAGTAGTTCGTGAGCGGCTCCACCTCGATCCGCCCCCGCGACCGCCCGTCCGAGACGTGCGCGTACTCGGTGCCGGTCACCGCCTCCAGCGCCCCCACCGTCCAGCCGCCGCGCGTGCGGCCGGTGAGCTTGGTCGCGCCCAGGATCGTGGTCGCATCGGGAACGTCGAGGTAGAGGGCGGCCGGCAGTCCCTGGGGCGTGCGCCCGATCCGTCGCGAGTAGAAGATCTGGGGCTCGAAGTAGAAGAAGTACGGGTACTCGCTCGCTCCGCTGTGCGCGAAGTGCGAGAAGACCTGGGCCCCCTCGATGAAGAACGGACGTTTCTCCTCGAAGAAGGTCTCGTTGGCGGTCAGGTTGACGACCGCGGGGTCCACTTCCACCTGGCCGAAGTCGGGGTTGAACGCGGCCACGAGCGACATGTTCGTCGCGAGGCCGTACTTGAGGTCGAGGCCGGCGCTGCCGAAGGCTCGCGAGCCGTCGTTGAAGGGGTCGCCCGGACGCGCGGGGGCGACGTATTCCTCCCGCGCCGAAGCGTACGGCAGCAGCTCCAGGTGCTTGCCGGGCGCGATCCCCTCGATGCCCGCGAGGTGCGCCATCCGGGAGGCGAGGCCGGTCTCGTTCTTCGGCACCAGCGCCAGCCACGACGCCTCGTTCTTGCGCTGCACGATGCGCCGGGCGTTGATGCCCCACGTGTGCCGCGGCGCGGACGGGAAGCGGAGCTGCGAGAAGGGGATCCGCATCTCCACCGTCCATCCCCCGGAGTCCACCGCCACCGCCGATTCCCACACCGCGTCCCAGGAGTCGTCCTCGAAGTTGTCGTCGTAGATGATGGAGTCTCGCTGCACGCCCGCGGCGCTCACCTGGAACTCGACGCCCGTCAGGTGGTCGTGGTGCGGATCGAGGAACAGGGAGAAGCTGTCGGCCTCGGCGACCACGTCGCGACGGGAGAGCTGGCGGACGATCCGGCCCGCTTCGCCGTCGCGGAGCCGGACGCCGACGTAGAGCGCGTCTTCGTCGTACAGGAGGCGCAGCTCCGTCGGCTCGGTGGCGGCCTCGCCCTCGTTCGGGTCACGCTGGCGGAAGCCGCGGTAGGCCGGCGCACGTCCCCACGCCTCTTCGTCGAGCCGGCCGTCCACTGCGATCGGCGTTCGCGCGCGCTCCGCCTGGACGACGGGCTGGCCGTGCTCGGCGGTGACGGGAACGGCGGCGATCAGCGCGGCGAGGCACGCCCCCGGAGGGACGGCGAGGATCTTTGCGCGTGGGAGAGGCAGGCCCGTGATTGTAAGCGATATGATTGCGGCCACGGTCCACATGCGCGCCGCGATCTGCCTGCTGACTTCGATGGGCCTGCTGGCGCTGCTCTCGCCGGAGGCCGCCTCGGCCGAGGGCGCGGACGAGCAGCCCCTTCGTCTCGCCATCGCCGGGCTCGTCCACGGCCACGTCGAGGGCTTCCTGCGCGCGGCCAGGAACCGCCCCGGCGTCGAGATCGCGGGCATCGCCGATCCCGATCCCGCCCTCCATCGGAAGTACGCGGAGCGCCACGGCCTGGCCGAGGCCGTTTTCTTCACCGACCTGGAAGCGATGCTCGACCGCGTGAAGCCCGAGGCCGTGGCCGCCTTCACGAGCACGTACGACCATCCGAAGGTCGTGGAGGCCTGCGCGCGCCGCCGCATTCCGGTGATGATGGAGAAGCCGCTCGCGGTGAGCGTCGAGGATGCGCGAAGGATCGAGCGGGCCGCCCACGGCGGCGGCATTTCCGTGATCGTGAACTACGAGACCACCTGGTACCGGAGCCACGCCGCGCTGTGGAAGCTCGTCAAGGAGGAGCGCGCCGGAGGCGGGATCCGGAAGATGGTGGCGATGGACGGGCACCAGGGGCCGAAGGAGATCGGCGTTCAGGACGAGTTCTTCGCCTGGCTCACCGACCCCGTGAAGAACGGGGCCGGGGCGCTCTACGACTTCGGCTGCTACGGCGCGAACCTGATGACGTGGCTGATGGACGGGCAGCGGCCGCTCGCGGTGACCGCGATCGTCCAGCGGATCAAGCCGCAGATCTACCCCCGGGTCGACGACGAGGCCACCGTCCTCGTCGAGTACCCGAAGGCGCAGGGGATCATCCAGGCGTCCTGGAACTGGCCGTTCGGCCGCAAGGACCTCGACGTTTACGGCGAGAGCGGGTACGCCCGTGCCGTGGGCGGGAGCGTGCTCCGCGTCCGCCGGCCGGGGCAGACGGACGAAGAAGCGGTCAGCCTGCCCGAGCTGCCCGCCGACGAGCGCGATTCGCTCTCCTACCTGGCGGCCGTCGTCCGCGGGCGGAAGCCGTCCGGCCTCTCCTCGCTCGCGAACAACGTGATCGTCACCGAGATCCTCGAGGGGGCGCGGGAGTCGGCGAGCAGCGGCAAGACCGTCCGCCTAGCTCCGCACTAGTTGAGAGCTGGCAGTTGTTTCCAGTCGGTCAGTCGTTGACGGTGAGGTACGTGTAGCCTTCGAGGCCTTCCTCGTAGCGGCGCATCAGCCGGCCCGATTCCGCGGGAGTGATCCGCTTCTCCCGCAGGGCCACCTCGACGGCCCGGCGGACGCGGGACATGAGGTCGTCCTTGGAGTACTGGACGTAGGTGAGGACCTCCGCCACCGAGTCGCCCTCCACCACGTGCTCCACGCGGTAGTCGTCGCCGTCGAGCTTGACGTGGACGGCGTCGGTGTCCCCGAACAGGTTGTGGAGATCGCCGAGGATCTCCTGGTAGGCCCCGACGAGGAAGGTGGCGATGTAGTACGGCTCGCCGTTGACCGGGTGCAGCTCCAGGAAGTTCTTCACGTCCCGGAGGTCGATGAACTGGTCGATCTTGCCGTCGCTGTCGCACGTGAGGTCGGCGAGCACGGCCCGCCTGGTAGGGACGCGGTTGAGGCGGTCGATGGGCATGGTGGGGAAGAGCTGGCGGACCGCCCAATGGTCGGGCAGGGACTGGAAGAGCGAGAAGTTGCAGTAGTAGGTGTCGGAGAGCTGCTTCTCGAGGCCCTCCAGCTCGTCGGGAACGTAGGCCAGGTCGCGAACGATCTTCAGGATCTTCTCGCAGACGGCGTAGAAGAGCTGCTCCACGCGGGCGCGCGCCTTGAGGTCCAGCACGCCCAGGTTGAACGCGGTGATGGCCTCTTCCTTGAACTGCAGGGCGTCGTGATAGGACTCCTGGAAGTTCTTGCCCGACACGCCCTGGTACGTCTCGTAGAGCTGCCGGATCACGGGCGGCTCGTCCCGGCCCAGCGTTTCGGGGATGTGGCCCAGCAGCATCTCGTTCGTCCCCAGCACGTTGAACACGAGGACGGAGTGGTGGGCGACGAGCGCCCGGCCCGACTCCGTGATGATGTCCGGGTGGGGCACGCCCTTCGCGTTGCAGATCTCCGCGATCTGGCTCACGACGTCGGCCGCGTATTCCTGCAGCGTGTAGTTCACCGAGGAGTGGAAGTTCGTCTGGCTGCCGTCGTAGTCCACGCCCAGGCCGCCCCCGCAGTCGAGGTACTTCATGCTCGCCCCGAGCGCGTGCAGCTCGACGAAGATGCGGCTGGCCTCCCGCAGCGCGTCCTTGATCGCCCGGATGGCGGTGATCTGGGAGCCGATGTGGAAGTGGAGGAGCTGCAGGCAATCCAGCATCCCCTCCGCGCGGAGGCGCTCCACGGTGGCCACCATCTCGCTCGTGGTGAGGCCGAACTTGGAACGGTCCCCGGTCGATTCCACCCACTTGCCCGCGCCCTTCGTGACCAGGCGGGCGCGCATGCCGAGGACGGGACGGATGTCCAGCTCGCGGGAGGCGGCGAGGATCGTGTCGATCTCGGCCATCCGGTCCATGGTGATGACGACCTTGCGGCCGAGCTTCTGCGCGAGCAGCGCCGTCTCGATGTACGCCTTGTCCTTGTAGCCGTTGCAGAGGATGAGGGCGTCGGGGTTGTCCTGGAGCGCGAGGGCCACCAGCAGCTCGGGCTTGGACCCGGCCTCGAGGCCGAGGTTGAAAGGCCGGCCGTACTCGGTCAGCTCCTCGACGACGTGGCGCTGCTGGTTGACCTTGATGGGGTAGACGCCCCGGTACGCGCCCTTGTAGTCGTTCTCGGCGATGGCCTGCTGGAACGAGCCGCACAGCTGCTCGACGCGCGTGCGCAGGATGTCGGAGAACCGGATGAGGAGCGGCATGTTGAGGCCGCGGCTGCGGAGGTCGTCGACCAGCTCCCGGAGGTCGATCCGCGCGGAGCCGGGGCCGGCCGGCGTCACTTCGACGTGGCCGGCCTCGTTGATGGTGAAGAAGTCGCGTCCCCAGCCGTTGACGTTGTACAGCTCGAGGGAGTCCTTGACGGTCCAGGCCCTCAGCTCTGTCTGCAACGCTCCTCGCACCTCCTGCGGGCTCGCACGAATAGAAATTGTAGCGCGCTGGGAGGGGAAGTCCACAGAAAAACCGCGGAGGTCGTCGTTTATCCCCCCGGCTTTCCGAGCTCGCTATCGATCACCTCGGCGAACTGGTCGGTGGGCAGCGCACCCGTCAGACGGCGGCCGTTGACGAAGAAGGTCGGCGTGGCGTCGATGCCCAGCGAGTTGCCCGATTCCGTGGACCGCTTGATGTCGGCGTCGAAGCGGTCGGACGCCGCGCAGGCGGAGAACTTCCCGGTGTCCAGACCCATCGCCGCCGCCCGGTTCCTCAGGTCCTCGTCGCTCATGTCCCCGGAGCTGACGAGCAGGTTCCGGTGGTACTCCCAGAACTTGCCCTGCTCGCCGGCGCAGCGGGCGGCCCGGGCGGCGGGCAGCGAGCGGGGCTTGCCGAGCAGGAAGTCGCGGTGGACGAAGCGGACCTTGCCCGCGTAGCGGTCCAGGAGCTCGTCGACGACGCCCTGGGCCCGGTGGCAAAACGGGCACTGATAGTCGAGGTACTCGACGATCGTGACGGGCGCGCCGGCGGGGCCCAGGGCGGGAGCGTCGGCGGGGACCGTCACCGCAACCCGGGGCGCGTCGAGCGTCACTTTCACGCCCGTCTTGGCCTTCAGCTCGTCCCGGAACTGCGCCGCGCGCTCGGCCAGGCGACGCTCGCGCAGCGAGCGCTCGATGACGGGGGCCAGCTCGGCGAGGGTGCGCGTGCCGGCCGCGGCCCGGTTCTGCTCGTAGATCGCCTTCACGTCCCCGGCGGTGGGAGGCGTCACCTTCGCGTCGACCTCGGCCTTCAGCAAGGCGTCCTGCGTGACGCCCCGCTCCGCGGCCTCCTTCTGGAAGAGCCGCTCGATGATGATCTCGTCGAGGGCCTGCCGGCGCGCATCGTACTCTTCGTTGCGGAGGCGCTGCAGCTTGCCGGCCGCTCGGCGGTCCACCTCCTCCAGCGTGATCGAGGCCCCTCCGACCTGGGCGACCGATTTCCGGGGATCTTCGGCGGCGGCGGCCGGGGGTGAGGCGGCCCGCGAGCGGCCACAGCCGGCCGCCCCCAGGAGGACGAGCAGGCACGTCGAGGACAGTAGACGGCGTGTCATCGAACGAGCGTAGCGGCCCCGCTGCGCGCCGTCAACGCGCGAGCACGTTCTGCAGCGTGCTCAGGAGCGTCGCCGACGTGTAGGGCTTGGTGAGGAAGGCCTTCACCAGCAGGCCTTTGACCTGCTCGGCGCCCGGGTCCGAGCGCAGCCCGCTGCAGGCGATGATCTTGACGGCCGGGTCGAGGGCGAGGAGGGCCTTGATCGTCGTGGGCCCGTCCATCAGCGGCATCGACATGTCGGTGAGCACGACCCCCACTTTGCCGCGGTGGCGCTCGTAGGCGGCGAGGGCCGCCCGTCCGTTGGCGGCCGTCAGGACCCGGTAGCCGTTGTCCTCCAGCGTCGCGCGCGTGATCTCCAGGATCGAGGGCTCGTCGTCCACCACCAGCACCAGCTCGCCGGAGCCGGTGGGGACCGTCTCTGCGGCCTCCGCCGCGCGCGGCTCGGCTCCCGCGGGAAGCGCGGGAAGGTACACGTTGAACGCGGTGCCCCGGCCGACCTCGCTGTAGACGTCGACGAACCCGCCGTGGCTCTCGACGATGGAGAGGGTGGTGGACAGGCCCAGGCCCGTGCCGTGGCCGAGGCCCTTGGTGGTGAAGAAGGGATCGAACATGCGGTCCATGACCTCGGGGGGGATCCCCGAGCCGGTGTCGGCCACCTTGATCAGGACGTAGGGTCCGGGGCGTGCCTTGGGATTGGCGCGGGCGGTGCGCTCGTCGAGGGTCACGTTCTCGGCCGCGAGGGACAGGGTACCGCCCTGCGGCATCGCGTCCCGGGCGTTGACGCAGAGGTTCATCAGCACCTGCTGCAGCGGCGTCGCCTGCCCGGAAACGACCCAGAGCCCCGAGGCCAGCTCGGCGCGGACGGAGATCGACTTGGGAAAGGTCTCCTCGGCGATCTTCTGCATTTCCCTGATGAGATGCGCGGGCTGGAGGGCGACGCGCTCGCCCTCCGCCCCGCGGGCGAACGTCAGGATCTGGCGGATCATGTCCGCCCCCCGCTGGGCGCTCGTATCGAGGGTCTCCAGGATCCGCCGGCCGCGGGCGTCGTTGATCTGCCGTCTCAGGAGTCCGACCGCCATGAGGATGGGGGAGAGCACGTTGTTGAGGTCGTGGGCGATGCCGCCGGCCAGGGTCCCGATGCTCTCCATGCGCTGGGAGCGGAGGAACTTGGTCTCCAGCTTCCGCATCTCGGTCACGTCGGTGTTGACGACGAGGATCGACCGCGGCGGGCCAGCCTCGTCCCGCACCAGCGTCCAGCTGCTCTGGACGACCAGCTCGCGGCCGTCCCGCGTCCGCTGCTGCAGGATCCCGGTCCACACGCCGTCCTGCAGGACCGCGCTGCGCGCCTCGAAGAGGTCTCTCCGGTTCGCGACGTTGAGCAGGTGCGTGACGTCCTGCCCCACGGCGTCTGCGGCCGGCCAGGAGTACAGCTTCTCCGCCCCGCGGTTCCAGTAGCGGATGCGGTACTCCATGTCCTGGACGAAGATGGCCTCGTGGGTCAGGTCGAGCATGGCGGCCTGCTCGCGCAGCCGCTCCTCCCCGCGCCGGCGATCGGTGACGTCCTCGACCACGCTCAGGATCTGCGCCACGGACCCGTCGGGGGCCCGGCTGAAGACCACGTCGCGGAACTGCAGCGAACGCCAGCTCCCTTTGGAATTCTTGACCCGCAGCTCGTACTCGATCACCTGGTCGTCCCGGGCGGCGGCGAGCCG
This sequence comes from Acidobacteriota bacterium, assembly GCA_003222275.1. GTDB lineage: Bacteria > Acidobacteriota > Vicinamibacteria > Fen-336 > Fen-336 > AA32. The sequence continues at coordinate 7,996 of QHVJ01000111.1, read as the reverse complement.
GGCGAGCAGGTCGTCGACCCGGCCCGCATCATCGGCGTGGGTGACGGTCGCCAGCACGTCCGACCCCAGCTCCTGCAGATCCCGAGGCGTGTACCCCAGCACGCTCTCGACCTGCCGGTTGACGTACAGGATCCGCCGTGCGGGCAGGTCGAAGACGAAGATCACGTGGGGAGTGGCGTCGATCATGCGCTGCAGGAACCTCTGGCTGCTGGCCAAGGCGTTCTCGGCCTCGCGGCGGGCCGCGCGTTCGGCGGCCTCGTCCAGCGCGCGGCGAACGACGGGCACCAGCCGCGAGAGGTGGTCCTTCAGCACGTAGTCGGTCGCCCCCGCTTTCAGCGTGTCGACCGCGCGCTCGTCGCCCAGCGTTCCGGACAGGAAGACGAACGGCAGCTCGGGCCGGCGGGCCCGGGCCGCCGTGAGGGCGGCGGGCCCACTGAAGGACGGAAGCGCGTAATCGGCGAGGATGACGTCGAAGCCGCCCTCTTCGAGCGCCGCCAGGTACTCCGCGCGCGTCACCACCCGCCGCACCTCGCAGTCGACACCGGCGCCGAGCGTCGCCTCGATCAGCTCGGCGTCCATGTCGTCGTCTTCGAGGTGGAGGACGCGCACCCGGCCGGCCGGCGCGGCGCTGGTCATGGACCCTTCCGCACGCTCCCCGGGGGGGCTTCGTTGATGACGGCCCAGAATACGCCCAGCTCCCGCACCGCCTCGACGAACCGGCTGAACTCCACCGGCTTGACCACGTAGGCGTTCACACCGAGCCGATAGCTCTCGACGAGGTCGCTCTCCTCCCGGGAGGAGGTCAGCATCACCACCGGCATCTGCCGCAGGGCATCGTCCTGCTTGACCTGGCGCAGGACCTCGAGGCCGTCGACCTTCGGCATCTTGAGGTCGAGGAGGAGGACGACCGGGTTGCCCTCCTCGCGAAGCCGGTACCCGCCCCGGCGGTAGAGGTAGTCGAGGGCCTCGGCGCCGTCGCGGACGACGACGACCTCGTTGGCGAGGCGGTTTTCGGCCAGGGCGTTCAGCGTCAGCTCCACGTCGTGCTCGTTGTCCTCCGCGAGCAGGATCCGCTTCAACTGGGTCATGAAGTCTCCGGGCCCCGAGGAAGGGCCACAAAAAACGTGGCGCCGGCGTCTACGGACGATTCCGCCCAGGCACGGCCGCCATGGCGGTGGACGATGCGCCGCACGGTCGCGAGCCCGATGCCGGTACCCTCGAATTCCTCGGACCGGTGGAGGCGCTGGAAGACGCCGAAGAGCTTGTCCGCATATTGCATCTCGAAGCCCACACCGTTGTCCTTGACGAACAGCACGACCTCGCCCGGCCGGCCGGCGGACTGGCCGATCTCGATGATGGCCTGCGCCCGCGGGCGCGTGTACTTGACCGCGTTGCCCAGCAGGTTCGTGAGGACGATCCGCAGCATCGCCGGGTCCCCGCTGACGTCCGGCAGCCCGTTGACCTTCCACTCGATCGAGCGCCCGTCCAGCTCCGGCCGCAGGCCCTCGATGACCTCGCGCGCGAGAGAGCCCAGGGACACGCGGGCCCGCATCAGACCGCCGCGGCTCATCCGCGAGAAGGCGAGCAGGTCGTCGATGAGCTGGCCCATGTGCCGCGAGGCGCGGGCGATCGTGTCCAGGTGGCGCTGGGCGGTCTCGTCGAGGGTCGCGCTCAACCGGCGCTGCAGCATGTCCACGAAGCCGTTGATGTGGCGGATGGGCGCCCGCAGGTCGTGGGACACGGAATAGCTGAAGGCCTCCAGCTCCTCCATCGCGGACGTCGCTTCGACGACCTTCTGGCTCAGCGCCGCGTTCAGCCGCCGCACGTCGTCCTCGGCCAGTTTGCGCTCCGTGATGTCCTGGGTGACGACCATGCCGAGCGGGCCGCTTCCGGCCGTGGACAGCGGCCTGACGTGCACCGAGAAGTGCCGACCTCCAAACGGCACCTCGAAGGTGGTCGGCTGGCCGGCGAGGGCGGCGCGGTACGCGGGCTCGATCACGGCACAGGTCTCCGGCGGCAAGGCTTCCCAGATCGTTCGTCCCTCGAGCCCCGCTTTCGAGAGCCCTACCGCGGCCAGTCCCTGGCCCTCGGCGAGCCGATAACGCAGCTCGCCGTCGAAGAGCAGCACCGCTCCGTTGGGGAACTGGCTCAAGACGGCCTGGTACAGGGCCTCGCTGCGGCGCAGATCCGCCTCGGCACGCTCGCGTTGCCGGAACTCCCGGTAGAAGAGGAAGCTCGCGGCGGCCAGGAGCAGGGCGGCGGTCGTGCTGCCGAGAACGATGACCTGCGTATGGGCCACCCATCGGGAGTTCTCCGCGAGCCCGATCGCGCTGCGATAGGAGTCGGCGCCGATCGCGAGCAGGATGGCAAGCGCGGTGCCAAAGCCGATGATGACCCGCGCGTCCAGCGGGCGCGAAGGGACGTCAGCATCCCGCATCGTTCTCCTTCGGAGGCGCGGCGACTTCCGGGATGGCGAGCAGGGGTTCTCGTCCCGGTTCGTCGCGCGGAGTATGACACTTCTGACACGCTTTTTGTCCGGATCGCGAGCCGGCTCACGACCAATTCTCGTCAGGTCGATGTACACCTGTTGCCGCTTCGGGCAGACTGGGCAGCCATGACCACTCGTCGGCGGGTGATCTCCGGCCTGGGTGTGGCCGTCCTCCTGCTCCTCGTGCGTGGTCCCCTGCATCTCGTCACCCATGCGTTGCCCGTGTCCAACGACGATGCCATCCCGCTCCTGATCGCCCGCCACATCTTGAGAGGGGAGCTGGCGACGATCCTCTGGAACCAGCCCTACAACGGGACGCTCGACGCATACCTCCTGGCTCCCGGCCTGCTCCTCGGCTCGGCTCACACCGTGTTCAGGGCCTACGAGGCGGCGTGCGGCGTGTTGCTCGTGGCTGTCGTCGGCTGGCTCGCGCGTGGTGTCGCCGGCGAAGCGGCCGGCTGGTCGGCGGCCTTCCTCGCGGCCGTGGGCACTCCTTACATGGCGCTGATGGCCGCCACCGGCCCTACTCCCAACTTCCTCGTTCCGTTGCTCGTGGCCGTTCCGCTCGTGTTCGGCCTGGGCCGCCTCGACGGGCGGCGCATGCCGGCGGGTGTGGTGGCCGCGTTGGGTCTGGTGAGTGGCCTCGCGGTCTGGGATTCGGTCCTCGCCCTGCCCGCGCTCGCCGGCATCGGCGCGGGTCTTCTGCTTGCGGGGCTGCGGCCGCGGCCCCACGGTGTCGGCGTCTGGGCAACTGGCTTCGCGCTCGGCGCGAGCCCCCTGCTCCTGGCGCGGCTCGTCGGCGCCTCGGGCGCCAGTCCGGTTACCGCGCTCCGTCCGCGCTGGCTGTGGGCCGACGGCGCCGGCGCCCTCGCGCGTGCGGCGCAAGGGCTGTTCGGGCTCCAGGTCCCGCTGGTCGTGGACGGGCCGGAGCGGGCGGCGTTGCCGCTCGCCGCCGTCGTCACCCTTGGGCTGGGTCTGGTCGTCATGCTCGCCGTCGCGAGCCGCTCGCGGCGGTCGTGGCCGCTCGTGGGATGGGCCGCGGCCATTTCCGCCACCTTTGCGATCAGCCGCCGCACCGGGCCCGACGAGATCCGGTACCTCTTCGGCCTCGTCATCCCCGTGCTCACCCTTGCCGGAGCGGGCTTCCTCTCGCTCTGGACACGCCGCCGCGCGGCCGGCGTCCTCGCCGCCGCGGTCGTGGGCCCCTGGTGCCTCGGTCACGCGGTCCTGGTGAGGACCTGGCGCGACCCGGAGCATGCGGTGAAGGTCTGGCAGGTGCCGCCGCTGGAGCCGGTTCTTTCGACGCTGGAGCGTGCCGGAGTGCGCAGCGTCTACGCGAGCCTCCAGTTCGCCGGCCGGCTGGCCCTCGAGTCGGAGGAACGCGTGGTCGCCAGCCAGGCCTGGAACGAGCGCATTCCCGGCGATCCCCTCCGCTTCCGGGACGAGGTCGACCTCGACCCGCGGGCGGCCTGGGTACTCTCACGTCGTCTGTCGCGCGGGATGCCGCGGGCCGACGGCTTCCGGGACCTGCTGCAGCAGGTCGGAGGGACGTGGAAGGAGGACGCTCCCGGCGACTTCGTCGTCTTCCGGCGCTTCGTTCCTCCCTACGACGAGAGGCGGCCGGTGCCCGAAGAGGCGGTCTGGGTGGGAACGCTGGATGGCGTCCCCGTCTCCGCGGGCGTGCTCGACCGCAACGCGTCGACCGAGTGGCGCTCGCCGCTCGGCATCGGGCGGGGCACGGGCATCGCCGTCCGCGTCACCCAGCCGCGCCGGCTCTCGGCCCTCGTTCTCGGCATTGACCTGTCGCCTTCGCCGCTGGCGGTGCCGTGGGTCTGCACGATCGACGGTGAGGTCGTGGCCCGCGGACCCGCCCGCTACGGGCTCCAGTGGGTCGGGGGCGTGCCCCGGGCGGGCAAGCAGGCCGTGCTCGCGGTGCCGCTCGGCGATCGCCGCGCCGCCGAAGTCCGGCTGATCTTCCAGGATGCGGGACCGCCGCTCGGTGTGTGGGAGGTGTTCCTTTACGGGCCCGACGAGGCGGAGCGGCCCGCCGCGGGGTCGGCCGCCGCGGAGCAGGGACTGGACAGGGCCCGGGCGCGGGAGTGGGCGGTGGCGGCAGGGCTCTACGCCGCGGCGGTGCGGGCCGAGCCTCATCGCGCGAGCTACCACGCGAGCCTCGTCCGTGCCCGCTGGCGCGCCGCGCGCCGGCAGTGGCTCGACGTGGAGAGCCTCGACGATGGAGGAGAGTCGCTGGTGAGCCGTTGACCGCGGGGATGGCTGGCGAAGGGCCTTTCAACGCGGAGAACGGGGAGAAAGAAGGAGAGAACGCGGAGAAGAGAAATGGGTGCGGCCGACGTTTCCCCGAATCCCGCGACCTCTTCGTTCGTTCTCCGCGAACTCCGCGTTGAAGGGCCGGCGCCCGTTAGCCGCTAGGCAACGCGTCTCGTCGTAGCGTTAATCCGCCGTCGACCGTGATCACCTGGCCCGTGATGTACGAATCCGGCTCGAGGAGCAGCCGCACGACCTTCGCCACGTCCTCCGGCCGGCCGAAGCGGGGGATCACGCCGCGCTCGACGTAGCGGTCGTACTTGCCGGAGTCGATCGAGGCGCGTGCCATGCCCGCGGTGGTGGCGCCCGGAGCCACCACGTTGACGCGGATGTCGGCCTCGCCGCCGTACTCCTTGGCCAGGATCCGCGCCGCGTGGATGAGCGCGGCCTTGGGGCCCGCGTACGCGAGGCTGCCCTCGAAGGGATGCACTCCCTGCATGCTCGAGAAGAGCACGATCGCGCCACGGGTGTCCTTGGCTGCCATCCGCTCCGCGGCCGCCCGGGCCAGCAGCACCGGCGCTTCGTAGTTGGCGGCGAAGGACGCCTCGAGCGCCGCCCCGTCCACCTCCTGCGCCTTCACCCGCGCGGGGTCCCCCGTGAGGGCGACGAGGCCGTACAGCTCTCCCTTCACGTCGAAAGCGGCGTCGAGGCAGCGCTGGCGTCCCTCCGGTTTGGAAACGTCGGCCTCGACGAGCGTCACCGGCCCGCCGTAGAGATCCTGGAGCTTCTGCTGGAAGGCGAGGGCGCGGCCCCTCGACGAGCGATAGGCGACGACCGGAAGCGCGCCGTCCTGGAGCAGGAGCGCCGTGATCGCCGCGCCCAGGCCGCCGGCGCCCCCGGGCAGAAGGACGACGCGGCCCGCCAGCGCCTTGCGGCTGAAGTCGTAACGGTGCTCGGCGTGGCGGCGGGCCTGGTCGGCGTCGAGGAAGCGCGACGGCATTTCTCAGCCTGCGAACAGGGACTTCAGCTCGGCGGGCGTCAGTCCCTCGAGCGAGTCTACGACACGATGGGCGGAGCGGAGCTTGTCGGCGGGGTAGGAGTTGGTGACCCCGACCACCTTCATCCCTGCGGCGAGGCCCGACGCGATTCCGGGCACGGAGTCCTCGAAGACGAGGCACTCGGCGGGGAGCAATCCCGGGGCCCGAGGCGCGAGCCGCTTCAGGGCCGTCAGGTAGGGCTCCGGGTGCGGTTTCGTGTGGCCGACGTCGTCGGCGCCTACGATGGCGCCGAACGCGTCGCGCAGCCCACCGGCGGTGAGGATGCCCTCGATCTCCCGGTGCAGGGCCCCGGAGGCCACGCCCAGCGGGTAGTCGGCGGCCAGCGCCCGCACCAGCTCGCGGGCACCGGCGAAGAACGGTACCTCCGGCAGCAGCTCGGCGTATCTTTGCGCCTTGATCCGGGCCAGCGCCTCCACGCGCTCGCGGTCGGAGGGCTGGCCGTGCCGCTCGAGGGCGATGCGGATCGCGCCGCGGTCGTCGTAGGCCAGGTAATGGCGGTAGTACTCGTCCTTTTCGATGGCGATGCCCGCGGTGAGCAGGGCGTCGCGCTGGGCGCGGAAGTGGAGCCCCTCGCTGTCGACGAGGACGCCGTCGAAGTCGAAGACCACCGCCCGCATTAGAATCCCCACGCCCGCATGATCATCCAGGTCCTGGCCCTGCTGGCCCTCGTCCTCGCGCTGTGGACGGTGTTCCGCTTCGCCATGGGCCTGCGCTGGGCGAAGGTCTCCCGGGAGGACGCCCGGGCCGCGGAGCAGGCGCGGGGACGGCGGTTGGTGGCCGAGATCCCCCTCTCCGACGACGAGATCGTCTTCTTCGTGGAGGACGAGGCCGGATTCTACTGGGGCGCCCGGCAGGCGCGCAAACGCGACATCCGGGGCGGGCGGCTGCTGCTGAACGGCGCCGTGATGGCGTCCTTCTCACGCGACGGCGAGAGCCTGCCCGATCCCGCGCCGCCCGAGGAATACGAAGGCGGTGAGAGATGGGAGGTCACCCTCTACCTTCGCGGCGGGCGCGACGAGCGCGTCGCCTGCGGCCGCCTGAGGGAGGGCGTGAGCCGCGAGATCGCCGGCCGCATCTTCGCCGCGACGCGCGCGGCCGTGGAGGGAGGCAAGACATGAAGTCGCACACCGTGCACCTGACGATGAACGTGCCCGCGCGCATGGACTTCGTCAACATCACGAAGGACGTCGCGAAGGCGGTGGCGGACAGCGGCGTGCGCGAGGGCCTCTGCCTGGTCAACGCGATGCACATCACGGCTTCGGTCTTCATCAACGACGACGAAGCTGGGCTGCACCAGGACTACAAGAAGTGGCTGGAGTGGCTCGCCCCCTACGACCCGAGCCCAGAGCGCTACAACCACAACAAGACGGGGGAGGACAACGGCGACGCGCACCACAAGCGGCAGGTCATGGGCCGCGAGGTCGTCGTCGCGATCACCAAGGGCAAGCTCGACTTCGGCCCCTGGGAGCAGGTCTTCTACGGCGAGTTCGACGGCCGCCGCGCGAAACGGATCCTGGTGAAGGTCATCGGGGAGTGACGGGGAGGCCGGGGCGTCGCGCGAGCTCGGTCTATCCATTCCGGGACGGATAACCGCGCGGGGGCGCGGCTTCGTCGTGGCACCGAGCTTCTTGTTCTCGACCTTTTCCAGAAGCAGGGTCACCGCGCGGTCGAAGATCGCGGCGGGGTCACCGTCGGGGATCTCGCGGCGGAGAAGGGCCTGGAGGCGGCGAAGCTTCTCGTGGGTGTAAGGATGTGCGGCTCATCGCCGCAGCCGGTGCCGCTGTAAACGATGGCGCCGTGATGGTGGGGAGCCTGCGCACGGACGTCGGGACGTCCGGGCGAGGCGCCAGCTCAGCTACCAGGACTTCGATCTGCTGACGGCTGCGACCCTTGGCCCGGGCGAGAACGGCCCGGTGATTCTCGGGCGTGAGGTGCCGTCCCAGCAGCCGTACGGCGGTGTAAGGCTGCGCGCTCCTTCCCGGCGAGCGTTTCGAGGCGCGCGAGAAGATCCCGGTCCGCGAGTCCGGCGGCGGTGGCGAGGATATTGTTCTTCATGCATGTGGTGTATCACGGGCAATTTTCCGCTGCGGGCGAGGCCCTGGTGGCTTGCAACAACACCGATCGCCATCGCAGCTCACATCTCGAGAAGCCGGTCCGAAACTCATACCGCGGCGAAAAAATCTTG
>QHVJ01000241.1 GCA_003222275.1 Acidobacteriota bacterium | reverse complement strand
GAGCTCGGCGAGGATGGCCGCTTGCACCGGGTCGGGATCGGGCACCCGCCGCGCCTGTCGCAGCGTGGCCACGTGGTCGATGTTGACGCCGAGCCGGGGCGCCATCAGCCGAGCCGCTGCGACACGCGCTCGATGATCACGTCGACCAGCCGCGACACCTCGGTCTCGTCGGGGCCCTCGGCCATCACGCGCAGCACCGGCTCCGTGCCCGAGTAGCGCACCACCAGCCGCCCGCGGCCGTCGAGCCTCGACCGCGCGTCGTCGAGGGCGGCGCGGATCTCGGGAATCGACTCGATGTCGGCCTTTTCGCGCACGCGGGCGTTGCGCAGGACCTGCGGATACACGGGCAGCTCCGCGGCCAGCGCGGCGAGGCCCCGCCCGGAGGCGCCCACCACCTCCAGCACCTTGAGCGCGGTGAGCAGCCCGTCGCCGGTGGGCTCGTGGTCGAGGAAGATCACATGGCCGCTCTGCTCGCCGCCGAGGTTCGCGCCCCGCCGCTCCATCTCCTCGAGCACGTTCCGGTCGCCCACCGCGGTCCGCACGAGCGGGATGCCGAGCTTGCCGAGGGCCACCTCGAGCCCGACGTTCGCCATCACGGTGCCCACGACCGCGCCGCCCTTGAGCTGCCCGGCCGACGCCAGGTGACGCGCGCACAGGAAAAGGACGTGGTCGCCGTCCACCACCCGGCCGTTCTCGTCGGCGAGGATGCAGCGGTCGCCGTCTCCGTCGAAGGCCATGCCCATCTCGGCCCCCTGCTCGGCGACCGCGCCCGCGACCTCGCGCGGCACGGTGGCCCCGCAGCCGCGGTTGATGTTGCGGCCGTCGGGAGCGTCGTGGATGACGGTGACCTTCGCCCCCAGCCCCTCGAAGAGCCTCCGGGCGAGGAAAGACGTCGCGCCGTTGGCGCAATCCACCACGAGGCGGCGGCCCTCCAGGGTGGGACCGCGATAGGACGCGAAGAGGTGGCCCAGGTACGCGCGGTCGAGATCACGATGGACGAGGGTCGGCGGACCCAGCCGCGGCACATCCAGCTCCGCGATGATGGCCTCGGTCTTCTCCTCCAGCTCGCGGCTGAACTTCCGGCCCGCCCCCCCGAAGACCTTGATGCCGTTGTCCTCGTACGGATTGTGGGAGGCGGAGATCACCACGCCGAGGTCGTAGCCGACCGTGCGGCGGCCGCCGGAGCGCTGGCGCGCGAGGTGGGCGATGGCGGGAGTCGGCAGCACGCCGGCCGACTCGGGAACCGCACCTTCGGCCGCGATGCCGGCGGCCAGGTGCGCTTCGAGCCCGGGCCCGCTCTCGCGGGTGTCGCGGCCGAGCAGCACGCGCGGCGATTCCATCCCCAGCGCGCGCACGATGGCGCGGCCGATCTTCTGGACGGTCGCGTCGTCCAGCGGCGGCTCGCCGGCGCGCCCGCGGATCCCGTCAGTCCCGAAGAATCGCATCTTAATTCTCAACGCGGCGCGCGAAGCGCGCCTGAGCTTCGCGTCCGCGGTCGCGCGCGTCCATCGCAATTCCGCCCTCGCGGGAGTCAATCCCGCTCGGGCGGAAAGGAGGCGCGATCCGCGGACGCTCCCCGGCCAATTATGACTTCTTCCGGGCCGGCCGCAGCGGGCGCAGCGCGACCTCTGCGGGCTGTGTCTCGCGGATCTCGACGCCGGTCAGGCCCGGCGCCAGCTCCACCGCCACGTGCGCAGTGCCGGTCTCGTCGACCTGCCCCGCGTCCACGTAGGCGCGGATGGCGGCGCCGTCCGCCTGGTCGAGGACGGAGGCGGGACCGGCGAGGACCACGCTCACGCGAGAAGGACGCGCGGCGAAGCTGCCCCGGCGCACCTCCACGGGCAGGTCCGGGAAGGTGCGGGTGTGCTCGATCTCGCGAACGCGGGCGGTGACCCGAACCCGCGGGTTGCCCTGGATCCGCAGCAGGGGATCCTCCAGGCCGATGTTGACGTGGTCGACCACGTTGGCCTCGGCGCCCTCCACCGACACGGGCTCGGTATAGGCGCTCTCCACCTCCTGCACCCGGCTCTTGGGGCCCGAGATCCGCACCTCCGCCGGCTCCGTCGTCATCTCGCCCACCTCGTATCCGGGCGCCGGCCGGCCCAGCAGCCGCGGGCGTACGGGCACCGTCTTCTGGAGCGTGCGCTCGAGGTTGAGGGTGATGATGGACGGTGAGATCTTGACCACCGTCACGCCGAAGGGGACGCGAACCGAGTCGGGAGTGAGGTGGACGATGCGTTCGCCTTCGCGGGCGTCCACGAGGTCGATGTGGGCGGAGACGTCGCCCGGGGAGAGCCGCTGGATGATCCCCGGCGAGGCCCGCAGCCGCACCTCCACGGTGTCCACCGGATCCCCCGTCAGCTCCAGGTCCTTGGGGAAGTTCTGCAGCTCGACCGGCACCGAGAGGCCCATCTCGGAGGTCTTCTCCCCCGCGATGACGAACCACAGGAGCACGGCCAGCACGAGGCTCACCAGCTTCAACGGAAGGTTGTCGAGAACGGTGAAGCGCATCCCTATTTGTCCCGGGCGGGCAGCGTGTGGGGGGCCCCCTCGGGCTCGCTCACCGCCTCCTGGACCTCGAGGGCCTCGAGCAACGCCTGCTTCAAGGCGCGGCCGTCCACGTTGCGCCGGATGTTTCCCCCGACCACGACGGAGATCCCGCCCGTCTCCTCGGACACCACGACGGCGAGCGCGTCGGTGTCCTCGGTGACGCCGATGGCCGCGCGGTGCCGGCTGCCGAGCTCACGGGCGAGGCCCGGATTGACGGTGAGAGGGAGGAAGCAGGCGGCGGCGGCCACCCGGTTGCCCTGGATCACCACCGCCCCGTCGTGCAGCGGCGTGCCCGGATTGAAGATGCTGATCAGCAGGTCGTAGGTGAGCAGCGCGTCGAGGGCGATGCCGGTCTCGATGTAGCTGCGCAGGCCCATCTCGCGCTCGATGACGAGGATGGCCCCGGTGCGCTGGGCGGCGAGGGTGGTGGCGGCGAGCACGATCTCGTCGATGACCTCTTCGGTGCGGGTGGTGGCGAAGGCGCCGAGCAGCGGCGTCTTGCCCAGGTGAGCGAGCACCTTCCGGATCTCCGTCTGGAAGACCACGATGATGCCGAACACCACGTAGGGCAGGAACGTGCGCAGCAACCAGTTCACCGTCTCGAGGTTGAACCACTGCGAGGCCCAGTAGAGGATCACCAGGACCAGGCCCCCGAGGGCCATCTGCACGGCGTGCGTGCCGCGGATGAACTGCAGCAGCTGGTAGACGATGAACGCGACGATGAGGACGTCCACCACGTCCAGCCACGAGAACTGCGAAACGTGGATGATGGAGGCGAAGTGGCCGGCCACGCTAGGCCGCCTCGCCCAAGATGGCGTCGCACATGCGCGCCACGTCCACCATCTCGCGCACGTCGTGGACGCGGACCATGTGCGCGCCGCCCAGGATGCAGGCGGCCACCGCCGCCGCCGTTCCCATGAGCCGCTGCGCGGGCGGCCGCTCCAGCACCTTTCCGACGAAGCTCTTGCGGGACGGGCCCGCGAGCACCGGGCGGCCCAGCGCGGCCAGCTCGGGAAGGCGGCGCAGCACCTCGAGGGTGTGACCGGCGTCCTTGGCGAAACCGAGTCCGGGATCGACGATCGTCTGCTCGCGGCGAACGCCCGCCCGATCTGCCCGCGCCAGCGCCGCCCGCAGCTCCGCGGCAACCTCGGCCATCACTTCGCGGTAGCGCGGCTCGAGGTGCATGGTCCCGAAGCTTCCCCGAAGGTGCATGAGGACGGCGGGCACGCCGCGCTGGGCGACCAGAGGTCCCATGGCCGGATCGAACCGCAGCCCGCTCACGTCGTTGACCATGTCCGCGCCGGCGTCCAGCGCGGCCGCGGCCACCTCGGCCTTGGTGGTGTCGACGGAGAGCGGTCCCGCCCCCGCCGCCCGCAGCGCGCGCACGACCGGCACCACGCGCCGCCGCTCTTCCGCCGTGTCGACGGCCGCCGCGCCGGGCCGGGTGGACTCACCGCCCACGTCGACGACGTCGGCGCCCGCCTCGAACAGCGCCAGGCCGTGCGCAACCGCCTGGTCGAGATGCGCATGGGCGCCGCCGTCGGAGAACGAATCGGGGGTCACGTTGAGCACGCCCATGACCCATGTCCGCTCCCCGAGGACGACGGTCTTCCCCCGGAGGGTGATCGGGTAGCGAGGCCTCGAAGCCGGCCGGTCGATCGTCGCCTCCCTCCCCTCGCGGGGACGAGCCTACGCTCCGGCCGGCCGGCGAAGCGGCCCGCGCCTACGACGTAGGCTTCGGTACGGCCATCGGGGGACGCAGGATTCCCCCCGCTCGCTCCCCGTCGTCCACCTTTCCCTCCCGGGGCGGCAGGGGAGGCGGGGCGACGGTCTTCGGGGTCCGGATCTCCAGCGGCTTGCCCTCGAGGAGCTGCTTGAGCTGCTCGGCGTCCAGGACCTCGTGCTCGAGTAGCGCCTCCGCGATGCGCACGAGGAAGTCGCGCTTCTCGGTGATGACGCCGTTCGCCCGCTCGTACTGCTCGCTCACGATGCGCTTGATCTCGGTGTCGATCTTGAGCGCGGTGGCCTCGCTGTAGTCCTGGTGCCGGTTGAACTCCTTGCCGAGGAAGATCTGCTCCTCCTTCTTGCCGTAGGTCAGCGGACCCAGCGCCTCGCTCATTCCCCACTCGCACACCATCTTGCGGGCCATCTCGGTCGCCTGCTCGATGTCGTTCTGGGCCCCGGTGGAGATCTGGCTGAAGGTGAGGTCCTCGGCGATGCGCCCGCCCATGCAGACGGCGATGCGGGCCTCGAGCTGCTCCTTGGTGTAGTTGTGGAACTCCTCGGTGGGAAGCTGCTGGGTCACGCCGAGGGCCATGCCGCGCGGGATGATGGTGACCTTGTGCAGGGGATCGGTGTTGGGCAGGATCGCGGCCAGGAGGGCGTGACCGGCCTCGTGGTACGCGGTGACCTTCTTCTCCGCGTCGGTGATGATCATGCTCTTGCGCTCGGCCCCCATCAGGACCTTGTCCTTCGAGGACTCGAAGTCGACCATCAGCACGAACTTCTGGTTCCGGCGGGCGGCGAGCAGCGCGGCCTCGTTGACGAGGTTGGCGAGGTCGGCCCCCGAGAAGCCCGGCGTCGCCCGCGCGAGCACCGAGAGATCGACCTCCTCGGAGAGCGGGATCTTGCGGGTGTGGACCTGGAGGATGCCTTCGCGCCCGCGCACGTCGGGACGGGACACGACCACGCGGCGGTCGAAGCGGCCCGGCCGCAGCAGGGCCGGATCGAGGACGTCCGGCCGGTTGGTGGCCGCGATCAGGATCACGCCGTCGTTGCTCTCGAAGCCGTCCATCTCGACGAGGAGCTGGTTGAGGGTCTGCTCGCGCTCGTCGTGGCCACCGCCGAGGCCGGCCCCGCGGTGGCGGCCCACGGCGTCGATCTCGTCGATGAAGATGATGCAGGGAGCGTTCTTCTTGCCCTGTTCGAAGAGGTCGCGCACGCGGCTCGCCCCCACCCCCACGAACATCTCCACGAAGTCGGAGCCGGAGATCGAGAAGAAGGGGACGTTGGCCTCGCCGGCGATCGCGCGGGCGAGCAGCGTCTTGCCCGTCCCCGGCGGCCCCATGAGGAGCACGCCCTTCGGGATCCGGCCCCCGAGCTTCTGGAACTTCTGGGGCTCGCGCAGGAACTCGATGATCTCCTGCAGCTCCTCCTTGGCCTCGTCCACGCCGGCGACGTCCTTGAACGTGACCTTCTTCTGCTGGCTCGCGAGCAGCTTCGCCTTGGACTTGCCGAAGGAGAGCGCCTTGTTCCCCCCGCTCTGCATCTGGCGCATGAAGAAGACCCAGAAGCCGATGAGCAGCAGGAACGGCGCCCACGAGATGAGCATGTTCGCCCAGGCGGGGGTCGTGTCCCGTTCGATGTTGATGACCACCTTCTTGGCCCGCAAGGCGTCCACGTACTTGTCGTAGCCCGGGGGCACGGTGGTCTTGATCGGCTCGCGGCTCGTCGTATGGCCGCGGATGTCGGTGCCGCTGATGGTGACGTCGGCGATCTGGCCGGCTTCCACCTGGTCCATGAACTCGCTGAACTTCAGCGGCGTCTCCTTCTTCTGGATCTGGGCGAAGTGCCAGGCCAGGAAGATGACCACCAGCAGGGACATCCACAGCATGATCGTCTTGAACGTTGCGTTCACTGTTCAGGCCTCCAGGGCTCGCGGCGCACGTCTAGCTCCCGCCGCCGGAGATGGTGATCTTGCGGCCCTCGGCCGGGGGCGCCGGCCGCGGGATCGTCCCGAGGTACGGCAAGCCCCGGTATCCCTCGGCGTAGTCCAGGCCGTAGCCGACGATGAAGCGACCGTCCTTGAGGGACTCGTTCGGGGTAAAGGCGGCCCAGTCGGGGTGGACGTCGATCTTGCGGTCCCCCGGCTTGTCGATGAGCGCGCAGACCTTCAGGCTGCGCGGGCGCCGCTCGCGGATGTGGTCGAGGAGGAAGCTCAGGGTGATGCCGGTATCGATGACGTCGTCGAGGAGCAGGATGTCCCGCCCCTCGTAGGGGATCTCGGTGGAGTACACGATCGCGGTGCGCACGGAGCCCGCCCCCTGCTCGCGCAACGACGACGTCTCGACGAAGTGGCACGTGAGATCGAGCGGGATCCTGCGCACGAGGTCGGCCATGAAGATGAGACAGCTCTTCATCAGACCGACCACGCAGGGCTCGCTGCCCGCGAAGACCTGGCCGATCTCCCGCCCCAGCTCATCCATCCTGCTGGCGATCTGCTTTTCGTCGTAGAGGACTTCGGGCTTGGCCAGCTTCATCGGGCCTCCGCGCCCTGCAGCTCCAGACGAACATAACGCTCTGCCGGCTCCGTCGCGGGCGCAGGAGTCAGCCCCGGCACCCAGAGCACCAGATTTCCCGCCGCCACCAGCGGCAGCCGCGGACGAAGATCGGCGGGGATGCGCCGGTCGATCAGGAAACGCTTCAGGCTCACGTCGCCGATTCCCGCGCGCACGCGGTCTCCGGCCCGCCGTGAGCGCACGACGAGGGGACCCTCGGGAGCGGCCACCACCGCCGACCGCTCTTCGGCCCGCGCGGGGCCGTCGGCGGACCGCGCCACGACGGCCTGGCCGCCGGGCAGCTCCACGCGGCCGGGCACGGGCAGATCGAACGCGAAGGGTCCCGCGGCCGTGAGCCGGGGACCGAGCCGGATCTCGCCGAAGCGGACGAAGGCTTCACGCCCCCCTGGCAACGGGAGGCGTCGGCCGGACACGCCGCCGGCGAGGGCCAGGAGCCCTTCGACGTGGTCGTGGCCGACGCCCCTCAGGCCGCCGGTCTCCGCCAGGGCCCGGCGGAGGGCGCGGCGGGCCAGGGCCCGAGGCGCGCCCATGAGCGCCTGCCGATCGAGAAAGGCGATTTGTCCTTCCCGGCGGGCGACCCGCGTCCACAGCGCATCGGCCATCTCCGCGAGCAGATCGTCCTCCTCGGCCAGGAGCGCGGCCGTCCGAGCCAGCGTCTCGCGGGCCGAGGGGTTCAGGCGCGACTCGAGGTACGGCAGCAGCTCGGAGCGCACCCGGTTACGCAGGAACGACGGGTCGGCGTTGGTCGGGTCCTCGCGCGACGGCAACTCGCGGGCGCAAAGGTGGGCGAGAACCTCGGCGCGCGACACGGCGAGCATCGGACGCCAGAGGTCTCCGGAGCGCTCGCGCATCGCGGCCAGGCCGCGCCGGCCGGCACCCCTCAGCAGGCGCAGCAGCAGCGTCTCCGCCTGGTCGTCTCGCGTATGGGCCACGGCGATCGCGGCGGCCTCCTCAGCCTCTTTGACACCGCGCAGGAAGGCGTAGCGCTCCTCCCGGGCAGCCTCCTCCACGCCCCCGCCGTCGCGCTGCGCTCGGCCGGCCACATCGGCCGTGCCCTCGCGCAAGGGCACGCCCAGGCGGCGGCACAGGTCACGGCAGAACGCCGCGTCGTCCCGGGCGGTGGCCCGCAAGCCGTGGTCGAGGTGCGCCGCCACCACCCGTAACCCCCGCGCCGGGGCGAGAACGAGGAGCGCGTCCAGCATCGCCACCGAGTCGGGGCCGCCGGAAAGGCCGGCGACCACCGTCTGCCCGGCACACGGCGCCCCCGGGGCGGCCAGCGCCCGCGCGGCGTGTGTCAGCAGGAGCGTCGGTCTCACGTCAGGGCGCCTCCGAAGCAGAGGGGTGGTGGCGGTGCAGGGACTTGAACCCCGGACGCCGCGGATATGAGCCGCGTGCTCTAACCAACTGAGCTACACCGCCATCGACGAGCGCGCGCCCCCGGGGCTTCCCCATCCCCCGGAGGTAAACTCATCCGACCCAGTGTACTACGGATGGCTCGGGGCCGAGAGTCGCGCCTCGGCCCGGTGCTATACTCGCCCGGCGCGATGGAATGCGTTGCCTGCAAGGTGAGTGACCAGGACGTGCGCCTCCACAAGTGCCCCATCTGCTTCAAATGGGTGTGTGAAAACTGCGCGATTCGCAGCTACGGCCGCGCGTTCTGCATGCGCAAGTGCGCGGACCAGTTCTTCTGGGGCGATGATGAGGATGAATAGGGATGCCCTTTCCTGACGAGAGGCCGAGGAGACTGCGGCGGAACGAGAGGCTCCGCGCCCTCGTGCGGGAGACCCGCGTCACCCCGGACCGGCTGATCTATCCCCTCTTCGTCACGACCGGACGCGGCGTGCGCCGCGAGATCTCCTCCCTTCCCGGCTGCTTTCATCTGTCCCCCGACGAGGCCGCCCGGGAGGCCCGCGAGGTCGAGAAGCTCGGCATCGCGGGGGTGATCCTCTTCGGGCTGCCCGAGGGCAAGGACGCCACGGGCAGCCAGGGATGGTCCGAAGACGGGGTGGTGCCGCGCGCGGTGCGGGCCATCCGCGACGAGTGCAAGGAG
>QHVJ01000587.1 GCA_003222275.1 Acidobacteriota bacterium | reverse complement strand
GAGATCGGCATGCGTCAACCAGTAACGCTGCGCGCAGTGATCGGCCTACTCGGGATTGCGACCTTGGTGCTCGTCGCCGGCAGCTTCGCCATCGCGGACATCACGCCGCCGCCGCCGCCGTTCAGCGGGAAGTGCGACTTCCTGACGGGCGGCGGCTTCATCTACCCGAACGGCGCCGACAAAGGGAACTTCGGGGTTGGAGGCGGATGCAAAAAAGGTTCGGGGACGAACGGGGTCCCGTACTGGGGCCATCTCGAATACCACGACCACGGCCTCGACCTGAACGTCCACGTGATCGACATCACGGCGTACTTCCCCGAAGGAGCAACGGGCGCTGACCCCCAGACCGGCCAGCCGACCGGTACCCGTTGGATTTGTGGCACGGCGAGGACAGACATGTTCGGTGACGTCGACTTCGCCGTAAGGGTCTCGGACGCGGGCGAACCAGGCACCGCGGACGAGTTCGACATCCAGCTGACCCAGAACGGCACAATCGTCTATTCGACCTTCGACTTCTCAGGCGGCACGCACCACAAGTTGGGCGGAGGCGACGGAGGGGGCGGCAACATCCAGCTCCACGAGCCCAACAATTCGACCACGGGGGACTTCGGCGGCTCGTGCCCGGCCGCGATATAACGTCAGTTGTAGCGGCTCGCAGGCGGGTGGTTCGATAACCAGTCTGTGTCGCTGGCGCCTGGCGGTTGCTCCCAGGGGGTTCGCCACGAACCCCCTGGGGCAGCCGTCCGAGCGCCGGCAGTGACGGCACTTTTGCGGGATATCAGGGATATCAGGTGGATGAACCGCCGGGAGTTCCTCGGGCGCGTCGCCCTGGCCGCGGCGAGCCTCTCGGGTTGCTCTTCACTCGGTACTCGGACCACGCCCGACTCGCCCCCCGCGCAGGCTCGCGCGCCGAGGAAGGTCGTCATTCTCGGGGCGGGGCTGGCGGGGCTGGTCGCGGCCCACGAGTTGACGCAGGCCGGTCACGATGTGACGATCCTCGAGGCGCGCGCGCGGCCGGGCGGCAGGGTGCACACACTCCGCGAGCCGTTTTCGGATGGCCTCCACGCCGAGGCCGGCGCGCTGTTCATTCCGAGTAACCACCAGCTCACCCTCCAGTACGCCAACTTCTTCAGCCTGCCCATCCGGCCGAATCCGCCCCTGTCTGCCCCGGGTCTCTTCTACGTCCGAGGGCAGCGCGTCGTCGCCAACTGGGGGCCGAATGTCGAGTGGCCATTCGACCTCACTGCCGACGAAACGAAGCTCGGCGTCGGGGGCATGTGGGAGAAATATATCGGCGCCGAGTTGGAGGGCCTCGGCGACGTCACGGCACCGGGGTGGCCGTCGGATCCCGGACTCGAGACGCTCGACCGGATGAGCGTGGCCGAATTCCTCCGCTCACGGGGCGCTTCACAGGGCGCCGTGGCCCTCCTGCGTGTCGGCTTTCTCGACCTCGTCGGTGATGGCATCGACAGCTACTCGGCCCTCCTGATGCTACGAAGATTCGCCCTGAGACGGACGGAGTCGCTGAGGTTCTCGATCACGGGCGGGGCCGACCGTCTCCCGAGGGCCTTCGCGACGACCTTGGCAGCGCGGATTCGCTACCAGTCCCCCGTGGTCCGCATCGAGCCAGGTGAGACATCTGCCTCTGTCGTGATCGGGCGGGACGGCCAACATCAGAGGCTCACCGCGGACCACATCGTCTGCACGATTCCCTTCTCCGTTCTCAAGAGCATCGACGTCTCCCCGTCGTTCTCGCCGCAAAAAGCACGGGCCGTCGACCAGCTGCCGTACACCTCGAGCACCCGCGTCTACCTGCAGTTCAGGCGAAAGGCGTGGACCAGCGAACGTCCCTACGTCACGGCGACCACCGACCTTCCGATGAAGTGGGTGTTCGAGCACACGGCGAGCCAGCCAGGTCCGCGCGGAATTCTCGAGGCTCAGGCGACCGGCGTGGATGGCCGGCGCGTGGCCCAGATGGGGGAGAGCGACAGAGTGCAGTTTGCGCTTTCCCAACTGCAGCGGATCTTTCCCGGTCTCAGTGGGGACTTCGAGCGTGGGGTGTCGAAGAGCTGGGACGAAGACCCGTGGGCCCGCGGTGCCTTCGCGTATTTCCGGCCCGGCCAGATGCTGTCGC
>QHVJ01000592.1 GCA_003222275.1 Acidobacteriota bacterium | reverse complement strand
GGGGCCAGGACCGTCGCGCGCGCCAGGCCGGGCAGGTCGAGAAGGAGGGCGTCTTCACCGGCCGCCATGCGACGAACCCCTTCAGCGGCGAGCGCATCCCGATCTGGGTGGGAAACTTCGTCCTCATGGGCTACGGCACGGGGGCGATCATGGCCGTGCCCGCTCACGACCAGCGCGACTTCGAGTTCGCGCGCAAGTACGGCCTGCCGGTGCGCGTCGTCATCCAGCCCGACGGCCAGGCGCTCGACGGCGCGACGATGCCGGCGGCATACGAGGGTCCCGGCAAGCTCGTCAACAGTGGGCCGTTCGACGGCCTCGACTCCGAGGAAGCCATCCGCAGGATGACGTCCCACGCCGAGACGCACGGCGTCGGCAAGGGCACCGTCACCTACCGCCTCAAGGACTGGCTCATCAGCCGCCAGAGGTATTGGGGCACACCCATCCCGGTCGTGTATTGCGAGAAGGACGGTGTCGTCGGCGTGCCGGAGAAGGACCTTCCCGTCGCCCTGCCGCCGGACGCTCCCTTCACGGGAGAGGGCGGCAACCCGCTCGAGAAGGTGGCCGCCTTCGTCCAGGCCCGCTGTCCGCGCTGCGGCGGCCCCGCCCGGCGCGAGACGGACACGATGGACACCTTCGTGGACTCTTCCTGGTACTTCTACCGCTACGTCTCGCCCCACAAGAGCGACGGGCCCTTCGACGAGGCCGCGGTCCGCTACTGGTTCCCCATCGACCTCTACGTGGGCGGGATCGAGCACGCGATCCTGCACCTGATCTACTCGCGCTTCTGGACGAAGGTCATGCGCGACCTGGGCCTCGTTCCGTTCGCCGAGCCGGTCACGCGGCTCTTCCCGCAGGGGATGGTCCACAAAGGCGGCGAGGTGATGTCGAAATCCAGGGGCAACACGGTGGCCCCCGACGACGTCGTCAAGGAATACGGGGCCGACACGCTGCGCCTCTACATCCTCTCCGTCGCCCCTCCCGAGCTGCACATGGAGTGGAGCACGGAGAACATCGCCGGCTCGCACCGCCTCGTGCAGCGGGTGTGGCGCTTCGTGGACCGCCACGCCGGCGCGCTCGCGAAGGAGCCCCGCGGACCGCTCCCGGCCGAGCTGACCGAGCCCGCGCGGGCGCTTCATCGCAAGGTCCACCAGACGATCCTCAAGGTCACCGAGGAGATCGAGGAGCGCTTCCACCTCAACAACGCGGTCGCGGCATTCCACGAGCTCACCAACGAGATGGGGCGGCTGGAGCTCGACGTCATCCAGGGCCCCGGGCGGGCCGTCTGGCGCGAGACCCTCGAGACGCTCGTTCTCCTGATGAGCCCGTTCACGCCCCACGTGGCCGAGGAGATGTGGCAGCGGCTCGGCCACACCGAGAGCCTCGTCGCGCAGCCGTGGCCGGTCGCCGACGCGGAGGCGGCGCGCGAGGACGCGGTCGAGCTGGCCGTGCAGGTCAACGGCAAGGTGCGCGGGCGCATCATGGTGCCCCGCGAGGCGGCGGAGGCCGAAATTCGCCGGCTCGCCCTCGAGGAGCCCAAGGTCCGCGAGCACCTCGACGGCAAGCAGGTGCTGAAGGCGGTGGTCGTGCCCGGCCGCCTGGTGAGCCTGGTGGTGCGATGAGGGCACCGGCGGCCGCGGTGGCGTTCGCCCTGGCGCTGACCGTCTCCGCCTGCGGCTACGCGCTCGTCGGCAAGGGCACGGTCGTCGACCCCACGATCAAGCGCATCGGCGTGCCGCTCTTCAAGGACGCCAGCGCGAAGCCCGGGCTCGACCAGAAGGTCACCCAGAAGGTCATCGAGGAGCTGCTCAAGCGGGGCCGCTTCGACGTGGTGTCCGACGCCACCGGAGTGGACGCGCTCGTCGAGGGCGAGATCACCGCCTACACGCCGCACCTCGTCGGCGTGGGCGATCAGGGGGGCAAGAGCCAGGCCACCCGTTACGAGGTGACGCTGACCGCGCGCGTCCGCTACGCCAAGGTCGGGGCGAGGGATCCCATCTGGGCCAACGACGCCTTCACCTTCCGCGACGAGTACGACGTGGGCGACAACGCGGCCGCGTACTTCGACCGCGAAGACCAGGCCATCGACCGCCTCGCCCAGTCCTTCGCGCGCAGCCTGGTGGCGACGATGCTGGAGGCCTTTTAAACGCAGAGACCGCAGAGGACGCGCAGAGGCCGCAGAGAACAGAAAACAAGAACAAAGACTGCGAGTGGAGCGGGATTCATTCCCGCGGAACGAGCGGGGGTTCAAGGGGGCGCGCCGCAGCGCCCCCTTGCTCAATGACGACGCGCAGAGGCCGCAGAGAACAAGAATGAAAGCCGCGGTCGGCGTCTACGCGGTCGTGGGAGGAAAGGCGTTCGACTCCTTCCTCGCCGAGCAGGCCGTGGAGAAGATCGTCGCCGCCGCCGTGGGCGACGAGCGTGCCGATGCCCTCGAGGTGCTCCGCGGCGACGAGACGGGCTGGGGCCGAGTGATCGAGGCCGCCCGCACCGGATCCCTCTTCGCGGCGCGGCGGTCGGTC
>QHVJ01000240.1 GCA_003222275.1 Acidobacteriota bacterium | reverse complement strand
ACGGACTCGCCGCCGGCCCAGCCTCGTGTACTGCGGGGACGACCAGGACGCGAAGGACGTCGCGGCGAGTCTGATTCGTGATGTCGGTTTCGAGCCCGTGGACGCTGGACCTCTGCGAATCGCCAGGTATCTGGAGCCATTCTCCCTGGCGATCGCACAACTCGCCTACGAGGGGGACGACGGACCTGAGATCGCGTACCGCATCGAGCGCTTCGGGAAGTAGAGGAACGAGATGAGGAGATCTCATGAGTAACAAGAAGATCTGGTTCATCACTGGAGCCGGTCGTGGCATGGGCGTGGATTTCGCCAAGGCCGCCCTGGCGGCCGGCCACGCGGTCGTGGCGTCGGGCCGGGACCGCGACGCCGTCTCCACGGCCGTGGGTCAGTCGAACGACCTGCTGGCCGTCAAGCTGGACGTGACCAAGCGCGCCGACGCCGAGGCGGCGGTGCGGGCCGCCGTGGACCGGTTCGGCCGCATCGACGTGCTGGTCAACAATGCGGCCAGCTTCTATGCCGGCTACTTCGAGGAGCTGACGCCGGAGCAGTTCGAGCTGCAGTTGGCGACGAGCCTCGTCGGCCCGATGAACGTCACCCGCGCTGTCCTGCCGGTCATGCGCAAGCAACGCTCGGGGCGCATCATCTCGATCTCCTCGTCAGCGGGCCTCGTGGGCTTCGAGTTCTGTACCGCCTACGCCGCGTCGAAGTTCGGCCTGGAAGGCTGGATGGAGTCGCTGCACGCCGAGGTGGCACCGTTCGGCATCACGACCACTCTCGTCAATCCGGGGTTCTTCCGCACGGAGCTCCTCACCGAGAGATCGACGAACTACGCCGAGCCGTCGATCGAGGACTACGACGAGCGCAGAGCGGAGCAGCTCGCGTTCTGGAAATCCCAGAATGGCCTGCAATCCGGTGATCCCGCCAAGCTCGCGCGAGCGCTCATCATCATTGGGAGCCGGGAGCCGCCGCCGCGCCGCTTCGTCGCCGGCGCCGATGCCATTGCCACCGCGGAGCAGAAGGTCGCCGATCTGAAGGCGCAGATCGAGGCCCACCGGGACCTCTCGACGTCCCTCGCTTTCGACGGAGAGCCCGCCGTACGGACGAGGTAGATGGCGGAGCGTCGGACATGAGCAACGTCTTGATCCTTGGTGCAAACGGGCAGGTCGCCCGTGACGCGATCGACCTGTTCCTGAAGGAAACCGAGTTGGAGGTTCGCCGCAGCTTGGGAATGAGCAAACCGGTATGACCCCTGCCTCCCAGACCGGCCCGATCGTCCGGCGCGCGACGTCCGCCGACCTGCCGAGGATCGGCCGCCTCGGCGCGCTCCTCATCGAGGAGCATCACGCCTTCGACTCGCGGCGCTTCCTGGCCGCGAGGCAAAGGACGCCGACGGACTACGCGTCATTCCTGAGCACGCAGCTCGAAGACCCAGACGTCGCCGTCCTCGTCGCCGACCACAACGGGGACGTGATCGGCTACGCGTACGCCGCCGTCGAGGGGTACGACTACATGGCGCTCCGTGGGCCGGCGGGCGTCCTGCACGACGTCATCGTCGACCCGGAGCATCGCGGTCGCGGCGTCGGCCGCCTGCTGCTGGACGCCACCCTCGCGTACCTGAAGTCGCGCGGCGCGCCTCGTGTCGTCCTCTCGACCGCCGAGCGGAACGAGCCGGCGCAGCGGCTCTTCGCGAGCGTGGGCTTCCGCCGGACGATGATCGAGATGACGCGGGAGGCTGAGGAACAGCCAGAGACCGAAGGAGGCCAGATGGAAATCAAGCGCAGTGGTTCCCAGCCGTCGGGCAAGGGACCCGCCGAGTACTTCACGGGAATGGTCCGGGTCGACCCGCTATTCCAGGCCCGGGATCCGGCGCGGGTCTTGGCGGCGAACGTCACGTTCGAGCCCGGCGCTCGGACGAACTGGCACACCCATCCGCTGGGCCAGACCCTGATCGTCACGGCGGGGTGCGGCCTGGTGCAGAGCGGGGGCGGTCCCATTCGGAGGATCCGGCCGGGTGACGTCGTCTGGTGCCCGCCCGGAGAGAAGCACTGGCACGGCGCCACCGCCACGACGGCGATGACTCACATCGCGATCCTCGAGCACAAGGACGGCAAGAATGTCGAGTGGATGGAGAGGGTCACCGACGCGGAATACGCGGCCGGCGAGAGCGCCGAATAGCGGAGCCATGAAGACGAGGGAGTCAACCATGCGAGGAACTGCCTGATTGGTGGCCCTCTTGCCGCAGCGAGAGTGCCGTAAGCCTCGCGCGGCGATACTTGCTCAGCTCACGTTGATGACGACTTTGGCCCGAGCGTGACCGGTTCCCACGTAGCGGACGGCATCGGCAGCCTCGCTCAACGGGAACGTCCGATCGATGACCGGCGACAACTTTCCGGCCTCGATGAGCTCCTTGAGGACGACGAGGTCCTCATAACGCACGGTGGCGATGTACGGCACGAGGCGCTGGCTCCCGACGCGTGACAACACGAGCGCCTTGAGGATGCGCCCCAGCGGTGCGAACCCATCGCCCTTGGCCGCGCCCGCCAGCACGAGTGTCCCCTTCGGCTCGAGAACGCGCCTGAGATCCGCGAGCGAACGCGTCGCCGCGACGTCGAAGAGCACGTCATGGCGCTGCCTGCGCCGGGTGAAGTCCTCCTGCGTGTAGTCGATCACCTCATCGGGGCCGATCGAGCGGACGATGTCCAGGTTCCTCGTGCTCGTCACGGCGGTGACGTGCGCGCCGAGCGCCTTGGCGATCTGCACGGCGAACGTGCCCACGCCACCCCCCGCGCCGTGGATCAGGACCCGCTGCCCCGGCCGGAGCCGCGCCTTGTCGCGCAACCCCTGCAGTGCCGTTACGCCCGCGATGCCTACGGCCGCGGCCTGCTCGAACGTCAGCCGGCGAGGCTTCGGCACGAAGCGGTCTTCCTTCGCCGCTACATACTCGGCGAAGGCCCCGCGTGCGCTGCCGAATACCTCATCGCCGGGCTTGAGTCGCGTCACGTTCTTGCCGACCGCCTCGACGTGCCCGGCCACATCCACGCCCCGAACGTTGATCTTGGGCTGGCGCAGCAAGAAGGCCATCATGTGCAGGAAAGGGCCGCCGCGGACGACGTGCCAGTCGAGCGCGTTGACCGAGGCCGCACGCACGCGTACCAGCACATCTTGGTCAGAGACGACGGGCTTCTCGATGTCCCGAAGCCGCAGAACGTCCGCGGAGCCGTAACCGTCCTGGACGATCGCCTTCATCGTCCCGCGGGGATGCGCTGCGATGGCGTTTTCCACGCTCGTGCTCCTGTCAACGCTGTGACCTGGCGTCCGAGCTAGAGCATACGTCGTAGGATCTCTTTGTGCGGCGGGGCAACCCGAGCGGCGCTATTCGACCGTCACCACCAGGGCGGTCGCGTCGTCGCGCAGCATGCCTCCGGCGAACTCGGCCGCGGCTTCGATGAGCCGGGCCGCGGCCTCCGCCGCCGGCCGAGACCTCCCGCTCGCCACGATGTCTACGAGGCGTCGCTCCCCGAACTCCTCGCCCACGAGCCCTCCGGCCTCGGTCACACCGTCGGTGTAGAGGGCCAGGCGAGCGCCCGCGGTGATCGGCACGACCGCCTCCTCGAAATCGGTCTCGCGGTCGAGGCCGATGACCGGCCCGCCCGTCGTGAGCCGGACCGCATGCCCATCCGGTCGCATGAGGACGGCTGCCGGGTGGCCGGCGTTGACATAGACGAGCGTGCCCGCGGCGCGGTCGAGGATCGCGTAGACGAGCGAGACGAAGCGATCGGGGCCGAGGCGAACACGCATCTGCGCGGCGACGCGGCGACAGGCCTCGCGAGGCGACAGCTCCACGGCCGCGGCCTGCAGGTCCGCGTGCAGGCTCGCCATGAGGAGCGCCGCCGGCAGGCCCTTGCCGCACACGTCCGCGACGGCGACCGCCAGGCGTTCGCCGTCGAGCGGAACGACCTCATACGCATCGCCGCCCAGGCCTTCCACGAACCTCCACGCCACGCCCAGGTCATATCCCGCGACCGACGGTACGGCGGGGCCGAGCATGCGGCTCTGCACGTCGCGCGCGTCGTCCTGCAGCCGCCGGGTGAGGCGCCGCGCCCGTCCGGCGGCAACGTGGGCTTCGACCGTCTGCAGCAGCCGTGAGTTGTCCCACGGCTTCTCCACGAAGTCGTCCGCGCCGCCGCGGAGCACCGCGACGGCCAGCGGCACCGTCGACCAGGCCGTCATGGCCACGATGGGAAGGCTCGGGTCCGCCGCGCGCACGAGTGATACCAGGTCGAGGCCCTCCCGGCCCGACGTCGTGTCGCGCGTGTAGTTCAGGTCCATGATCACGAGGTCGTACCTCTCGCGCGCGATCGCCGAGAGGGCGGCCGCCGGCGAGCCCGCCGCGTGCGCTTCGTAGCCGTGGGTCTTCAGCAGGAGCTGGATCGCCCGCCGGACGTCCCCTTGGTCGTCGACGACGAGGACCTGGACCTGATCGCGCGCGGTGGTTGCGGGTTCAAGGACTGAGCTCATGGCCGATGGAAGAACATCAATAGCCGTGCCAGCGCGCCGCAGGCTGGAAGCGCACCCGGTTAAAGGCCTTACGGTCGCGGGTGCGGCCTCTCACGCCGCGCGGCTGTCCGGTTGCGGGACGGCGCGATCCCGCAGGCGAACAAGGGATACCTCGCGGAGATCGCACGGGCAGTCGTAGAGGAAAATCGCGAGCTCTACGAGCGCTTGCGCTAGTGCGCCATCGGCTCGACGCGACGGTAGACGACGCCGAGCTCCTCGCACCATGTCGAATGCGTCTGACGGTTGATTCACATCAAAGACTGGGTTGACCGCTGTCAACGTCCGACGGCCGGCCCTTCCGTAGAATCCGCTGCGCGAGGTCGGGACCGCTCCTGCAGGTTCCAGAAAACGCAATGAAGGGCCTTGTCGGGTGCGTTGCCGCTGGTTTGGTGACATGGATGGGACTGGTCGCCGCCGGCGGGAGCGCACTCTCCGACGGCCAGGCGAGACTATTCACCGACTTCACCGCTCGGGCAGGCATCGCGCACCGGCACCTGCGTTTCGTCGCCGATCCGCGCGTGCCGAACATCGGCGCCTTGTGGGGCGCTGTGGGCGGCGCCGCGGCCGCGGTAGGAGACTTCAACGGCGACGGGTTCGACGACATCTACGTGACGAGCTCGAGAGAGGGATCCCTGAACCGGCTCTACCGCAATAATCACGGCCGGAGCTTTACCGACGTCGCGGAGGCCGCCGGCGTCGCGCGCGTGAACACGGGTCACCATGCCACGACGGATGCGCTTTGGCTCGATTACGACAACGACGGCGCCCTGGACCTCTTCGTGCTGCGGCTCGGTTCGAACGTCCTCTTCCGGAACACCGGCGGCGCGTTTACCGACGTGACCGAGGCCGCAGGACTCGGCGCCCGGCGCATGAACCCGTTCGCCGCGGTGGCTTTCGATTACGACAACGACGGAGACCTCGATCTGCTCGTCGGTGGGTATTTCCCCGATGAGGTCGACCTATTCCAGGTCCACACCACCCGGTTCCTGTTCGATGCGCTGGACGACGCCCAGAACGGCGGTTCCAAGGTTCTGTACCGGAACAACGGCGACGGTACGTTCACGGACGCCACCGCGCTGGCCGGCATCGTCGACACCGGATGGACGCTCGACATCGGGCACGGCGACTACGATGGGGACGGCTGGCAGGACGTGTACATCGCGAACGACTTCGGGACCGACCGGCTCTTGCGAAACGACGGCCATGGCGGGTTCGTCGACGTGACCCGACGAGCGATCGGTCGGGACACGAAGAAAGGGATGAACGCGGACTTCGGCGACTACGACAACGACGGTTGGCTCGACATCTACGTCACGAACATCGCGGAGCCACCACTGAACGAATGCAACATGCTGTGGCACAACAGCGGCGACGGGACCTTCCTGGATGTGGCCGAGGAGACCGGGACCTGTGACGCGGACTGGGGCTGGGGCGCGAAGTTCGTCGACGTCGACAACGACGGCCGGCTGGACCTTTACGTCGCCAACGGGTTGATCTCGGCCGGCAAGGAGAGCTACTGGAACGCCCTCACGCAGTTGTTGCTGCGGCCGGGTTTCGAAATGACCGATGCCGCCCAATGGCCTGACATGGCCGGCATGAGCTGGGCCGGATACGAGCAGAAGCGGCTGTTTCACAACCGCGGTGCCGACGGCTTCGCGGAGACCGCCGTTTCCGCCGGCGTCGGCAACCTCAAGGACGGCCGCGGAGTTGCCTTGCTGGACATCGAGAACGACGGGGCGTTGGACATGTTCGTGACCAATTGGAACCAGGAGCCGATCCTGTACCGCAACGAGGGCCGGCGGAAGACCGGGAACAACTTCGTGGGCCTCAAGCTGAGAGGCACGGTGAGCAACAAGAGCGCGATCGGCGCCAGGGTCACCGCCACGACGGGCGGGCTGGCCCAGATCCGCGAAGTGAACGACGGCAACGGCTATGCGGCGCAGAGCTCGTTTACCGTCCACTTCGGCCTGGGGCGGGCGAGAACAGTCGACCGCCTGGAGATCAAGTGGCCGAGCGGCGCTCGCCAGGTGCTGACGAACGTTGCCGCGAACCAGATCCTCACCCTCGCCGAGGAAACGGGGAATGCCGGCCCACCGCGAAGAACAGTCGTTCCTTCAGTCGAGGACCCGGGGTGCCGGCAGCCCGCGCGACGGGAGACCGCCCACTGTGCAAAATGAGGAGAGTCATATGTTGAACACGGTGCGGGTTCTATGTGTGGCGATCGCGTTCGCCGGAACGTGTACGTCGACGCCGGGCTGGGCGCAGGAGCAGAAGGGCCCGCAGACCGCCCCGCCATTCGACATCAGCGGGACCTGGGAATTCCATGTGCGCTCCGACAACAAGATCACCGGCAACCCTGTCTTCACCTTCAAGCAGGAGGGGACCCGGCTCACCGGCCAATACCGCGGCCTTTTCGGCGAGGCGCCGGTCGAGGGCAAAGTCGAGGGAAGCGTCGTCAGCTTCTCGTTCGTCGGCAGGTCGCAGGGCCAGCAGGCCGTCATTGCCTATTCCGGCGCGATCGAGAGGGTGGCGGGCAAGGAGTCCATGAGCGGCACGATCGATTTTGGTGGCCTCATGGGCGGAAGCTGGACGGCCAATCGCCGCGCCGCGAAGAGACCGCGTGGCTGACCCGGGCCCGGCCGTCATTCCCAGCGCAGCGACTCGATGGGGTCCAGGCGCGAGGCCTTCACGGCCGGGTAGGCGCCGAAGAAAACACCGACCCCCATCGAGACGAGCAGGCCGACGAGCGGCGACCAGAGCGGGATGTCCGTGGGGAGCGCGGGCACGGCCGCCTTCACCGTGACCGAGATCACCAGCCCCAGGATGACTCCGACCACGCCTCCGATGCTGCTCAACGTGGCCGCCTCGACGAGGAACTGGCCGACCACGTCGCGCCGGCGGGCGCCGCACGCGCGCCGCACGCCGATCTCGCGCGTCCTCTGCGTGACCGAGACCAGCATGATGTTCATGACCCCGACGCCGCCGATGACGAGCGAGATGAGGGCCACGAAGACCATGGCCCCGGTGATGCCGCCCGTGATGGCCCGGAACTGCGAGATGAGCTGATCGGGCGTGACGAGCGCGAAGTCGTTGGGCTGGTCGAAGGGCACGCGGCGCCGCGCCCGCAGGGCGGCCACCGCCCTCTCGATCACCGCCGGCATGTCCTCCGTCCGCCGGGGCACGATGTTGATCTCCGCGCCGTCCCTTTGCGCGCGGAAGGCGAACTGCCGCGCGAACGCCGCGTAGGGCACGACCACCTTGTTGTCGGGCGAGAAGCCGAACTGCGCC
>QHVJ01000239.1 GCA_003222275.1 Acidobacteriota bacterium | reverse complement strand
TGGCGCCGAAGGTCTGGAGGTTGCCGATGATGTTGTTGTTGAAGCCGGTGACGATGGCCACCATTGCCATCACCGTGGTCACACCCACCACGATCCCCAGGACGGTGAGGGTGGAGCGCAGCTTGTGCTCGACGATGGAGCTGGCGGCAAAGCGGACGTTGCCCGCGAAGCCGCGCGCGAAGGGGACCCAGGCCCTCATCGCGCGTCCTCACTCATACCGCAGCGCCTCCACCGGAGCGAGCTTGGCCGCGGCGGCCGCGGGCGCCAGGCCGGCC
>QHVJ01000238.1 GCA_003222275.1 Acidobacteriota bacterium | reverse complement strand
TCCGCGCCGACCACGCCAAATGGATCGTCGGCGGTGAACGGCGTGCGTCGGAGGGAGCGCAGCAACGTGCGGACTTCGCCCTCCGTCTCCTCCAGGCCCTTCATGCCGCTGACCGGACGCACCATGATCGCGATCCCGTCGTCCGAGGTCATCACCTTCTGGAGGAACGAGAGGGGCACGAACATCACGTTGTCGCGGTTCTGTCCCAGCACGTTG
>QHVJ01000237.1 GCA_003222275.1 Acidobacteriota bacterium | reverse complement strand
TGCCGCTCGGCCGCGCGGGCACGTTCATGCGGGCCTCGCTGCCGAGGCCGAGGACGTCCTGCAGCGGGACGATCGCCAGCTCGGCCACCGATCCCAGCAGCGTGCGGACGAAGTCCCAGTGGATCTCCCGCCCGTCGCTGTGCATGTAGCGCCG
This sequence comes from Acidobacteriota bacterium, assembly GCA_003222275.1. Lineage (GTDB taxonomy): Bacteria > Acidobacteriota > Vicinamibacteria > Fen-336 > Fen-336 > AA32. Next base: position 8,530 of record QHVJ01000237.1, on the reverse strand, counting down.
CGCGTAGTCGCGCTCCGCCGCCACTTCTTCCATCGTACGGGTGCTGTCGCCGACACCGCTCGTCCACCATCCCACGACGGTGTCGTTGTCGTGGGTGCCGGTATAGACGACGCGGTCACGGGAGTAGTTGTGGGGGATGAAGGTGGAGCCCTGCGGATCGCCGCCGAACGCGAACTGCAGGATGGCCATGCCCGGGAACCCGAAGCGCTCCCGGAGCGCCTCCACCTCGGGCGTGATCACGCCCAGGTTCTCGGCCACGATGGGCAGCGGACCGAGGGCGGAGCGCAGCGCTTCGAACAGGGCCGCCCCCGGGCCCTTCACCCATTGCCCGGTGGCGGCGGTGGGGGCCGAGGCGGGGATCTCCCAGTAGGCCTCGAAGCCCCGGAAATGGTCGAGCCGCACGAGGTCCACGAGCGACAGCGCGGAGCGGAAGCGGTCGATCCACCACGAGTAGCCGGTGCGGGCCATCTCGTCCCACCGATAGAGCGGGTTCCCCCAGAGCTGGCCGGTCGCGCTGAAGTAGTCGGGCGGCACTCCGGCCACGGCCGTCGGGCGTCCCGTCTCGTCGAGCTGGAACAGCTCGGGATGCGCCCAGACGTCGGCGCTGTCGTGGGCGACGAAGATCGGCACGTCGCCCATGATCTTCATGTGGCGGGCGTGGCAATGGCGCCGCACCTCGCCCCACTGGCGGAAGAACCGATGCTGCGCGAACTTCGTGGCCTCGATCTCGCCGGCCTTCTCCCGCCGCCATCTCTCGAGAGCCTCGGGCCGGCGCGCCGCGATCTCGCGGTCCCATTCGGTCCACGACACTCCCCCGTGCGCGGCCTTGACGGCCATGAAGACGGCGAAGTCGTCGAGCCAGGCCGCCTGCTCCTGACAGAAGGCCTGGAACGCATCGCGCTCGACCTGGTCCGCGGTTTCGCGGAAGCGCGTGAAGGCGCGGGTGAGCGCCGATCGCTTGAAGTCGATGACGGGGCCATAGTCGACCTCATGCTCGGGGAAGGCGGGCGTATCGGCCAGGTCCGCCGGCATGAGCAGGCCCTCGGCTTCGAGCACGTCGAGGCTCACGAGCAGCGGGTTGCCGGCGAAGGCCGAGAAGCACTGATACGGCGAATCGCCGTAGCCGGTGGGGCCGAGGGGCAGCACCTGCCAGAGCCGCTGCCCGGCCGCGGCGAGGAAGTCCGCGAAGCGGATCGCCTCCGGTCCGAGCTCGCCGATCCCGAATCGTCCCGGGAGCGAGGTCGGGTGAAGGAGGATGCCGCTCGTGCGGGGACGATGCATCCTCAGGGCTTCGGCTTGGGCGGCGGCAGCTCGTAGGCCTCGCACTGCGACTGGAAGCCCACCTTGTTGTGGCTGCCGTCGCAGAAGGGCTTGTTGGCCGACTGGCCGCACCGGCAAAGGGAGATGACCGTGCGGCCGTAGAGCGAATACGTCTTGCCGGCCTCGTCGGTGATGACGATGTTGTCCCCCTCGATGCGGTAGGGGCCGTTGTTGCGTACGATGACTTTTGTCTCGGGCATTCCCGCATTCTATTAGAATCGCCGCCTCACCTTCGGAGGTGCCGTGACCAAAGCGCGCCGTTTCGGCCTCGCCCTGCTCGCCGTCCTCTTCGCGGTCCCGCTGCAGGCCGGATGGGCGTCGCTCGGCGCGATGCCCGAGCCGAGGCGCGATGGGCGCTCCCTCGTCTTCCACAACGCCCAGGGCACCGTGGCCCTGACCATGCTCGCCCCCGAGATCTTGCGCGTGCGCTTCGCTCCCGGGCCCGCCCTCGGCCGGGACCATTCGTACGCCGTCGTCAAGGGCGACGTCGGGGACCCGGGGGCGTCGTTCGACGTGGGCGCGGCGCAGTCCGTCGTGCGCACCGCCGCGCTGAGGGTGACGGTCCGGCACGACCCGTTCCGCATCTCGCTCGCGACCGCGGGCGGCGACTCGCTCGACGAGGACGACCCGCTGCGCGGCATCGCCTTCGCGGGGACGGAGACGCGCGTCTGGAAGCGGCTGCGCGACGACGAGCACGTGTACGGCTTCGGCGAGAAGACCGGCCGGCTCGACAAGCGGGGCCGCGGCCTGGGCGGCTACGGCTACGTGATGTGGAACAGCGACACGTACGCCTACGGCGACGACACCGACCCCATCTACGTCTCGGTGCCCTTCTTCATGGTCATGCGCGGCGGACGCGCCCACGGCTTCTTCCTCGACAACACCTTTCGCGCCAGCTTCAGCGTCGGCAGGGAGGACCAGAACCTGCTCTCGTTCGGTGCCGCCGGCGGGGAGCTGAACTACTACTTCATCGACGGCCCCACGCCGAAGCAGGTCGTGTCGCGCTACACGGAGCTGACGGGACGCACGCCCCTGCCGCCGCGATGGGCCCTCGGCTATCACCAGTGCCGCTACAGCTACTACCCCGAGTCCAAGGTGCGCTTCATCGCCGAGAACTTCCGCCAGCGCCGGATCCCCGCCGACGTGATCTGGCTCGACATCCACTACGAGGAGGGCTACAACCCCTTCACCTGGGACCACGAGCGCTTCCCGGATCCCCCGCGCATGATCAAGGACCTGCGCGCCCAGGGATTCCGGCTGGTGACGATCGTGGATCCGCACCCCAAGAAGCAGAAGGGCTGGTGGGTCTACGACACCGGCCTCGCGCGCGACGCCTTCGTCAAGAACCCCGACGGCTCCGTGCACGAGGCGCCGGTCTGGCCGTCGAACGCGGAGAAGGACCCCGGTCCCAGCGTGTTCCCCGATTTCACGAAGCCGGCGGCCCGCGACTGGTGGGGCGGGCTCATGAAGTTCTACACCGACGACGGCGTCGCCGGGATCTGGAACGACATGAACGAGCCGGCGGTTTTCGTCGACCCGACCCACACCATGGCCCTCGACGTGCGCCACGACAACGAGGGCCAGCCCACGGACGAGCGCGAGATCCACAACGTGTACGGGATGCTGAACAGCCGGGCGACCTTCGAGGGGCTCGCCCGCCTGCGCCCCGACGAGCGCCCGTTCGTCCTCACGCGCGCCACGTTCGCCGGAGGCCAGCGCTACGCGGCGCTCTGGCCGGGCGACAACGTCAGCAGCTGGGCCCACCTGCGGGCGACGATTCCCATGTTCGCCAACCTCGGCCTGTCGGGCTTCTCGTTCGTCGGCGCCGACATCGGGGGCTTTGCGGAAGTGCCGACGGCAGAGCTGTACACCCGCTGGCTGCAGCTCGGCGTCTTCTATCCCTTCATGCGCACCCACACGACCTTCGGCACGCCGGACCAGGAGCCCTGGAGCTACGGCACGTTCCACGAGGCGCTCAACCGCCGCGCCATCGAGATGCGGTACGAGCTGCTGCCCGAGGTCTACAGCGTGATGGAGGAGGCGAGCCGGACCGGGATCCCCGCCTTCCGGCCGCTCCTCCTCGAGTATCCGGACGACCCCGCGACCTGGGAGCGCGACGACGAGTTCCTGTTCGGCTCCGACCTGCTGGTGGCGCCGGTGCTCCGTGAAGGTGCCGGAGACCGCGAGGTGTACCTGCCGGCCGGGGACTGGTACGACTACTACCGCGGCTGGCGGTTCGAGGGCCGGCGCACGCACCTGGTCCCGGTGACGATGGAGGCGATCCCGGTCTTCGTCCGCGGCGGCGCGTTCCTCTTCCGGCAGCCCGTCGTGCAGCACACCGGCGAGATGAGCGGTCGACCGCTGCGCGTGGCCGTCTTCCCGGCCGCGCGGTCCGAATCGAGCCTGTACGAGGACGCCGGCGAGGGCGTCGGCTACCGCCAGGGCGCGTATTCGCGCCGGCGCTTCGCCCAGAAGCGTGACGGCGACCGCGTGACGATCGAGGTCGGCGCGCCCGAAGGATCGTGGCGTCCCGCCCCCCGCGACGTCGTCTTCGAGCTGCGCGGGGTGGGCGAGCCTTCGCGGGTGACCGCGGGAGGGGCCTCGCTCGCGCGGCTCGAGGCGCCGCGCCTGGCCACGGAGCCCGCGGGCTGGACGCGGACGGACCAGGGCGTGCTGCTCGTCAAGCTGCGGGACCGCGCGGAGGCGTTCACCGTTTCGATCGAGCCCTAAGAGGCTGCGAGCGGAACGGGATTCACTCCCGCGTAGTGAGCGGGGGTTCAAGGGGGCGCGCCGCTAGCGCCCCCTTGCTCAAATGAAGCGGCGGCCGGAGTAAGATCGAACAGGAGGTTACCCCAATGGCCAAGGAGTTCCTGAGCGACATCAAGACGCTGCGCGAGCGGGCCCGGAAGCACATCGAGAACGGGGCGGTGACGGAGAACTACAAGGCCGATCGCGAAACCGTGATCCGCATCCTCAACGAGGCCCTGGCCACCGAGATCGTGTGCGTCCTCCGCTACAAGCGCCATTACTTCATGGCCGTCGGGATTCACGCCCAGGCCGTCGCCGCCGAGTTCCTGGAGCATGCCAACGAGGAGCAGGGCCACGCGGACCAGATCGCGGAGCGCATCACGCAGCTCGGGGGGGCGCCCAACTTCAACCCCGACGGGCTGCTCAGCCGCAGCCACTCGGAGTACCAGGAGGGCGAGACGCTGGTGGAGATGATCAAGGAGGACCTCGTCGCGGAGCGGATCGCCATCGACTCCTACGCCGAGATCGTTCGCTACCTCGGCGACGACGACGTCACCACGCGGAGGATGATGGAAGGGATCCTGGCCGTGGAGGAGCAGCACGCCGACGATCTGGCCAAGCTCCTGGCGACCCTCGATCCGACGAAGAAGGGCTGATAGCGTGGCGGAGGGGCCGCCCGCGGCCTTCGTCGCTCTTCCCGACCGGGCCGTCCTCTCCGTCACGGGTGCGCCGCGCCTGAAGTTCCTCCACAACATCCTGAGCAACGACGTCGAGAGCCTGAAGCCCGGACAGGGCCGCCGGGCCGCCCTGATGGACGTGAAGGGCCACCTGCTCGCGTTCGTGCGCGTGCTGGCCGATGCGGACGCGGTCCGGCTCGAGGTGGCCGGGGACCGGCGGGAAGCGGTGGAGCAGGCGCTCGTTCACTACCGCGTGGCGACGCCCGTCCGTTTCGCGGCGCGGCCCGACGTCGTCCTGGGGCTCGTGGGCCCGGAGGCGCGCGGCGCGCTCGCCGCCGCGGGGGCCGAAGTCCCCGAGCTCGAGGAAGAGGGGCACGTGCGCGCGCATCTCGGCGGCGTGGAGATCGAGGTCGCACGGGCCGGGGACCTGCCGGGGCGGGGCTACGTCCTCCACGTCCCGCCGCAAGGCACGGAGGCGGTGGCCGCCGCGCTCCGGGCGGCGGGCGCGATCGCCCTTTCCGCGCCGAGCCTCGACGCGTTGCGGGTCGAGTCCGGCCGGCCCTGGTACGGCCCCGACGTAACCGAAGAGAACCTCCTCCACGAGACCGGCCTCCTGCGGGAATACCATTCGCCGACGAAGGGCTGTTACGTCGGCCAGGAAGTGGTGGCCCGCCTCGACGCGCGGGGTGGTCACGTCAACAAGCTGATGCGTGGCTTGCGATTGACCTCCCCCGCCGCGGCCGGCAGCACGGTGACGGCCGAAGGCAAGGACGTGGGACGCGTCACGACCGCCGCCATCTCGTCCCGCCTCGGACCCGTAGCCCTCGCCTACGTCCATCGCAGCCGCGCGGATCCCGGCAGCGTCGTGGAGGTGGCGGGGTCGCCGGCCACGGTGGTGGCCCTGCCGTTCGGGGAGGCGGGTTGAAGATCTACACGCGCACGGGAGATCGCGGCGACACCGGCCTCAGCGACGGCTCGCGAGTGGGCAAGGACACGCTGCGGGTCGAATGCTACGGCGAGGTGGACGAGCTCAACGCGTGTCTCGGCGTCGTGCGCGCACAGCACGAGGATGCCGGCCTGGACACGCTCCTCGCCCAGATCCAGAAGGACCTGTTCGCCCTCGGCGCGCAGCTGGCCGATCCGCAAGGCCGCGTGGCCGACCGCAAGCCGAAGGCAGCCGTCACCGCGGCGCACGTGAAGCGATTGGAGGAAGCGATCGACGCCAGGGACGAAACGCTTCCGCCCCTGAAGGCCTTCATCCTCCCCGGCGGCTCGCCCGCGGCGGCACTCCTCCACTTCTCGCGCACGGTGTGCCGGCGCGCCGAGCGCCGGGTGGTGGCCCTCGCGCACCACGACGAGGTGGACCCGCAGGTGGTCACGTACCTCAACCGGCTCTCCGACCTGCTCTTCGTCCTCGCGCGTGACGCCAACCGCACGTCGGGGGTGACCGAAGAGCCGTGGTGAGGCTGCGTCCGGCGGTCGTCGAGGCGCTGGCCAGCCTCGGCGTCGTCGCCGCCGACGACGAGTCGCCCGAGCAGCTCCGGGAGCGGCTGAACGAGCGGTACCTCGAGGAGGTGCGCGCTCTCAAGCAGCGGCAGCAGGCCGGCGACATTCCCCTGGGCAATTACGCACGGCACGTCCAGACCCTCAAGGAGCGCTATGCGGTGCTCGGCCTGCCTGTCTCGCTCTGGATCGAGAACAGTCCCTAGCGCGGGGACGCGATCCCCGGCGCAGGAGGGGCCTCGTTCCAGAAGTCGACCACACAGCGCCAGCGACCGCCGGGTTCGTTGCGCCAGACGGTGACATACCTGCCGTTCGACGTCGTGAGCCGGCCCTGAGCATCAGGGAAGGTGAAACTGTTCGTTCCCGTGGTGTAGCCCAGATCGCCGGAGGCGGACACGACCGCCTCCATTGGTTTCCAACTGATGGCAAAGCCAGGGATCTTGAGGCTTTCGCTGACGTATTTGCGGATGGCCGTCTTGCCCGCAACCGGAGTCTCGCGTGGAGGATAGATCACGGCGTCGTCGGTCCAGAAAGATACGATGCGCTCCCCGTCCGTCGTCCCCGCCGCCGCTGCCCATTCCGTGTCGGTCTCGAGCAGAGCTGCGCGCGCGGCGGCCGTCTTCGCACCTTGGGCGGACACCGGACACGGGCACAGCAGGAGAAGACCGGTTAGGACGAGCCAGTTACGTTTCACAAGACCTCCTTCGACTCCGCCTCTGCGGCGGTCAGATCCGAGGCGCGGGCGGCCGATCGAGGATGCTTTCGAGCGTCTGACCCAGCGCCAGCAGGTTCCGGTCGGCCCCGGCGGGTCCGGCGAACTCGATGCCGACCGGCAGGCCTTCGCGCGTGAGGCCCGCGCAAAGCACCAGGCCCGGGAGCCCGGCGCAGCTCGCCGGCGCGATGTTGCGGGCCATCGCGGTCCGGAGCGGCAGCCTCCGGCCGTCGATCTCGACCTCCAGTTCCTGGCCGATGGGCGGGGCGGGCATCAACGTGGTCGGATAGACGATCGCGGACGCGCCCGTCGCCTGGAAGCATCGGGCGAAGGCCTCCTGCAACGCCGGGCGATGGACGTCTCGCGCCGCCGCATACGCCTCGTCCGGCACCCAGAGCCGGCCTCCGGGGACGCGCGCTTCGAGCGAGTCCCGGATGTTCTCGCCGACCATCGCCAGGAGCTGCTCGAACGTGACGCCCGTCTCGAACTCCCGCAGGTAGCCCTTGATCATCCGCACCGTGTCGTGGCAGATGATCGGGTAGTTGGCCGCATCGACGTGCGCGGTCAGGTCTTCGACCTCCGCCTCCACGAACGCCGCGCCGGCCTCCGCCAGCCGCTCCATCGCTTCGTTCGCGACCCGCGCGACTTCCGGATGAAGCCCGGCGAAATACTGGGTCGGGGACACGGCCAGGCGAACCGCGTCCGGTCGAACCGCCGCGAGCGGCGTGAAGTCACCGATCATCACCGAGTCGAAGAGGGAGAGGTCGGCCACCTCCCGCGCGAGGGGACCGACGGCGTCGAACAGCGGTGTCAGCGGCATCACGCCCGCGGACGGGTAGCGGTGCGTCGTGGGCCGGAGCCCGGCGATCCCGCACAGCGCCGCCGGCACCCGGATCGAGCCGCAGGTGTCTTCGGCGACGCCCAGCGGCGCCATCCGCGCGGCCACCGCGACGGCGGTGCCGCCGCTGCTCCCCCCCGGAATCCGCGTCGGATCGTACGGGTTGCGGACCGGGCCGAAGGCCATGTTGTTGCAGGTGTAGCCGAGGGACATCTCCTGGAGGTTGGTCTTCCCCATCACGAGGCCGCCTGCGGCGCGCAGGGCGCGCACGACCGCCGCGTCCTCCCGGGGCCGGAAGCCGCGCAGGGACGCGGTCCCCGACGTGGTGGGATGGTCGGCCGTGTTGACGCTGTCCTTGATCGGGATGGGCAGGCCGTGGAGCGCGCCCAGCTCGCCGCCGGCGGCGCGCCGCCGGTCGGCCGCGCGGGCCGCTTCCATCACCTCGCCAGGCGAGATGGAGATGAACGCGTTGAGCCGCCGGCCGACCTCGGCGCGGGCCAGGAGAGCGCCCGCATAGTCTTCAGCCTTCAGCTCGCCCCGGCGCATCCGCGCGACCGCCTCTACGGCCGAGAGCTCGATCATCGGGCGAGATACCCCGCTTCCATTGCCGCAATCGGGATGCCGCTCGCCGCGATCAGACCCGGAATGTCGCGGGTCGACTGACGGTAGAAGGGCATGCGTTCCTGCCGGATCGCATCCTACACGACACCCGCAAGATTTTTTCGCCGCGGT
>QHVJ01000591.1 GCA_003222275.1 Acidobacteriota bacterium | reverse complement strand
CGGATGCTCGCTTTTCGATGGCGCACTGCTCGCCTGATGAGAGGATGGGACGCCATGAAACACCGCGGTTGGGGCGCCGTCATGATGCTATCTCTGCCGGCGGGTGTGGCTACGGCCGACGCTCAGCAGACGCCCGACCCGCGTGTCGCGGATCTCGTTAGGATGGGCAGAATCAGAGTCGCGGTGTTCCCTCCTATGTACACGAGGGACCCAGCGACCGGCGAGATCGGCGGAATGCAGATGGACCTCAAGGACCGCTATGGCTCAAGCCATGGAGCGATGAACGGTCGCAAAGGGCCATCTCGGATGGCTTGCCTATGTCAGCGAGTTCACCGAAGAGGCCAAAGCCTCCGGGGTGGTGCAACGGGCGCTCGAGCGCGCCTGTCAAGAGGGCCAGGTGCCACCCGCGGGGAAGCAAACGAAACCGTCGGCGTGTCTCGTCGCCCGGCGGGCCTCGTCGGCCTCGGCACCGCACTCCTGCGCCGGCTGCGCGGTCGCCGGGCGCTAGTGCGCCAAGCGTGATCGCGCCGAAGGCCACAACGAGGCTCTTGAGCGGAGTGAAAATGGTGGCTCAGCTGTTGGAAGCGGCCAGCGGGTGCAACACGTCGATCGCCCAGCCGAGGTCCAAGCGCTCTCCGGACCAGTCCGGTATCGCCACGCGCGGGTGGATGTGCAGGTCTTCGGCCTCGTTCTGCGCCCGCAGCCGCTCGGCGGGATCGGGCGGTACCGGAGCTCGCGGCGGGACGTCAGGGAATAGCCGGCCGTCAGGCCGCCTGAACTGCAGCTCGCCATCAGGGAGTCGTTCCACCTGGTAGCCGTCCTCGTGGACTGCGCGGTGGTGCCGGCGACACAGCATCGCGAGATTCGACAACGTGGTGGGGCCGCCGTTGGCCCAGTGGCGGATGTGATGGCCCTGGCCGAACGGCAATCCACAGCCGGGAAAACGGCAACCGTGGTCTCGATGCTGCAGCGCCCGTCGTAGTGCGGGCGGAATCGTCCGAGTCCGGGCGCCGACTTCCGTTACGTGGCCGTCGGCGTCGTGGCGCATCGCCACCCGGGTCGCATCGCACGCCAGCCTCTGGGACGTTCCCGCGGAAACGTGTGCACCGTCCTCGAGGACCGATTGACCGTGCGCGTCCGGAGCCGCCGACGCCTCGGGAGTCGCCGGCGCGTCAGACTCGGCCAACACCGGCGCATCGACATGGACCACGACCTGGTAGCGCTCTCCCGGTGTCCCCGGATCGATGCCGTGATGCAGGGCGGTCTCGGCGAGCAACGCCAGCGCGTCGGCTTGCTGCTGGCCCCACGTCGGCGTGTCCTCGCAGACGAGCAGGCCTGTCTCCGAGTCGAGCGTCTCCGCGGAAACGTTTTTGTCGATCACGCGGCTGCTGCGCGCCCGCTCATACAGCGCCTCGCGCGCCGCCTCGAGCGCCTTCATCAGCACGGCCCCGGTCTCCGGCTCCAGCCGCCCGCGGACGACCACCATACCGTCTTCGTCTTGATACACATGGAGGCCGCGGCTCCGGTGGCGCTGGATGCTCTGCTTCGCTTCGGCAATTCGATCGACCCGCCGCCAGCCGCGGACGATCCGCTCGACGTGCTCGGCCGTGCCGGCCCGGCCGACCCTGAGCAGCCGCTCTTCGGTCTCGGGCGTGGCGACCCGCGTCAGTGCCCGGACCTTGGAGTACGACAGCTCGCCGCGAGCCAGCGCTTCCGCGAGCCGGGGCAGCGTGCCGAGCGCTCGCGCGACGCGCACTCGCTCGCGTGCGGCGCCGGGGTTCAACCCGACCCGCCACGTCAGCCAATGCGCGCAGGACCGAAAGCCGCTGCCGTTGCCCCAGCCTCCGCGGGCGTCGAACTCCCGGATCAGATCCAGCAGCCTGGCAGTGGCGGCATCGAGATGAGCGGACAGCTCGGCGATCTCGTCACCGAGGCGCTCGAGCTCGGGCGCAGCGCCGACGGTGGGCGCAATCATGGGCGCGAGACTGACATCATCGAACGCGGTGTGCATCGGCGCTCTCCTGTTTGCTCTGCGCCGACTCTATACCGCGATTTTCGACGGCCCCCGGCGCCTCCGGAACGGACGATCGCGGCGCGATAGCAAATTTTTCGGTGGGCGGTTGTTCGCGCGCGCCCTGGGCTTACAGCGCACCGCCGGAGCCGATCTGGCGATCGACTGTGCCGCCCGGCGAGCGGGCCCGATGATCGCTGTCAAGAGTGGAAAATCAGATACACGCGCCGACCACGTCAAGACTGAAAGACCAGATACACCCGCGGCCCGCGTTGAGAATCAGATCCACGCGCAGCGGAGTCAGCAGCCCCCGGCCCTCACCCTACGGTCAGATCGCGTGTCAAACGGTCCGTTCGCGCTCGCCGAAGAGGCCGGTGGGCCGGACGACCAGCACGAGGATCAGCAGCACGAAGCCGTAGAGGTCGCGGTACGCGGAGGAGATGAACACCGAGCCGAGCGCCTCGAGCACGCCCAGCAGGAGGCCGCCGACGATGCTCCCCGCGATGGAGCCGAGCCCGCCGA
>QHVJ01000236.1 GCA_003222275.1 Acidobacteriota bacterium | reverse complement strand
AGCGCCTCCGGGCGAGGAAGGCGGCGCCTCGCTGATGGTGAAGGAGGGAGCCCTCGCTGACCCGCGGCCGCAGGTGATCTTCGGCCTCCACGCCTTTGCGGAGATGGGCGTCGGCGACATCGGCTACTCGGAGGGCCCCGCGCTCTCCGCGGCCGACACCTGGGAAGTGAAGATCGTCGGCCGGCAGTCGCACGGCGCGCGGCCCGAGCTGTCGATCGATCCCATCGTCGCCGCCGCGCAGTTCATCGAGGCCCTCCAGACGATCCGCTCCCGCACCTTCTCCGGCCACGAGCCGGGTGTCGTCACGATCGGGACGGTCCACGGCGGCCAGCGCCACAACATCATCCCCGCCGACGTCACGCTGACCGGCACGATCCGGACGTTCCGTCCGGAGATGAGCAGCCTCGCCGAGGCCCGGCTGCGCGCGATCCTGAAGGGCGTCACGGAGGCGGCGGGGGCGACGGGCGAGGTCGTGCGCTACGAGCGCTTCGCGCCGGCCACGATCAACGACGAGACGCTCACGCGCGAGTCGGCTCCCGCGCTCGAGCGCGTGGTGGGCAAGGAGCACGTGAAGCGCATCCCACCCTCGATGGCCTCCGAGGACTTCTCGTTCTTCGCCAACGAGGTGCCCGGCTTCTACTACCGGCTGGGACAGGTGAAGCCGGGGACGACGACGGGCGATCATCACACGCCGACGTTCCGGGCCGACGATTCCTCGATCCCCGTCGGCATCCGGGCGATGAGCTTCCTCGTGGCCGACTACCTCGACCGCCACAAATAGCAGCGTTCGGCTGCGATGTAGAATGCGTCGCTCATGGCCTGCACGCTCTGGGTCCTCGCCCGTGCCCGCGACGAGGGCCTGAAGAAGCTCGAGCGCGTTCCCGCCGGCGTCCGCGTCGTCGTCGGTGATACGGCCGAGGCCTTCGACGGCCAGCCTCCCGCCGATGCGATCTTCGTCTGCTCGATGGGGCGCGAGCTGCTGCGGGCGGTGCTGCCCAAGGCGCCCGGGGCGCGATGGGTCCATTCCCGGTCCGTGGGCGTGGAGAACATCCTGTTTCCCGGCCTCGCCGAGAGCGGCGTGACGCTGACGAACGGCCGGGGCGTCTTCAGCCCGTCCCTCGCGGAATGGGTGATCGCGGCGGTGCTGTTCTTCGCGAAGGACTTGCGGCGCCTCGTGAAGAGCCAGGAGGCGGGGAGGTGGGACCCGTTCCCGCCGGAGATGGTCCAGGGCCGCTGGATGGGGATCGTGGGCTACGGCGACATCGGCCGCGCCATCGCCGCGCGCGCCCGCGGCCTCGGCATGCGGGTGCGTGCGCTGCGCCGGAACGTCACCGCGCCTCCCGGTGATCCGGCTCCGGACGAGATCCTGCCGCCGGAGCGGCTCGCCGACCTGATGGCGCTCTCGGACGACGTGGTCGTCACGACACCCCTCACCCCCGACACGCGCGGCCTCATCGGCGAGCGGGAGATCCGCGCCATGAAGCCCACCGGGCTGCTGATCAACGTCGGCCGTGGGGCGGTCGTGCAGGAGCGGCCGCTCGTGGACGCGCTGCGCCGCCGGTCGATCCGGGGCGCGGCGCTCGACGTGTTCGAGACCGAGCCCCTTCCCGCCGGGCACCCGTTCTTCACGCTCGACAACCTCCTGCTCTCGCCGCACAGCGCGGACCAGGTGCCGGGCTGGCTCGACGGGGCGATGGACGGCTTCCTCGACAACCTGGACCGGTTCCTGGCCGGACAGCCGCTGCAGAACGTCGTCGACCCCCGCCGCGGCTATTAGGCGGGTGCATCCCTCGAGCACCGCGGACGGCTACACGCGGAGGCTGGTGCCTGGAGGTCCGGGCCCTCAGGGGTGAAGCGGGGGCGGAGCGGTGGACGAGGGGGCCGGCGAGCCGTCCACGGTCTGGGGCTCCATCAGCTCGACGCGCGTGCCGTCGGGATCGTAGAGGTTGAGCTGGCGCTTGCGGTTCGTGCCCACCCGGGGCTCCAGTGGCCGCGGGTACGAGGCTCGATCGGGTCGCGCCTCCAGCAACGCCTGCGCCTTGGGGAGGTCCGGAATCTCCAGGCAGATGTGATGCTGCGTCCCGCGCGCGTCCGGCGCGGGCCGCTCGCCGTAGAGCATGAACTCGACGTAGTCGACCCCGTCGGGCACCTTCACGTTGATCCACGACAGCTCGGTGCCCGAGCGGCTTCCCCGCCACGTCTCGGAGAACCCGAGGACGTCGCCGTAGAACTTCATGCTGGCGGGCACGTCGCCGACGATGATGCCCAGGTGCAGGATGTGGTCCGAGACAGGCGCGCCGCTGTCCCGCTCCGTCCGTTCGAGCTCGCGCCGGGCGGTCGGTGAAGGCTGCACGAACTCCACCGCGTGGCCGTCGGGGTCGTGCACCGTGAAGCGGCGTCCGGCCTCGTCGCGGCTCACTCGATCCGGCACGTCCACGGCGCGCGAGGCGAGATAACGGCGCAAGCCTTCGGCGTCGTCGGTCTCGAGCGCGATGTGGTCGAGGCGATCCTGGTCGGGGGCGAGCCCGGGGATCAGCTCGACGTGCTGGCGGCCGTTGACCCTCAGGCCGCGCATGCCGAGGAAGTCCTCATAGAATGCCCGCGCCGCGGCGACGCTGCTGACGCGGAGGCCGACGTGGGAGATGCCCAGGATGTGCGGACGGGGTGGCATCTTCGGCGAGAGAAGGACGGCCAGCGCGGCCAGGGCGGCGGCAATGTGATTCATGCACCGACTTGTACACCAGGTTTCGCTTCGCTCCCACTGAGGCTAGGATGGGGCCCCGCGGAGGGGCCATGGAATACCGGCGGCTCGGGCGCACCGACATGACCGTCTCTGCGATCAGCTTCGGCGCCTGGGCCATCGGGGGAGCCTGGGGAACCGTCGACGACGCCGATTCGCTGCGCGCCCTTCATGCCGCCGTCGATTCCGGCGTGAACTTCATCGACACCGCCGACGTCTACGGCGACGGCCGCAGCGAGCGGCTCGTGGCTCGCCTGCGAAAAGAGCGCCCGAACGAGGCGTTGTGGGTGGCCACGAAGGCCGGACGCCGGCTCCCCAAGCAGACCGCCGAAGGCTACAACCGCGAGAACCTCGCCGCCTGGGTCGACCGCAGCCTGCGCAACCTCGAGACCGAGGCGATCGACCTCCTCCAGCTCCATTGCCCTCACCCCGGCGTGTACGACCGGCCCGAGGTGTTCGGGTTCCTCGACGACATGGTCCGGGCGGGCAAGCTCCGCTACTACGGCGTCAGCGTCGAGACGGTGGACGAAGCGCTGCGGGCCATACGCTACCCGAACGTGCAGAGTGTCCAGATCATCTTCAACATGTTCCGGCTGAAGCCCGCCGAAGCGTTCTTTCCCCAGGCGAAGGCGCGGGGCGTCGGCATCCTGGCCCGGGTGCCGCTGGCGAGCGGGCTCCTGACCGGGAAGCTGCGCAAGGATACGCGTTTCGAAGCGAACGACCACCGGCAGTTCAACCGCCAGGGCGAGGCCTTCGACAAGGGGGAGACGTTCTCGGGCGTGCCCTACGAGACGGGGCTGGAGGCGGTCGAGCGGCTCCGGCCGCTGGTGCCCGCCGGCGCCACCCTCGCCCAGCTCGCGCTGCGCTGGATCCTCATGTTCGACGCCGTGAGCTGCACGATTCCGGGGGCGAAGACGCCGGTCCAGGCGCGCGATAACGCCGCGGCGGCCGCCCTGCCTCCCCTTCGCGAGCAGGACATGGCCGCCGTGCGCGCGGTCTACGACGAGAAGATCCGGGGCCTGGTCCACGCGAGCTGGTGAACCGTCCGCCTGAGAAAGGCTGCCCAATCCGGCCCGCAGTCGTGTCAATCTGGGATTGACCCATGATCCCGATTCGCGACACCATCCCCGCGCGCAATCCAGCCGTCGCGACCTGGACGCTGATCGCCGTCAACGCCGTCATATTCCTTCTCGAGCTGACGATGGCGCCGCCGGAGCTGGAGCAGTTTGCCCATCTCTTCGGGATCGTCCCTGCGCGTTTCATGCACCCCGAGTGGGCCGCGGCGGTCGGCCTTTCGCCCGGCGCCTACTGGCCGTTCCTCACCAGCATGTTCCTCCACGGAAGCGGGCTCCACGTGCTCGGCAACATGTGGACCCTCTGGATCTTCGGCGACAACGTCGAAGACCGCATGGGGCCCGGCCGGTTCGCCGTCTTCTACCTCCTGTGCGGACTGATCGCCGGCATCGTGCACGTCGTGACCAACCCCGACTCGACGCTGCCGACCCTCGGCGCCTCGGGCGCCATCGCCGGCGTCATGGGCGCCTATTTCCTGCTCTTCCCCCATTCCCGCGTCGTCGTGCTCTTGCCGCTGCTGTTCCTGCCGCTCTTTTTCGAGCTGCCGGCCGTGACCTATCTGGCGTTCTGGGCGCTGAGCCAGGTCTTCAGCGGCACGTTGTCGTTGTCCGCGCCGGGCGGCATGGGCGGCATCGCGTGGTGGGCGCACGTGGGCGGCTTCGCCGCGGGCGTGATCCTGCAGTTCTTGTTCGTCAAGCGCGGACGCGATTACCGTCCTCTTGCGCGCGACGAGTACGGGCTCGAAGCCGCGTGGGTGCCGGCCGATCAATGGAGGAGACACTGATGTCGCCCGGCGACCTCCTGTGGTTGTTCTTCATGTTCTCCGCCCTTCAGCCGGTGCTCCGGCAACGGTTCCTGGAGGCCTCGCGCGCTCGCCTGATCGCCCGCATCGAGCGCCAGCGCGGCTCCCGGGTGATCCTCCTCGTGCACCGCCAGGAGACCATGAGCATCCTGGGCTTCCCGGTCTTCCGATACATCGACGTGGACGATTCCGAGGCGGTCCTGCGGGCGATCCACCTCACCGATCCCGAGGTGCCCCTCGACATCGTGCTGCACACGCCGGGGGGCCTGGTACTGGCCTCGCTCCAGATCGCCCGCGCCATCCACAAGCACAAGGGGAAGGTGACGGCCGTGGTCCCGCACTACGCGATGTCCGGCGGCACGCTCATCGCCCTCGCCGCCGACGAGATCGTCATGAGCGAGTACGCGGTCGTCGGTCCCGTCGACCCCCAGGTGGGCCAGTACGCCGCGGCCTCGGTGTTGAAGGCGGTGAGCCGGAAGCCGATCGAGCGGGTGAACGACGAGACGCTGATCCTGGCCGACCAGGCGGAGAAGGCGATACCGCAGGTGCGCGACGCGGTGCGCGAGCTCCTGGCCGACAAGACCCCGAACGACAAGGCGGACGAGCTTGCCCGCCTCCTCTCGGAAGGCACCTGGACCCACGATCACCCGATCACCTACGAAACGGCGAGGACCTTCGGCTTGCCGGTGCGCTCCGACATCCCGTCGGAGTTCCTGGACCTGATGCACCTCTATCCCCAACCGGTCCGCCGCCAGCCAGGGGTGGAGTACCTGCCCGAGCGACGCCGCACTGAAAATCCCCTCCCTCCCCCGGAGCGATAGGGCGATGACTGCCGGCAAGAAGCGGTTCCCGGCCGGGGTCGTGGCGGCCATCCGCGACGGCCAGGTCCTGGGGATCCGCGCCGGTACGCAGCCGCATCGGATCATCGGGATCTGGGCGGTGGTCGTGGAAGGCCGCGTGTTCGTGCGGTCGTGGAGCCTGAAGCCGCGGAGCTGGTGGCGGACCTTGCTCGACGAGCCGCGCGGGATCGTCCAGGCCGCCGGCCGCACGATCCCGGTCCGGGCGATACAGACGCGCAGCGAGCGCCTGAAGGAAGCGATCGACCGCGCCTACCTGGAGAAGTACCACACGCCCGGCTCCCTCAAGTTCGCGCGGGACCTGGGCCGCGCCCGGTCGCGGGGGACGACGACGGAGCTGGTGCCCGTCTGAATACAGTCCTGGCGCTCGCGCTGATCGCGGCGGCCTCGGCGCCTCCCCAGGGCATGGCCCTGATCCCCGCCGGCGTCTTCCGGATGGGATCGCGCGACAAGGCGCCGGACGAAGCGCCGGTCCACGAGGTGGCCGTCGGTGCCTTCTGGATCGACCGGCGCGAGCTGACGGTGCAGGAGTTCGGGTCTTTCATCGCCGCCACGCGCTACCGCACCGAGGCCGAGCGCTTCGGGTGGTCCGAGGTGTTCGACCGTGTCCGGGGGGAATGGACGCGCGTGGACGGAGCCGACTGGCGGCATCCGGAGGGGCCCGGCTCTGCGGGGGCGCGCGAGGAGCCGGTGACCCAGGTCTCGTGGAACGATGCCGAGGCCTTCGCGCGCTGGGCCGGCAAGCGCCTGCCCACCGAGGCGGAGTGGGAGTACGCCGCCCGGGGCGGCCTCGCCGGCCGCACCTACGCGTGGGGAGACGAGCTGAGGCCGGGCGGCCGCCTGATGGCCAACTGGTGGCAGGGCGTCTTCCCCGTCCGCGACACCGGCGAGGACGGCTACCGCGGCCGTGCGCCCGTGGGCCGCTTCCCGCCCAACGGATATGGCCTCTACGACGTGATCGGCAACGTGTGGGAGTGGTGCGCCGACTGGTACGATCCCACATACTATCGTCGGAGCCCGCGGCGCGATCCCCGCGGCCCCGAGAGCGGCACTGAGCGCGTCATGCGCGGCGGCTCCTGGATGTGCAGCGAGAACTTCTGCAGCAACTACCGCGTGGCCAGCCGCAGCCGGGCGACACCCGACAGCGGCCTCGACAACGTCGGCTTCCGGTGCGCACGAGACGCCCGGGCTATTGCGGAACGCCCGTCTCCACGATCAGGCGCTCCAGCGCTTGGCGCAGATCGGCCTGCGCGGCCGCCCACTCGGGCCGGCCGGCGAGGTTCCTCATCTCGCTCGGGTCGGTGAGCAGGTCGTACAGCTCCAGGTCGGAAGGGCGGCTGGGGTAGGTCACGTACTTCCGGGTTGCCGTGCGGACGGCGAGGATGTCGGGGACGATCGGCAGGAAGCTCTCCGCCTGGTACTCGTAGAGGAATGAATTGCGCACGGGCGCGGGCTCGCCGCGCAGCAGCTTCGCCAGCGAGCGCCCCTGCATGTCGGCGGGCACGCTCAACCCGGCGAGGTCGAGGGCGGTGGGCGCGAGGTCCAGGTTCAGCGCCATCGCGCTCACGCGCCGCGGCGTGAGGTCGGCGCCGCCGATCACGAGCGGGATGCGCAGCGACTCCTCGTACGCGAGCCGCTTGTCGCCCAGCCGATGCTCGCCCAGGAACAGGCCGTTGTCGCTCAAGAACACGACGTAGGTCGAGCGCGCGAGGCCCTGGCTGTCGAGCGCCGACAGCACGCTCCCCACGCTGTCGTCGAGCGCGAGCAGCGTCCTCAGGTACTGGAGGCGCGGCGCGTCCCGTGAGGTCCACGCCCAGGGGGGCAGCCGGTCTGGCTGCGGGTCCGGGCACTGCGCGTAGGCGGCCGGCGTTCCCCCGCACCGCGCGTAGCGCCGCTCCCAGGCGGGCTTGCCCTCGTAGGTGTCGGCGAAGCTGAGAGGCTCCGGCAGCGACGCGTCGGTCAGCGCGGCCGCGTGGCGCTCCGCGGGGACGGCCGGGTTGTGCGGCGCCTTGTGGGAAAGGATCAGCAGGAAGGGCTTCGTGCGCGATTGCTTCAACCAGTCGACGGCGTATTCGGTCAACAGGTCGGTGATGTAGCCGGAGCGCTTGACGGCGTGGCCGTTCTCGTTGAGGAGGGGGTCTTCGTACACGCCCTGGCCGCGGAAGCTGACCCAGTAGTCGAAGCCCGGCCGGGGGGCGTCCGTCTGCGCGTCCATGTGCCACTTCCCGACGAACGCGGTCTCGTAGCCGGCGCGCTGGAGGATCTGGGGATAGGTGGCCACCGTCGCCGGAAGCTCGACGCTCTCGTTCGCCAGCACGCCGTGGGTGTGGGCGTACAGGCCGGACAGCAGGGTGGCCCGGCTGGGCGAGCACAGCGACGTGGTCACGAACGCGTTGTCGAACAGGACGCCGCGGGCGGCGAGCCCTTGCAGGTTGGGCAAAGGCAGGAACGGGAACCGGCGGCCGGAGCCGAGGAGCCCATACGCCATGTCGTCCGCGATGATGACCACGAAGTTCGGACGCGGGGAAGGGCCGCCGGTGGGTCCCGCGGGGGAGCTGTCGCAGCCCGGCCCGATGCCGGCCAGCAAGCCCAGAACAGCCCCCGCGACCGGGATGACCACCCGACGCACGGGCGGGAGTATGACGCAAACCGGCGGAATTCACATTCCTGGACCCTATTTCGGGAACCAACCGCACGGCAAGACGCAAATTCACAAGATACCCCCGCCCGTGCGGGCAAGGAGCGGTGCATGACTTCAGGAAGATGCCGGACGCTCGCTGCGCTCGGCTTGCTGGCGGCGCTCGCCGGCTGCGCGCAGGTCTCGCCGAGCTATCCGAACCCGGTCGTCCTGTTCTCGCCGATCGCGTCGACGAGCGTCTACCTGATGGGTCTCGACGGCCAGCTGCTCCACGAGTGGAAGACCGCCGACCCGCCGGGGTACTCGGTCTACCTGCTGCCGACGGGCAACCTGCTGCGGGCGAACTCGGTTGCGGACCGGCCGCTCTCGGCCCTGCTGGGCAGCAACGGTGGCCGCGTCGAGATGCTGGACTGGGACGGCAAGGTCGTATGGCAGTTCGACTACGCGACGGCCGCCGGCCAGCAGCACCACGACGTCTACTGGATGCCGACGAACGGCCACGTCTTGATGGTGGCCTGGGAGACGCGCTCGGCGGCGGAGGCACAGGCCGCGGGACGGCTGGCCGAGACCATACCCCCGGACGGCGAGCTGTGGGTGGACAAGATCGTCGAGGTCGACCCGAACACCAGCCAGATCGTCTGGGAGTGGCGCCTCTGGGACCACCTGATCCCGCCGGGCTCGGCGCCGTCGGAGCATCCCGGCCTCATCGACCCCAACTACGTGAGCCCCGGCACCGTGGGCGTCGACTGGACGCATGCCAACGCGGTCGTGTACAACCCGGCCCTCGACCAGGTCATGCTCAGCGTCCGCAACTTCAGCGAGATCTGGGTGATCGACCACAGCACCACCACCGCCGAGGCGGCGGGGCACACGGGCGGCCGGCTCGGGCACGGCGGGGACATCATCTATAGATGGGGGAACCCGCGGGCCTACGGCCGGACGGACCTGCCGCAGCAGCTCTACGGCCAGCACAACCCGGGCTGGATCGCCAGCGGGCTTTCGGGCGCCGGCCACATCCTGGTCTTCAACAACGG
>QHVJ01000582.1 GCA_003222275.1 Acidobacteriota bacterium | reverse complement strand
GTCGACTTTCGCGAGGGGGCGATGGTGGAGCCGCTCGCGTGCGTCATCCGGGGCGTGGAGGAGAGCTGGATCGGCCGCGGCCAGTCGGTGGCCATCATCGGAACCGGCCCCATCGGCCTGATGTTCGTCGCCCTCGCCCGCATGCGCGGCGCCCACGTGGTGGCGGCCGGGCGGAGGCGCGAGCGGCTGGACAAGGCCACCGAGATGGGCGCCGAAGGTGTCGTCTGTCCGCGGCCCGGGGAGGACCTCGCGGAGCTGCTCCGTCAGCGCAGCCCCGACGGCCGCGGGTCCGACGTCGTCATCGAAGCCGTGGGCCTGCCCGAAACGTCGGAGGTGGCGGTGCGATCGGTCCGGAAGGGGGGCGTCGTCCAGCTCTTCGGCGGCTGTCCGGCCGACACGAAGATCGGGATCGACTCCCAGCGCCTGCACTACCAGGAGCTGACGATCAAGTCCACGTTCCACCACACGCCGGAGAGCGTGCGGAAGGCCTTCCGCCTGATCGCCGACGGCCACCTCGACCCCAACGCCTTCATCACCGCCGAGGAGCCTCTCGAGCGGCTGCCGCAGGTGCTGGGGGGGATGGCGCGAGGCGCGGCGGGACTCAAGACCGCCATCCTCCCCTGGGGCCCTGACCGCTAAGGCCTACTTCTTCCTCATCTTACGCGCGGCTTTGCGGGCCGTCTTCTTGCGGGAGCTCTTCTTGCGCGAGGTCTTGGCGCGGCCTGACGTCCGCTTCTTGGCGGTCCGTCCCTTCCTGGCCGCCTTCCGCTTCGGAGCCTTCGCCTTCTTGCCGCGGGCCGAAGTCTTGCGGGACTTGGCCGACGACTTCTTCTTCTTCTTCGCCCGAGCCGGGCGCCTAGGCGCTGACGGCGGCTGTGGGCTCGGCGTATAAGTCGGCGGCGGCTGGTAAGAGGGTTGAGGCGAGCCGTAAGGCCCCGGACCACCCGTGTTGGAATCGTCCTCCATCGATCTACCTCCAGGAGCGAATGCGGCGAGAGTTTCCCCCCGCCGTACCCTGCGCGTCAAGGGCCGGCGAGAAGTGCTGTGATCTCAGGCGATCGACTGGTGGGAGAGGGTGGGCTCGTAGAGAACCTGGATCCGGAGCCCGTCGGGATCGAGGCAATAGAAGGAGCGGCTGCCATCCCGGTGGTCGCGAGGCTCGGCGGCGAGGGAGACGCCACGCTCCCGGAAGCGAGCCGCGAGCCGATCGACCTCTTCCCGCGTGTCGACGATGAACCCCATGTGGTCGAGGGCTCCCGGACCCGCGACTTCGGCCCGGTGCAGCGCCAGGTTGTCCGGACCCGAGGAGAGATACACGTTGTCCGGATCAGGCTCCCAGACGACCTTCATCTCGAAGCAGTCGGCGTAGAAGCGCTTGCTCGCCTGGGGATCGCGGACACGCAGGGCGAGGTGGCGCATGCCGAGCAGGGCCATGCGCCCATTCTAGACCCCCTGCACCCTCAGTTCAGCGTCAGCTCGGCCGACATCTCCGCGAGGACGCCGCAGTCATCGCAGACCATGTAGCCTTCGCCGATGCCGCCCCCCCGATGGAGAGGCACGGCATGGAGATCTTCGGCCACGACACGCCCGCCCTGGCCGAAGGACAAGATCGGACTCCCGCAGAGCGGGCACCGCGCGTCCATGGCAACGACGGATGTGGTGGCCATCGAGACCTCCTCGGCGCCCGACCGCGTGCGGGGCCTGCGCCATTGCCCTTCATCTCATTGGACGGGAAGCACGTGGCAAAGGTTCAGCGTCGGGTGTCCCGCGTCACCGTTTGACACCTGGTGACGATCTGGGACGTGGCGCGCATCACCGGAAGCCGCCGGAGAATGGGGGTTGACGCCCGGCGCGACGCGCTGCTAGAGTAGTTGGGTCATCTGGCGCGGGGTAGAGCAGCCAGGTAGCTCGTTGGGCTCATAACCCAAAGGTCGGTGGTTCAAATCCACCCCCCGCTACCAAATCTAATTCCAACCGGATCATAGCGGCCGAGGGCCCGGCGACGGGCCCTCGGCTTTTTGCGGCAGTGGTCAGTTGGGCGGCGAGACTCGCTGGACGCCAGACCACCGGGAAGAGCGCCGGGGAGTTGATTTCGTCGGCTGCCGGCGGTAGCTTCGCACATCCCCGCATCGGGTGATGCTACGGAGGCTGACATGCTCGAGCTGCTCATCGTGGTCCTGATCGTCCTCTGGCTGCTGGGGTACTTCGGGCCCGCGCGCATTCCCGCCATCCCGAGGACGGGAAACCTCGTCCACCTCCTGCTCGTCATCATCTTGATCCTCATCGTCATTCGAGTTCTGCGGTAGGTCGGGCGAGACCCTCAGATAGTCGAGCCTGTCCCACGGGCCATCGGTATCGGGGAAGCCCTGGCTGCAAATTCAGGAAAACCTTGAGCCCGGTTTCGTGGCCCCTCTCATTTCCTCCTGTTCCCGGAGAGCTACCTTCCAAGAGGGTGTCGCAACGTTGGTAG
Organism: Acidobacteriota bacterium; assembly: GCA_003222275.1. Taxonomy (GTDB): domain Bacteria; phylum Acidobacteriota; class Vicinamibacteria; order Fen-336; family Fen-336; genus AA32. The sequence continues at coordinate 1,855 of QHVJ01000582.1, read as the reverse complement.
GAGGAAGACGTCTGGCCGACGAACCAAAGCCGAGAGGGACTCCGTCGCCGAAGCGGCTGGGCGAGGACGAGCTGCGCGCAATCGAGAGCGCGCTGCTCGACCTGCGGCGCACGATGGCGGCGGGCGAGTTCTTCGAGGCCGAGAGGATCCTGCGGCGACCGTCGCTCGACGCCTCCAGCCTCAGCCGCCTCATCGTCGAGGTCCGCCGCCTGCGCGCGCTCGTGAAGGACGCGGCTCCCTACTTCGACGGGATGGAAACGGAGGCGCGCGGCCAGGGGCGCGAGCGCGAGATCCGGCAGTTGCAGGTGCGGCTCAGGGCCGAGGTGGACCCAGGGTGAGTTAGCATCAGAGGCGGGTCGATGAGCGGACTACCATCGCGAGCCCGTGTCGCCGAGGCGCTGACCAGGGGTCGATTCGTCGCGCAGAAGGAGTTCCCGGAGTACGTCTACAGCCCGTCGGGAAGCCTCGTCATGCGTTGCCCGGCGTGCAAGGAGATGTCACTGGGCGACGCGATCGATGTCTTCGTCCATCGGCACTGCGGTACCTGCATCCGGTGTGGCCACGAGCTCGAGCCGGTGACGCTGGCCACTCGTTGACCGTCGAAGCCCAGGCCCGCCGCGGGCTCAACGCCTGATCCCTACGCCGGCCACGCTCCAGATCCCGGTTCCCGTGTTGAAGCTCGTGAGCACGGCCCCTGATTTGAGATCGAACCGGTAGATGTTGGCGGTGTACGCGTTGGACGCCCAGAAGGTGCCGTCGCCCACGAGGTCCACGCCTCCCCAGTAGTTCGTTTCGCCGGGCGCGGAATACGTCTGGACCACGTTCCCGGATGCATCCAGGCGGACGATCTCCTCGGTCGCGGCCACGAGTACGCCGCCGTCCGGAAGGATACGCAGATGGTAGTTCTCGTACCCCGGCAGGGGGGTGGTATTGAAGTTCGGGAGCTGAGCGTTGATGCACACGTCGAAGCGCAAGACGTCGTGGGTGCGCGACGTGTAGAAGAGCGTGCAGCGGTCGGTCGAGAGGTCGATGTGGTCCGTGCCCCGGTTGCCCACCGCCGGGTGAAGCGTCGCGAGCGGATGGCCGGCGGCATCGAATTTCAGGACGGCTCCCGTGCCGTCCGCCTGGCCGACGTACACGTTTCCGTCGCCGTCGAACGCCAGCGACGACGGATCGGCGTCGAAACCACTCCCGAACTCTGCCAGCAGGTTGAGGGCAACATCGTAGCGCACCACGGTATTGCCCGGCATTCCCGGCGCTTTACCCCACCAATGCGGAACGTACAGGTTCCCGGCGGCGTCGAAGGCCAGGCTGCTGACCTGACCGTCGGAATAGGGCGGCACGGTCCCCTGCAGCGTACCGTCGGGGGCATGGCGTAGCACCCGGCCGTCGGTCAGCCCCACGAACACATCGTTCGACACGGTGACGGTGAGCGGGTCGGAAGGGTACCAGACGCCAAGCGCATCCCGAGCGATGGCCATCAGGGTGTGGGGCCCGTTGCTCGAGGTGATCGTGTCCCAGGGCACCGAATACGGCGCCGTGGTGTCTTCCGCGCCGAGCGGAGCGCCGTCCAATTGGAACTGGACAGCCTGGACCAGAACCCCCGCGGGACTCACGCTTGCGCTGACCGTCGCCATGTTGCGGACCGTCGAGCCGGCCGTCGGGGACGTCATGGTGACGATCAGGCCGCCTACCTGGGCCCATGCCAGCGGTGGAGAAATCCATGCCCAACCAAGAATCGCGGGCAGAATGGCCGCCCGGCCGAGTTTCGCGCACGCCCCTTCCATTGGTCTCTTCATGGTCCCTCCTGCACCGAACACTTCGCCCCTCTTTTCGAAGGTAGGCATTCGAGATC
>QHVJ01000235.1:833-12578 GCA_003222275.1 Acidobacteriota bacterium | reverse complement strand
CGGATGCTGCGTCTCGATGAGGTTGAGCGCCTCCTCGCCGGAGGACGCCGTCTCCACCTCGTAGCCCCACTGCCCGACGAGCCGGGCCAGACCTTCGCGCTCGGCCGGCTCGTCGTCGACCACGAGGACCTTGCCGCTCTTCATCTGATCGCGCCTATTCGGGCTCATGATTGATTATCGCGCCTTGCCCCGCGGGGGGCGAGACCGCCTGCGCGGCGAGCACGGACGGTGGTGAAACCCTATTTCTTGACCTGCAGGTTGTTGACGACGCTCTTGACGCCCTTGGCCTGCCACGCGAGCCGTTCGGCGCGGGCCTTCTGCTCCGCGGATTCCACGACGCCGTTAAGCTAAACAGCGTTATTCGTGTCAACGTCCACCCGGGTGAGGTTCGCGGGCTTGTCGGCGACGAGCTTGGCCTTCACGGCGGCGGTGATGGCGGCGGCGGCGATGCTCTCGCCCGCCGTCTTGCCAGTCATCGACTGGCAGGCGACGACCGACAGCATCACCAGCAGCACGGCCACGATTCGGGATCCGCGAGCCATGGGCGCCTCTCCTGCCTCTGTGACGGTGGGGGGCTTATGCCGCACGTCCGAGACCCTGTTCCAGCCGCGCCTGGCACGCTACGCAGCGTGTGGCGAAGGGCAGAATCTTGAGGCGCGCCTTCGCGATCTCCTCGCCGCACTCCCGGCAGATGCCGTAGCGGCCCGCGTCCATGTCCGCGAGGGCGCGATCGATCTCTTCCAGTTGCCGCGCGCGCGTGTCCACGACCGCCGCCACGACCTCGTCGTCGTGCGTGAGCGACGCCATGCCCAACGGGTCCTTGACGATCTCGCGGCGGTGATCGCCCTCGCGCGTCGCGCGCGTGCTCGAGGAAATGGCGCTCGTCAGCGCATCCCGCTTCGCCTCCAGCTCCTGTCTGATCGATCGCATCGCTGCCTCCGGGTCGACGTGGGCTGGGGACACAACGCAGAACGCGTGCCAGTGCGGAGGGGTCGCGGCAACCGCGCGTCGTGACGACGCTTTGGACTGCCACCTGCCGGCGGCCTGCGCCGGGGAATTCCCACGGGGTGTAACAGTTACACCCCAATCGCGCGAAAACTTTTCAATGATCCCTGGGCGCCGGCAGCGGCCTGCGAATGCAACGCTCGACGCGAGGCCGGGATGCGATCCGGCGGCCAGTGGCACGGCCGGTGCACCCTCGGGACCGCACAGTCTCGTTGTCCGACCGGGAGGTCAAGCTCATGGCACACGCACCGTCCGCTCAGTCCGGCGCCTCCGGCCAACGTCCCGAGGCGCGTGAGCTGCTGTTCAAGCCCGATTGTCCACGGGCGATCGATCACCACATCGACTACTTCGGCGGAGCCGGCGAGTCCCCGGCCGAGACCGACGACAACGGCTGCGGCGAGACACTTCTGGAGCGGCTGACATGAGCCGCCCGGCCCGGATCGCCGCCCTCACCGTCTTGGCCACCCTCGCCTTCGCGTGCGCGGGACCGACGTCGACGACGTCGTCGTCCGGTGGCGGGTCGTCGTCGCCGCACGGTGTCCAGCTCCTGCAGCGCGCGGGATACCCCGGCAAACAGATGATGGCCGACACGCTGAGCTGGCTGATGCAGACGACCGGCGGCAGCAGCGGCGGCTTCCTCGCGACCCACCCGGGCACCGCCGACCGGATTGCCGCGGTCAAAGCGCTGCCCGGCCGGTAGTCAGCAGGCGGAGCGCGATCGCGTCAGTCCTCTCGCCCGCCGAGCACCTTGCCCACCACGAAGCCACGCCGATGGTGAGCGCGATGGCCTGGAGCGGGCGGTCGTGTACGAAGCGGCAACCGCCCGATGGGTCAGATGCTGCGCGCGCGCCGTGATCTGGTGCCAGCGCGTCGTGACCATTCCTCGCTCGTCCATGTCGCTCTCCTCTGGCGGCGACTAGGCCATCGGTCGCGCGCGGCGCGAGCGGCCGCTTTCCAGCAGCGGCTTCAGCGACTGCGGCGCGCGGAGGAGCGACGCCAGCGGGTCGTTCGCGCGCGCGAGCCGGTCGCGGATGGTGGCCAGCGTGAAGTCTTCGGGGTACACGGGGCGCTCGAGCTCGACCCACTCCAGCGGCGTCGACACGGTGGCGGCCGCGTACTCGCGCACCGCCCACGGGCTCACCAGCGTCGCGCCGCGATGGTTGCGGTGGACGTCGATGAGGATCTTGCCGCGCCGCCGCGCGCGCCGCATGTCGAGCGTGAACAGGCTGGGCTCGCGCGAGCGCGCCAGGCGCGTGATCATCTCGGCCGCGCCGCGCACCTGGGAGAAGCTGTACTGGGGCGTGAGCGGCACCAGCACGTGCAGGCCACGGCCGCCCGAGGTCTTGACCCACGCGCGGATCCGGAAGTTGTTCAGCAAGTCGCGCACGAGCAGGGCGGCGTTGCGCACCTCGCGGAACGCAATCTCGGTGGGGTCGAGGTCGAACAGCATCAGATCGGGGCGGTCGAGCATGTCGACCGTGCAGCTCCACGGGTGGAGCGAGATGTAGCCGAGGTTCAGGAAGTAGGCGAGGGCGGCGCGCTCGACGACCAGCACGTAGTCGGAGTAGCCGAGGGCGGCGTGCTCGCTGCGGATGCGGCGCGTGGGGATCCACGTGGGCAACCCCGGCGGCGCCGTCTTCTGGTACAGGCACTCGCCCGTGATCGGATCGGGCGCGTGGAGCAGGCTCACGGGCCGGTTGGCCACGAACGGCAGGAGGTGATCGGCGACCTCGAGGTAGTAGTCGATGAGGTCGCCCTTGGTGACGCCGACGTCGGGCCACAGCACCTCGTCGAGATGGTTGAGCAGCAGCCGCCGCTCGTCCAGCTCGAGCACGCGCGTCGCCGAGCTCACGAGGCGCGCCTCCCCGCCGGCGCCGTCGCCGGGTACAGGCCGACGGGGATGGTGACGAGGCCGAAGGTCAGCGCGCCTTTCCAGACCGGCCGCACGGCTCCCTCACCGCCCGGCCGCCCGCAACCGATTGCGCATATGCATGCACATCACGCCGCGCGGGCGAGGCGGCGGCGCTCCGCGACGAAGCGGTCCACGGCGGCGAGCATGGTGGCGACGGCCAGTCCCGTCTGGACGGCGCGCGCACTGATGCCGACCACACGGCCGATCGGCATGCGCACCAGGAGGAAGCCGACGGCGAACCCTCCCGGGATGACGGCGTACGGCGCCCACCAGCGGCCTTCCACGGCGGGGCCGAGCGCGTCGAGCTGGCGCTCGATCACGCGGCGGGTCACCGCGATGTCAGCGTGGATCTCAGCCGGGCTACGAGCCATCGCCAGGTCTCCTGCATGGAGGCGAGCGTTTTGTTGGGCCACGCGATGTGCGTGAGGCGCCACGCGCTCCACGCGAGGGCCGCGAGGCGAGCAGCGCGACGAATCCCGGAAAGATGTTCAAAACCCTGCGATATTTTACCCGAAATCGTGCGAGGGCACGACGTGCGCGAGCCGCGGCAATGGCTCGACGCGCGCGGCGCGCACGGACACCACGCCGTCCTGCATTTGTAAGATCCCCTCCACGAGCAAAAACGGCTCGCTGACGAGCGGCAGCCGCCGGCGCGCGAAGAGGCCCGGCGTCACGATGACGTTCGCGATCCCGGTCTCGTCCTCGAGGCTCAGGAACACGAAGCCCTTCGCCGTGCCGGGCCGCTGGCGCACGATCACGCTGCCCGCCACCCGCACACGCGCGCCGTCGTCGCCGCGCGCGAGGTCGATCGCCCGCGTGACGCCGCGCGCGGCGAGCGCCGCGCGCCGCAGCGCCATCGGGTGCGGGCCAAGCGTGACGCCGGTGCCGGCGTAGTCGGCCGTGAGCCTGTCGAGCACGGTCATTTCAGGCAATGGTGATCGTGTCGTGCGGAGTGGCTCCGTCTGCGCGACAACCGTTCCCGCGAACAGGGGCCCCGCGTCCTGCTCGGCGACGGTCCAGAGATTCGCGCGGCGCGTGCCGCCCAGCGGCGCCAGCGCGCCGATCGAGGCGAGCGTGGCCATCTCCTCGCGCGTGAGAGCGGCGCGCGCGGCGAGGTCGGGCGCCGAGGCGAACGCCCGCGCCGCGCGCGCGGCCACCAGCGCCTGTCCCGCGCGCTCGCGCAGCCCCTTCACGAAGCGGAGGCCGAGGCGCACCACCCAGACGCCCTCGCGCTGCTCGAGCGTGCACGGCCAGTTCGAGCGCGTGACGTCCACCGGCAGCACGCGCACGCCGTGCCGGCGCGCGTCGTTGACGACGGTGGCCGAGTGGTAGAAGCCCATGGGCTGGTTGTTGAGCAGCGCCGCGTAGAAGGCCGGGCCGTGGTGCGCCTTGAGGTACGCGCTGGCGTAGGCGAGCAGCGCGAAGCTGCTGCTGTGCGAGTTGTGGACGACCAGGTCGTTGGCGAGGAAGTTGTGGTCGCCCTCGATCTCGAGGTCGTAGGTGTCCCGCACTCCGGCGCGCTCCACGATGACAACGCTGTCCCACCCGACGCTCGAGTCGACCAGCTCGGCGCTCCCGCCACCGCGCCGGGCCCCCGCGACACGATCGCGCTCGCGCAGCGCGGCGAGCGGTCGCCAGCCCTGGGGCGTCAACAGCAGATGCTCGGCGGTGGCGACGATCGTCCGTCCGCCCAGCGTCGTCAGGCGATAGACGCCGCGACGACCGCTGGCGGTGGCGCGGAGCACTCGGCGCCGTCGCAGCGTCCGGCCCTCGTCGCACGCCAGGGTGGCCTCCACGCGGTCGACACCGTTGACGACGTCCTCGATCCGTACCCACCGCCCGCTGTCCGCGTCGAGCACGCGGGTGTCACCCACCACGCACTCGGGGAATCCATACAGCGCGAACGACGTGATCTGGTGGACGATCTCGTCCGCGGCTCGGCCGGTGATCCCCCGGCGCGCCATGCCCTCGCGCAGCTTCACCTCCACCTCCGCCATCCGGCGCTCACTGCGCTTGAAGCCGAAGGCGCGGCGCAGCTCCTCCGCCTCGCTGCCGGAGAAGCCCGCGGCCACCATCGCGATGCGCAGCAGCTGCTCCTGGAAGAGCGGCACGCCGAGCGTGCGCGACAGGATCGGCTCCAGGCTCGGGTGGGCGTACGTCACCGGCTCGCGGCCGCGCCGGCGGCGGACGTAGGGATGCACCATGTCGCCGACGATCGGGCCCGGGCGGATGATGGCGATCTGCACCACGAGGTCGTAGAAACGCTCGGGATGGATGCGCGGCAGCGTCGCCATCTGGGCGCGGCTCTCCACCTGGAACACGCCGATCGTGTCCGCGCGCTGGAGCATGCCGTACACGGCCTTGTCGTCGGCGGGCAGGTGCGCGAGGTCGACCACCCCGCCCGTCTCGCTCACGAGCGCGATGGATTCCTGGAGCACCGACATCATCCGAAGACCGAGAAGATCCACCTTCACGATGCCGAGCGCGGCGCAATCGTCCTTGTCCCACTGCACGACCACGCGGCCCGGCATCGTGGCCGGCTCGAGCGGCACCACGTCGTCGAGTCGGCCGGCGGCGATGACCATGCCGCCCGAGTGCTGGCCGAGATGCCGGGGGAGATCTTGAAGCCGCGTCCAGAGGGCGGCGAACTTGCGGATGCGTGGATGCCGCGTGTCGCAGCCCGCCTCCTGCAGGTGGCGTGTCAGCACCGCCTGCGGATCCTGGTAACCCCAGTTCTCGACGAGCCCGGCGAGCCGGTCCTGCATGTCGCCGGGCAGCCCGAGCGCCTTGCCGACTTCGCGGGCGGCGCTGCGCCCGCGGTACGTGATGACGTTCGCCGTCATCCCTGCGCCGAGCCGGCCGTAGCGCCGGTACACGTACTGGATGACCGTCTCGCGCCGCTCGCCGCTCGGCAGGTCGAGGTCGATGTCCGGCCACTCGCCGCGCGACTCCGAGAGGAAACGCTCGAAGAGCAGCTCCATCTTCACCGGATCGACGGCCGTGATGCCGAGCGCATAGCAGACCGCGCTGTTGGCGGCGGAGCCGCGGCCCTGCACGAGGACGTCGTTGGCGCGGCAGAACTCCACGATGTCCCAGACGATGAGGAAGTAGCCGGCGAGATCGAGCCGGCCGATGATCTCCAGCTCGTGGGCGACCTGCCGCCGCGCGCGCTCGACGAGCGGGCCGGCGGCGCCGTATCGCGCGCGCACGCCGCGCGCGACGAGGTCGCGCAGGTGCGCCTGCACGCTCTCGCCGGGCGGCAGCGGGAAGTCGGGAAAGCGATAGCCGAGATCCTTGAGCGTGAAGCCCAGGCGCAACGCCAGCTCGCCGCCGGCGGCCACGGCCTCGGGCAGGTCGCGGAACGCCGCCGTCGTCGCCGCGCCGTCGCGCAGGCCGCGCTCGGCGTTCGCCAGCAGCCGGCGGCCCGCGTGATCGAGGTCGGTCTTCTCCCGGATGCACGTGAAGACGTCGGCCACGGCGCGGCCGCCGGGGCGCGCGTAGAGGGGCTGGTTGGCGGCCAGGAGCGGCACGCGCGCGGCGCGCGCCAGCGCCACCAGCCGCTCGAGATCGCGCTCCTGCGCGCGGTCGAAGTGGCGCTGCACCTCCACGAAGACGCTGGCGCGGCCGAAGATGCCGACCAGCCGGTCGAGGATCGCTCTCGCGGCGTCGCGATCGCCCGCGCGCACCGCGGCGGCGAGGGGCCCGCGCGCGCCGCCGGTGAGGCACACGAGACCGTTCGCCGAGGCTTCGAGGTCCTCGAGGCTGAGGGCGGCCTTGCCCTTGGGCGCGCCGAGCTTGGCGCGCGTGATCAACCGGCAGAGGTTCTGCCAGCCCTCGCGATCCTCGACCAGCACGGGCAGCCGCGCGCCGCCGGCGAGCGTCAGCTCGCTGCCGACGAGCGGGCGGATGCCCGCGTCGACCGCGGCGCGATGGAAGCGCGGCGCGCCGTAGACGCCGTCGCGGTCCACGAGCGCCAGCGCCGGCATGCCACGCCGCGCCGCCTCCGCCACCAGCGCCTCCGGCTGGTCCGCGCCCTCGAGAAACGTGAACGCCGACTGCGCGTGCAGCTCGACGAACATCACGCTGCCTGCGACCGGCGGGCACGGCCGGCGGCAGCCCCCACTCGACCACGCAAATCGACGATGGGTTGCGCCTGTCGACGTGCACCGATTCGCAGCCGTGTCCGACGCAGTACCCGAAACACGGGTCTCGTGGGGGCTGCCGCCGGCCGCGCCCGCCGATCGCAGCGCCCCGACATCGCCTCGGCGGTGACGATGAATGTGGTGGGGGCTGGGGTCGGCCGACGGGGGTGCGAGCGATGGGCACCGGGGCTGCCCCCGTTCGACCACGCAAATCGACAGTACGGTGCGCCTGTCAACGTGCACCGATTCGCAGCCGTGTCCGACGCAGTACCCGAAACACGGGTCTCACGGGGGCTGCCCCGGTGCCCATCGCTCGAGGCTCGCGCTGTTCGACCGCAGAGGCCGATAACGCTAGTCATAGACGCCGTCGAGGTACCACTCACCGGAACGCAGCTCGCGCGCGAGCCGACACACGGCGCCGTCCGAGAGCGCCACGTCCCACTCGTCGCGCGCCCAGGCGCCGGCGTCCCACCACTCGCCCGACACGCGCCACGGCCCCGCGCATCCGATCACGCGCGCCTCGGGCCCGAGGGCCCCGCAAACGACGGCGGGCCGGCGCTCGCCGTCCGTGGCCACGCTCACGCGACGCGGGGGGCGCAGCCGACGCAGCGCCAGCACGGCGTCGCCCGTGTCCCTGCCCGTCTCCGGCACGAGATTCGGCTCGAACCGCGCCGGCACGAACGCGTCGGGCCGGTGCGAGTCGGTGAGCGCGACGGCGCCGACGCCATCGGCGCCCACCAGCGTGACGAGCCGCGCGAGCACCGTGGCCAGGTCGCGCTGCGCTGGCGGCGCCGCGCGCCCGAGCTCACCGGCGACCGCGCGGCACGGAATGACGTTCGCCTGGAGCGCCACCGCGGTGACGGCGCCCTGGGGCGGCCGCGCGCCGAGGTCGTGCTCGAGCAGCGTCAACAGCGGGCGGGGCGCGACCATCGGGCACGCCAGCGCGAGCGTGCGCGCGTGATGGCCGCCGCCGGCGAGGGCCAATCGCAGCTCGAGCGCGTCGGCCACGAGATACGCGGCCGACAGACGCGCGGTCAATCGCTCCACGACCCGCCCGAGCACGGTGACGAGCGGTCCGAGCGCGTCGATCTCCCAGTCGAGCTCCTGCGCCTCCTCCCAGAACGGCGGCGGCGCCCATGAGGTCCACGGAGCCGGGTCGTCCACCCCGCGCGCGAGATCGTGGGCGACGAGCCCCATCGAGCCGAGACGGGCGGCCAACGCGGCGCGGGGCAGCCGGGCGAGCTCTCCCAGCGTGGCCACGCCCCAGCGCGCGAGTGCCTGCGCGATCTCGTCCGACCAGTCGAGCGTCGCCACCGGCACCGGCGCCAGCGCGTCGGCCTCGCCGTCCGGAATGATGACACCCAGCCCGGCGCGTGCGGCGATGCGCCCGGCCGCGCGCGTGCCCGCAACACCGACGCGCGCGGGCAGGCCGACCGCGCGCGCGGCGCGGCCCAGCCGCTCCGCGACGGCGGCGTCGCCGCCGAGCAGCCGTCCGAGGCCAGCGACGTCGACGTGGACGAGCCCCGGGGCGACGTCCTCCAGCCGGGGAGAGACGCCGTAGCACGCGTCGAGCAGCGCGCGGCGCGCCGCGTCCGTGCAGGCCGCCGACGCCGGACGACGGACGAGCTGGGGGCAGCGCGCCACCGCCTCCGCCTCGGGGATCCCCGCGCGAATACCGTGCTCGCGCGCCGCCGCGTTGGCCTCGACCACGCGAGTGGCGGGCGCGGCGCCCGTGACCACAGCCAGCGGCCGCTCGCGCAGCGAGGGCTCCGCGCGCTCGGCGGCCGCCGCCGCGAAGGCCTCGACCCAGACGCACGCCACGCGGCTCACGTGCCTGGCCCTCCCCGTGGCCACCCCTGAGCTATGCCGTCCACCACTGCGGCTCGGCCAGCGTCTCGGGCGGCGGCGAGGACGCACCCTGGTTGCGGATGATTTGAACGCACGTGCTCATGCCCACCAGCCGCGTCGGGGCGCGCCGGGAGCCGGCCCACGCCAGCGTGTCGCGCCGCGTGCGCACGGCGAGCGTCGCGCCGGCGCCCGCGACGCGCCGCCGGCCGACCAACAGCAGCGCCACCCCCGCGCGCCGCGCGGCCTGGCGCAGGCGAAAGGCGGCGCCGAGCGACACGCGCGGCGGCGTCTCGCCGGCGTCGAGGGCCACGAGCGCAAAGCCCGGACAGCGCGTGAGCAGATCGGTCGCGGCCAGCGCAGCGGCGCGACGTCCGCCGCAGCGCACCCACAGCAATCGCGAGAGCACGACACCCGCGCGGGCCGCGGACGCGGGATCGAACGCGCCGTCGGCGTCCACGAGCGCCGCGGTCCCTCCGGTCGCAGTGACGTCGCGCAGGCACGCGGTCATCAAACTCGTGCGGCCCGACGACAACTCGCCGACGATTTCAGTGATCGTCCCCTCCCGTATCCACGAAGTCCGCGTCATGGTCTTGAGGCTAAACACGAGTTGAGTGGTCTGCAAGTCGTAGATGTCGTATCCGAGGGGATCTGCACCCCCTACATCCGGGGGTGTGCAGCCCGTCGCAGCGACGTGTTGCGGAGGCAGTCCATGGCCTCGCGCTTGCCCCCTTTCCCTCGGAAAACAACAGCGGGAGAGGGTTCATGGCGAAGCAGATCGGCTACGCCGTCGTCGGCGCAGGGCCGTTCGTCGAGCGCGCGCTGCTCCCGGCCTTCGCGCGCGCGGGAGGAGAGACGCGGCTGGCCGCCATCGTTTCCGCTGACCGCACCCGCGCTCACGCGCTGGCTCGGGAGCACCGCGCGACGGGCTATCACTACGACGAATTCCGGCAGGCCCTGCAGCGCGAAGACGTCCAGGCCGTCTATCTCGCGCTGCCCAACTCGCTGCACTGCGACTACGCGGTCGAGGCCGCGCGCGCCGGCGCCCACATCGTGTGCGAGCGGCCGATGGCGGTGATGGCGGACGAGTGCCGCCGCATGCTCCGCACCTGTCAGACGAACCGCGTGAAGCTGATGGTCGCCTACCACGTGCAAGCGCACCCCGCGTACAAGAAGCTGCTCGAGCTGGTGCGGCGCGGCGCCATCGGCGCGCCCAAGACATTCAGCAGCGACGCGACGATCCGGGTGCAGGATCCCGACGACGTCCGGCTGCAGCGCCGCCTCGGCGGCGGCACCGTGTACGACCTCGGCGTGCCGGCGATCTTCGTCGCGCGCACCGTGTTCGACGCGGAGCCCGCGCAGGTCATGGCCATGACCGCCCGGATGACCCGGCGTTACGGCGGCGACGTCGACGAGAGCACCGTCGCCCTCATCCGCCTCCCCGACGACCGGCTCGCGCACCTGCACACGTCGTTCGGCGAGGAACCGACGTCGGTGCTCACGGTGTTCGGGGACGAGGGCTCGATCCGCCTCACCGGGGCCTAGGAGGCGCAGGGCGCCTCCGCGCTCGAGGTCGTGCGCGGCGGCCGCAGCGAGGAGGTGTCCTTCGAGCCCGCGGATCCGTTCGCGGCGGAGCTGGCCCGCTTGTCCAATTCCGTCCTGCGAGACGTCACGCCGGAGCCCTCCGGCATCGAGGGCCTGACGGACGTCCGCATCGTCGAAGCGATCTACCGTTCCGCGCGCGACGGCCGTCCGGTGACGCTGCCCAGAATCGCGCGCGTCGAAGCGCCATCCGCCGAGGCCGAGGGCGAGCGGCCTTGGCCGCCGCCGAGTGCCGGGAGCAGGAGAAGCATCCCTTCCAGCATGGCGTATGCTGGAAAGCAGGCGAGCAAACGATGCGCCACCGGCTGCGGGGGCGACGGTGGCGTGCAATCCCCTACCCGCGACCTGTTCGCGGCAAGCAGACAAGGTGCTCGCGATGTCGAGCCGTCGATCGCTCCCGCTCCTGGTGCTCCTTGTTCTTTTCCTGACGTCGGCTTGCGCGCGCGTCCACCCCCACATGGTGTTGCCGCCGCTGGCGCTGGGGGAGCCCTCCTTCTTCCCGACCCTGGAGGCCTACGCGGCGGCTCCGATCGTGGGCGGCAACCGGGCCGACCTGTTGCTGAACGGCGAGCAGATCTTTCCCGCCATGCTGGAGGCGATCCGGGGCGCGCAACACACGATCACCTATGCGCAATACTTTTACGAGGACGGCCCCGTCGCCCGCGACCTCGCCGAGGCGATGGCCGAGCGCTGCCGCGCGGGCATCGGCGTGAACGTCCTGCTCGACGCGTTCGGCGCGTTGAGCATGCCCAAGGAGTACACCGACGCGATGTCGCGCTCGGGCTGCCACGTGGCGTGGTTCCGCCCGCTGACCCAGTACATCTTCCGCCGCTACAGCAACCGCAACCACCGTCGGATCCTCGTCGTGGACGGCCGCGTCGGCTTCACCGGTGGCTCCGGCGTGAGCGGCAAGTGGATGGGCAACGGTCGCGTCGAGCACCACTGGCGCGACACGGACATTCGGATCCAGGGGCCGGCGGTCGAATACCTGCAGGCCGCCTTCGTCGAGAGCTGGCTGGAGGCGACGGGCGTCGTGCTCGGCGGCGAGCCGTACTTTCCGCGGCCGATCGAGCCGAGCGGCGAGGTCTACGCGCAGGTCGTGAAGAGCTCGCCGGCGGCGGGCAGCTTCGCGATGTACACGACCTTCCTGCTCGCCGTCAACTCGGCGCAGCGCTCGATCCATATCACCAATCCGTACTTCGTGATCGACGAGCGGATGCGCGACGCGCTGCTGGCCGC
>QHVJ01000235.1:0-625 GCA_003222275.1 Acidobacteriota bacterium | reverse complement strand
TCGCTCACTCGCGCCGGGTGACGTTGAAGGAGTGGAAGAGCCGCGGGCTCACCGCCCGGCTGCTCGAGACCCTGGCCCTGCCGATCCGCGACCTGTTGTAGATGGGGGGCCACGAGGGCCCCCCATACCCCCCAACGCTCGGAAGCGCCCCGGGGAACCCGGGGCGCTCCTCGATGGCGCGCTCCCCAACGCTCGGAAGGGCCCTGAGGGAACCCGGGGCGCTCCTCGATGGCGCGCTCCCCAACGCTCGGAAGCGCCCTGGGGGAACCCGGGGCGCTCCTCGATGGCGCGCTCCCCAACGCTCGGAAGCGCCCTGGGGGACCCGGGGCGCTCCTCGGTCACGCGCCCCCAAACGCTCGGAAAACGCCCCGGGGAACCCGGGGCGCTCCTCGATGACGCACGACCGCTTGCGATTAGATCCGCGTGCGGCCGGGCAGCACCAGGCGAGCGAACTTTGTCACTCTACGGTAATCCTCTTCCCTCGCCAAGCGTGAATCCCTCGCCAAGGGCGAATCGAGGTTGGCATGGCCTTCGCTTCGAGCGGGAGCATGAGCCTCTGCGCATCGTGCGGTCTGCAGCTCTCGGGCGACGCGGGCCTGTGCCCGCATCATCACTGCGTCTACGG
>QHVJ01000234.1 GCA_003222275.1 Acidobacteriota bacterium | reverse complement strand
CTGTCGTCTCGACACCGTTGTTCGAGGGCTTCACCGAGGACGAGCTGGTGGCCGTGATCCGCGGCTTGAAGCTCCTGACCTTCGAGCCGGGAGACATCCTCGTCACCGAAGGGGCGGCCGGGGCGAGCCTGTTCATCCTCACCACCGGCACCGTGAAGGCGTTCGTGAAGGACGCCCGCGGCGAGTCGGTCAAGGTGCACGAGCTGGCCGAGGGCTCGTTCTTCGGCGAGATCTCCATCCTCACCGGCCGGCCCCGCACGGCCACGCTCACCGCGGCCACGCCCTGCGAGGTGCTGGAGCTGGACAAGGCCACCCTCGACGGCATCACGCAGAGCCATCCCAACGTGCTCGAGGTCCTGAAGCGCTTCCACGAGGCGCGGGCCCAGGACACCGTCGAGGCGATCATCCGGAACCGTCCCTGAGCGGCGTCGTGCCCGCGCCGGACGTCATCGTCGTCGGCCTCGGCGCGATGGGAAGCGCGGCGGCGTGGCAGCTCGCGCGACGCGGACGGCGCGTCCTCGGGTTCGATCGCTTCTCGCCTCCCCACACGATGGGCTCGACCCACGGCCGCAGCCGTATCATCCGCGAAGCCTACTTCGAGCATCCCGGCTACGTGCCCCTGCTGCGCCGGGCCTACGAGTGCTGGGCGCAGCTCGAGCAGGAGTCGGGCCGCCGGCTCCTGCGGCAGACCGGCGGCCTCATGGCCGGACCGGAGAGCGGCGTGCTCTTTACCGGCGCGCGGCGGAGCGCGCTCGAACACGGTCTCCCCCACGAGGTGCTCACGGCCGCCGAGATCCGCCGGCGGTTCCCCGGCTTCACTCCGCCCGACGACACCGTGGGCCTGCTCGAGCCGAGGGCGGGCATGCTGTGGCCGGAGGGTTGTGTCGAGGCCGCCCTCGAGCTCGCCCGGGGCGCGGGGGCCGAGCTGAGGACCGGCGAGGCGGTCACGTCGTGGCGCGCCGACGGCGACGGCGTCTCGGTCACTTCCGCCGGCGGCACCCATCGCGCGCCACGTCTGATCCTCAGTGCCGGACCCTGGATGCCGTCGCTGCTCGGCGCCCGGGGCCGGGCGCTCCAGGTCGAGCGCCAGCTCTTCCACTGGTTCGCGGCCGCACGCAACGCCGAGATGTTCCGGCCCGAGCGCTGCCCGGTGGCCGTATGGGAATACGCGCCGGATCGAATCTTCGCGACCCAGCCGGACGCCGGGGACGGGCTCAAGGCCGGCATCCACCACGAAGGGGAGACGACCGATCCCGAGCACGTGCGGCGCGAGCCGACCGCGGAGGACGAGTCCGCGATGCGCCGCCTGGTCGAGCGCTACATGCCGGACGCCGCCGGGCGGGTGCTCGAGGCGCGCGTGTGCCTCTACACCAACACTCCCGACCACCACTTCCTCATCGACGTGCACCCCGACCACCCGCAGGTGATCCTGGCCAGCCCGTGCTCCGGCCACGGCTTCAAGTTCGCCAGCGTGATCGGAGAAATCCTCGCGGACCTCGCGACCGAAGGCCACAGCCGCTTCGACCTGTCACCGTTCGCCCTATCGCGGCTCGGAAATGTATTTTAACGCGGCGATCGCGGAGGGAAAACGGAGAGAGCGCGGAGGATCTTGAGCAGTTCGCCTCTCACTTCTCCTGAATCCCTCTCTGCGTCCTCTCCGTTCGTTCTCCGCGCCCTCCGCGTTGAAAGGCTACGGCTTGTCCAGGCCCGCGGTCAGGGCCTTTTCGAAGAGCGCCTGCAGGCGCGCGCGTTTGTCGGCGGGGAGCGACAGCACCGCGGACTTCATGAGCTGGCTCATCCGGCGGTCCTCCTCTGGCGTCGTGGCGTATCGATTGCGGGCGCGGTCGATGTACTCGCCGAGGCGCTCGCGCTGGTCCGGGGGCAGCGACGCATAGAGGGCGGTGTGGAGGTCTCCCATCTCCTTCGACTCGGACTTGCTCAAGGCGTACAGGCCACGGCCGACGAGGCCGTAGGCCCGACGGAAGACCTCGGGAGGCTCGAGGATGTGCGCCGCGCTCTTGGACATCAGCAGCTCGGCCGCCCGGGGAGAGAGCAGGGGGATCTCCTGCGTCGCCGCCCGCACCGCGAGTGCTGTGCCAGGGTCGGGCGCCGAGCCCGCGGATGGGGTGAGACCCGGCGGCGCGGATGCGGGAGCCGCCGATAACGTCGGGGGAGGCGCCGTGGGCGCCGGCGCCGAGACGGTGACCGACGCGGCGGGAGCGGTGCCCGGAGGCACGTAGCCGAAATAGTAGACGCCGGCGGCGCCGAGCAGGATCGTGACGAGGAACAGGATGGCGTTCGCGGTGGCCACCACCGCCCCCAGGAACGCGAAGAACCCCGAGGCCACGACCCAGGCGGACAGCAGCACGAGCAGCGGCAGACCCCGCACTCCCTGCGCGATCAGCAGTCCCGCGAGCGGAAAGAGCGCGAAGGCGCCCAGCAGCATCACGACCCGCGCGAACACGCGGCCGATGGGCCAGCCCCGGATGAGGCTGAGGGCGAGAACCAGCGCCCCCAACGCGATCTCCCGCCACGGCACGGGAGCGAGCGCCGGCGTCCACCGCTCCGGGAAGAACGACATGTAGCCGGCCCCGGCCGCGGCTGCGAACAGCAGCGCCGAGGCGACATAGCTCCGCCACTTCTGCGGTCCGGCCGGCCCCGCCGCCTCTTCGTCATCGTCGCTTCCCGCCCGGCCGGGGGACTCCTTCCAGCCGCGCATCTCCACGACCTCGTCCATGCGCCGCCAGTTCTTGGAGCCCGGCGCGCGCATCGGCGTGTCGCCCTGGATGAGCCCCTGGTCGTACCACGACCGTACCATGTCGCTGTCGAGGTCCATCTCCGACCCGTCGTCGAGCCTCACCCTGAAACCCTTGGCCATGGCCCTCCTTGCCGGCCAAGAGGATACGCTCTCCGAGCCGGGTAGACTAGCGCGGTGCGGCCTCGTCCCCCCCTGTCGAAGCGCGCTCGCCGACCGCTCGTGGCCGTGCTGGGCGGCGCCGGCGCCATGGGCCGCGCCGTCGTGTACGACCTTTCCCGCGCGGGCCATCGCGTCCGGATCCTGGAGACGGACCGCGCCGCCGCGGAGCGCGTGGCCCGGCGGTACGGCGGCGCTCGCTGCGAGGTGGACACCGCGGACGCGGCCCATCCGGCGGCTCTCGCCGGCAAGCTCCTGGGCGCGGCGGTGATCGTTCATTGCGCCCCGTATGCCCTGAACATGGCAGTCATGGAGGCGGCGCTCCGCGCCGGCTGCCACTACCTGGACCTGGGCGGATTGTTCCACACCACCCGGCGGCAGCTGCGCCTTCACCGCGACTTCCGCCGCGCCGGCCTGCTGGCCATCCTCGGCATGGGAAGCGCCCCCGGCATCTCCAACGTGCTCGCCCGGGCGGCGGCGGATCC
Organism: Acidobacteriota bacterium; assembly: GCA_003222275.1. Classification (GTDB taxonomy): domain Bacteria; phylum Acidobacteriota; class Vicinamibacteria; order Fen-336; family Fen-336; genus AA32. The sequence continues at coordinate 10,387 of QHVJ01000234.1, read as the reverse complement.
GCTGCGCCGCGTCCGGTCGATCGGCGTCTACAACGGCGGTGCCGACTCCACGCGCTACGCGTCGCCCTTGCCCTTCGCCTTCTCACCGGCCACGGTCCTCGACGAGTTCACGCTGCGGCCGATCGTCTTCGAGCGGGGCCGGTTCGGCAGCGTGCCGCCGCTCTCGGGCGACGAGGACTTCCCCTTCGAGCTCGGGACCCAGCGGGTGCGCTTCAGCCTTCATTCCGAGGTGGCGACGCTGCCGCTCACCTACCGGAGCAAGGGCATCCGGCGCTGCGCGTTCAAGATCGCCTACGACCCCGAGCTGGTGCGCCGGCTTCGGCTCCTCATCGACGTCGGGCTCGCCGATCCACGTCCCGGACCGCGGGGGGTGGCGCCGCGCGACGTGCTCCTCGACTGCTTCCGGCGCCTGCCGCCGCCCCCCGACGTCGTCGACGACCGCGACACGCTGGCCGTGGTCGTCGACGGAGAGGACGATCGCGGCCGCGTGAAGGTCCGCTATGACCTGACGGCGCGGGCCCAGAAATGGCCGCCGCTGTCGGCCGTGGCCCGTGACACGGGTCTGGCCCCCGCGATCGTCGCCGGCATGATCCTGGACGGCCGGATCGCAGAGCGCGGCGTACTCCCGCCGGAGCGCTGCGTCCCCGCGGGTGAGCTCCTGGCCGCGCTGGCCGAGAGGGGGATGCGGGCCCGCCGCCGGGTATCACGGCCGCGCTGAGGGCCGGCTCTACTCGCCGAACGTCGCTCCCCTGCGCTCGTGGCCGAGGGCCACGACGATCGCTCCCAGCGTGAAGACGGTGAACGCGGTGAGCGCCATCGCGTTGGCGTAGCTGGTGCGACGGGCGAACACGGCCTCGATGTAGGCCACGCTGCCGGCCAGCAGGACGCCGCACTGGTAGGCGAAGCCGGGCAGGAAGCCGCGCACCGAGTCGGGAGAAAGCTCCGTGATGTGGGCGGGAATCACGCCCCACGCGCCCTGGACCATGAACTGCATGAGGAACGCCCCCAGGACCAGCAGCCCCGTCGTCGGGGCGTAGGCCCAGAGAGGGATCGTCACGATGGCGAGCAGGAGGGCCGTGATCATGGCCCGGCGGCGCCCTACGCGGTCGGAGTAGAAGCCGAAGCAGATCCCGCCCAGCAGCGCCCCGACACTGGCGGTCATGACGATCAGGTCCTTCGTCCGGGAGGAGAAGCCGTGCTGCTCGAGCAGGAACGTGGGGTACATGTCCTGCGTCCCGTGGGAGACGAAGTTCATCATCATCATGAGCGCGGTCAGGTAGAGGAACAGCTTCCACTGGGCGGCGATACCGCGGCCGAGGTGCGACCAGCTCTCGTGCCGCGTCTTCTTCCACACCTCCGACTCCTTCACCCGGAAGCGCACGAACACGGCGAGGAGCGCGGGCAGCCCCCCGATGAAGAACATCGGCCGCCATCCCCAGCGCGGGAAGACGAAGAACGAGCAGGCCGCCGCCAGCAGGTATCCCACGGCGTAGCCCTCCTGAAGGAACCCGGAGAGCACGCCGCGCCATCGCGGCGGCACCTTCTCCATCGCGAGCGACGCCCCCACCCCCCACTCCGCGCCCATCCCGATCCCGAACAGCGCCCTCAGGATGAAGAAGGTCGTGAAGTTCGGGGCCAGGCCCGACAGGACCTCGACGATGGAGAAGAAGATCAGATCGATCATCAAGGGCAGCCGGCGGCCGTAGCGGTCGGCGAGCAGGCCGAAGAGGAACGCGCCCACCGGACGGAAGGCGAGCGTCACCGTGATCGTGAGGGCGACGGAGGGGATGTCCTTGCCGAAGTCGCGGGCGATCGCCGGCAGGGAGACCACGACCAGGAAGAAATCGAAGGCGTCGAGCGTCCAGCCCAGGAAGCTCGCGACGAGGGCGCTGACGTAGTCGGAGGTGTCGGCCGGAGCCGGCGGGCGTTTGTCGCCCGTCATTCGCGAGGCCGGCCGTAGCGGTAGGGGTACCAGTACGGCTTGGCCCCGATCACGTAGTCGAGGTGGACGTGCTTGCTGTCGCGGAAGTCCTCGATCCCCTCGCTGCCCAGCTCGCGGCCGATCCCGCTGCGCCGCATCCCGCCAAACGGGCCGGCGTCGTTGTCGGTGAGGGGATCGTTGATCCAGAACGTGCCGGCGTGGACCTGCTCCATCGCCTTCATCGCGTGCTCGAGGCTGTTCGTGTAGATGGAGGCGCCCAGGCCGTACTCGCTGCGGTCGGCGAGCGCGATCGCCTCGTCGATGTCGCGGCAGCGCACGATCGGCGCCACCGGGCCGAAGGTCTCCTCGCGCATCAGCGGCATCGAGGCCGCGACGTCGACGAGGACGGTCGGCTCGTAGAAGAAGCCCTTGGCAAACCGGCCCGGCCGCCGCCCACCCACGATCAACCGCGCGCCCGCGGAGACGGAGTCGGCGATCTTCTTCTCGACCTTCGCGCGCTGCTCGGCGCTGACCATCGGACCGAGGTCCACGTCGGGCCCGAGCGGATCGCCGATGCGCAGCGTCTTCGTGAAGGCCACGAACCGGTCCACGAACTCGTCGAACGCCTTGCCCACCACGTAGAAGCGCTCGGCCGACGTGCACACCTGGCCCATGTTGAGATAACAGGCCCACGCGGCGCCCCTGGCCGCCACGTCGAGGTCGACGCCTTCGTCCACGATCAGGGGATCGTTGCCGCCCAGCTCCAGGTGACACTTCTTGAGCTGCTCCGCGCAGGCGACCGCCACCTTGCGGCCGGTGGCCTGGCTGCCGGTGAAAGCGACCAGCTCGACGTCACGATGGGCCACGAGCGGCATGCCCGCCTCGGGACCGTACCCCGTGATGACGTTGACGACGCCCTCCGGCAGCTCCTCCAGCGCCTTGGCCAGCCGCAGGGTGGAGAGCGGCGTGTGCTCGCTGGGCTTGGCCACGACCGTGTTTCCGGCCGCGAGGGCCGGGGCCAACTTCCAGGTGAGCAGGAGCAGCGGGTAGTTCCAGGGCACGATGAGCCCGCAGACCCCGTAGGGCTCCTTGAGCACGAAGTTGAGCTGGTTGCGGGCGACGGGGCTGATCACCCGGCCGACCGCGTCGCGCCCGATCTCCGCGTAGTAGTCGAAGCACGCGGCGATCCACTCCACCTCGTCCCGGTTCTCCGGAAGCGGCTTCCCGCCCTCCTTCGTGAGGAGGACGGCCAGGCCTTCCTCGTCCTCGCGGATCTTGCGGGCGACCGAGTGGAGCTTCTCCGCCCTCTCGATTCCGGGCGTGCGCCGCCATTCCGGGAACGCGCGCAGCGCGGTGGCGACGGCTTTGTCGACATCGACGGCTCCCGCTCTCGGCGCGGTGTCGATCACCTCCTCGGTGGCGGGGTTCACCACGTCGAAGACTCGCCCGTCCGCCGCGCCGGTCCGTCCCCCGCCGATCCACATCTCGCTCATGCTTCAGTACCAGCCAATGGGCTGCTCGTTGAGGTTGATGTAGACCTGCTTCACTTGCAGATATTCCTCCGCGCCCCACGGCCCCAGCTCTCTTCCGATGCCGCTCATCTTATAGCCTCCCCACGGGGCCTCCACGTACGTCGGCTGCATGTGGTTCACCCACACGATGCCCGCTTGCAGCTTCTTCACCATGCGCAGGCACTTGAAGATGTCGCGGCTCCAGACCGCCGCGGCGAGGCCGTAGGGCGTATCGTTCGCAATGCGAAGCGCGTCGGCTTCGTCCTCGAACGGGATCACACTCATCACGGGGCCGAAGATCTCCTCGCGCGCGATGGTGGCCGAGTTGTCGACGTCGTAGAAGATCGTCGGCTCGACGAAATAGCCGCGCTGCAGCCCCGCGTCGGAGGGCCGACCCCCTCCCGTCGCCACCTTCGCCTCCCTCTTGCCGATCTCCTGGTACCGAAGGACGCGCTCCATCTGCGCTTTGGACACGAGCGGCCCCATCTTCGTCGACGAGTCGGTGCCGGGCCCCAGCTTGATGCGCTTGGCCTTCTCCACCATCGCGTCGAGCATCTTCTTGTAGATCGGCTTCTGGACCAGCACGCGGCTGCCCGCCGAGCAGACCTCGCCCTGGTTGACGAATACGCCGAACAGGGCGCCGTCCACCGCGGCCTCGAAATCTGCGTCGGCGAAGAAGATGTTCGGCGACTTGCCGCCCAGCTCGAGGCTGATCTTCTTCAGCGTCTCGGCCGCGGCCCGCATCACGCTCTTGCCCACGTCGACGCTGCCGGTGAAGGCGATCTTGTCGACCTGCGGGTGCGCGACGAGCGGCGCGCCTGCCGTCTCGCCGAAGCCGGTCACCACGTTGACGACGCCCTTGGGCAGGCCGCATTCTTCGAAGAAGCGCGCCAGCTCGAGCAGGGTGACGGGAGTCTGCTCCGCGGGCTTGATGACCATGCTGCACCCCGCGCAGATCGCCGGCGCCAGCTTCCACGCGGCCATGAGCAGCGGGTAGTTCCAGGGGATGATCTGCGCCGCCACCCCCACCGGCTCCTTGAGCGCCATCGACAACGCGTTGTCGGGCACGGGTAGCACCTCGCCGTGGAGCTTGGTGGCCAGGCCACCGTAGTACTCGAAGCAGGTGGCGGCGTCGTTGACGTCGAACTCTGATTCCGCGAGGGGCTTGCCGGAGTTCAGGGTCTCGAGCGTGGCGAGGCGCTGCGCCTCGCGACGCACCGTGTCGGCGAGGCGCAAGAGGACACGCCCCCGCTCCTGCGCCGTCGCGTCCCGCCACCCGCCGTCGAACGCGCGGCGGCCCGCCTTCACGGCGCGATCTACGTCCTCCGCGCCCGCGTCGGGCACGGTGGCCATCGGTTCGGCCGTCGCTGGATTCATGACCTCGAAGGTCCGGCCGGACCGGGCCTCGACCCACTCCCCGTCGATGAGCATGCGGTAGGCGTGCATGAGGGCCTCCTCCGCGGGATCTTGCCAAAGATTCGAGGGAACTGACAGCTTGCGACCGGCGCCGGGGGCGTGTATCCTTTCGCACCTTTCCGGGCCCCTCGCGGAGGAGGAATGGTGGACGCAACGGACCTCGGAGTGCTCGTGGTGGGCTGGATGGCGGCGTGGACCGGCCTGCTCGCTCTCGGCTACCTCGCCGATTTCACGCCGTGGCCCCGGCTGCGGATCCTACGCTCCCAGGGTGTGACGAAGGCCCTGCTGCTCGCGTCGACCGCCCTCGTAGGCGGTTTCAGCCTGGCCGGCGTGATGCAGTACTGCGCCCTCCTTGCGACGTGGGCGATCCTCTTCTCTTCCCTCAACTGGCTGTTCCACTACTTCGGCTCGGTCGAGTAGGCCGCTAGCCGCCGTCGCCCTCGCCATCCGCCGCCTCCGCAGGCCGCCTCTGCAACCGCGCGCCCAGCCGAGCCACGACGGTGGCCATCTCGTGCGGAGGGGCCGGCTTGGTGACGTGGATCTGGAAGCCCGCCCGCAGGGTGCGGAGCCGGTCCTCCGGCCGGCCGTGTGCGGTGAGGGCCACGGCGGGCGTCCGGCCGCCCTCGAAGGAGCCCAGAGCCCGGGCCCGGCCGATGAAGTCGTAAGCGGCCTCGCCACGCATCTCCAGGTCGACCACCATCGCGTCGGGCGCGAATCCGGAGAGCTGGCGCACGGCCTCCTCTGACGAGCCGGCCGTGCATACCGCAGCGCCGCGTGCGGCGAGCTCATGCGCGATGTCGTCGCGCGGCTCCCCCTCGTCGCCGACGATCAAGAGCCGCAGCCCCTCGAGGTTGAGATCGCGGGCGGGCCCGGAGGCCCCCTCGTCGGCCACCGGCGCGGCCGCTTCCGCGCCCCGCAACGGGAGCCGGAGCGTGAACGTCGCGCCCCGCCCCGCACCCTCGCTGGTCGCCGACAGCGCTCCGCCGTGGAGCTCCGCCAGATGGCGCGCTATCGAGAGTCCCAGGCCGAGCTGCCCACGGCTCCGATCGCTCTCCCCGGGGCTCTCCCGAGTGCCGTGCGGGAGGCGGTCGAACAGGTGGGGCAGGGCGGCGGCGGGGATACCCACTCCTTCGTCGCGCACCTGTAGCTCGGCACCGCCCGCGACCCTCTCCAAGCGCACATCGATCCTGCCCCGCGCCTGGCTGAACTTCACGGCATTCGCGAGGAGGACCGCCACCACCTGCTGTAGGCGGTCCGCGTCGCCCCATACCGTCGCCGCCGCGGGATCGACCGTCGCGTGGAGGCGCAACTCCTTGGCGTCCGCCGCGGGTCGCGCGGCGCCGAGCGCGCCGTCCACGACGCTCCGCAGGTCGACGCGCGCGCGGTTGAGGCGTAGCCGGCCGGAGAGGATGCGGGTCGCGTCGATGAGGTCGGCGATGAGGTCCGCCTGGCGGCGGGCGTTGCGCTCGATCACGTCGATGGCACGCGCGCACGTGCCGGGATCCAACTCGCCGGCGCGGAGCAGCGTGACCCAGCCGAGCATCGCCGTGAGGGGGGTCCGAAGAGCATGGGCCGCGATCGAGAGCAGCTCGTCGCGGGCGCGACAGGCCGCCTGCGCCTGGGCCAGTGCTCGCTCGAGCTGACGCACGTCGGCCCTGTCCACGTCCTCTTCGGAGACCGCCGTCCTTGGCCTTTCCCGTGGCATCGGTTGTCGCCTCGCGAGCCGCCTATTCGACCGGGGCGGGCCAACCCGGCGCAGCAGCAAGCCAACCCAGCGAAAGAATCTTGCAATAAGCCCGCCATCCGGCAAGGGCCATCGTCAGCGCGCCTTGGCGTCCACCGGGTGGCGGGGACGCGAGCTTGTAAGGACGGCAACGGAAAGATTTACATCTGCCCCCGCTCTGGCCTGCGTCGGCGAAAATGGACGGAAGGAGGAATCGCCTTGACCAAGAACTCGCGCTCCCGTCCGGCGGAGCGCCTGGCCATTGCGGTTACCCGCTTCACCGGCGGGGGCGGCGCATTCCTGATCGCGCTGGCGCTCGTCGTCCTTTGGATCGCGACGGGGCCGCTCTTTCGCTACTCCAACACCTGGCAGCTCGTCATCAACACCGGCACGACGGTCGTGACCTTCCTGATGGTCTTCCTCATCCAACGCAGCCAGAACAAGGACGCCTTGGCGATGCAGCTCAAGCTCAACGAGATCGTCGCCGCCCTCGAGGGCGCCAGCAACCGCCTCGTGAGCATCGAGGATCTCAGCGAGCAGGAGTTGATGACCCTCCACAACCACTACGCGAAGCTGGCCGAGATGGCCAAGCGCGACATCGACCTGCTGAAATCCCACTCGATCGACGAGGCCGAGGCGCGCCACCAGGGCAAGCTAAGCTCGCGCCGCTGACCTCATCCCGCCGAGAGCTCGCAGCAGGGCCAGAAGAAGCATTGCTCCCAGAAGCCCCACCAGCCACCGTGCCGGCGAGCCGGCGACGGCGATCCCCAGGACGCCCGCGAGCCAGCTTCCCAGGATGGAGCCCACGATCCCCACGAGGATGTTCGCCAGCACGCCCATCTGGCCGTCGGTCCTCATCACCAGGCTGGCCAGCCAGCCGATCAGCCCACCGGTGACGAGGGTCATGACCAGATCCATAATGCCTCCCGCACAATGAGATGGCTCGGGCCCTCCGGCCGCCCGGCTGCACCTATGATGCATTGCAACGGCCGTGCCGCCACCCCGAAAATGGGCACTTTTTACCCGGGGGCATTGACAGCGCCCGCAAGGGCTCCTAGATTGGCATTTTGAGGCGGTTTCGGCCGGCCTCGCGCCCCTCGTCCAATCCTGCGTCCCAGAAGAAAGGCAGGCCCCCATGTCCAGTCGCGATTCCTCTTCCGACGTCCTGATGGCGTTCCTGATCGGCGGGGCCACGGGCGCCGCCCTGGCTCTGCTCTTCGCGCCCCGGTCAGGCGAGGAGACCCGGGACCTGATCTCGGACGCGGCGCGCGAAGGGGCCCGTCGTGCGCGCGACGTGGCCGACCGCGGACGCGAGATCGGCGAGCGGGCGGTCGACCGTGGCCGCCGGCTGGTCGACGACGCCGCGCAGACGGTCAGCCGCCAGGCCGACCGCGTGGCCGAAGGGCTCGACAAGACTGCGCGCACCATGAAGGAGGTCCGCGATCGTTGATCGGCAGGAGGCCGCTTGACTGACCATCCCGCCTGGGTCGGGGTGTTCCTGGGCGTCATCGCGTTCACCGCCCTGCTCCAGGCCGCCTTCGTCATCGGCCTCGCCGTCGCGAGCCGCACGGCCCACCGCCGACTGCGGGAGGTCGAGGAGCGGCTCGAGCCGCAGCTCGCCGCTGGCCTCGACCAGGTCGTTCGTCTCACGTCCGCGGTGTCGACCGCGTCGGAGCAGGCCCGCGTGCGCGCCAGTCGCCTCGACGCGACCGCGACGCGCCTGACCGCCGACCTCAGCGAGCTGGTGGGAACGGGGGCGGCTCACGTCGAGGGGATGGCGGGCGCCACGGCGGAGAGCCTGGCCGCGCGGCTCGCCGCTCCTTCCGAGGCGGGACGGCGGCCGTTCCTCCGCGCGCTGGCCCTCATGAAGGGGCTGCGCCGCGGCCTCGCGGTGTGGCGCGGAGACGACGGCTCCTAGACCATCGCCTCGCGGCGGACCGCGCCGCGCTTCTGAAGGTAGAACGACACCAGGCGGTCCGCGTAGTCGGGAAGGCGCGGGCATTCGAGGCCCAGAGCGGCCAGGGCGCGGCCGGCCTCGGTGGTGTCGAAGCGCAGCGGATGATCGAAGTAGTCGAGGCTCTGCGCCGGCATCCCGAAGTGGCGCTCCACCGGACCCAGGCCGAAGACGGCTTTCGCCAGGCCCTTCGGCACGGGCACGTACGCGAAGGACTTGCCGAGCGCGCGCGCGAACATCCTCTCCACCTCGATCACGGCCAGCGGGTGCGGATCGGTGAGGTGATACGTGTTCCTCCCCGTCCCTCGCTGCGTCGAGAGCCGGGCCAGCGCCTCCACCACGAAATCCACCGGGACGAGGTTGACCGGGTTCTTCCCGGAGCCGATGCGTACGAAGACGCCCGGCGAGGGCACCTTCTCCATCGCGGTAAGCGTGAAATAGGGACCGTCGAACTTGCCGGTCTCGCCGGTGCGGGAATCACCCACCACGACCGAAGGCCGGTAGACGGCCGCGGGGACGCCGCTGCGCACCACCTCCACCTCGGCCAGGAACTTCGTCTCCTCGTAGTGGTTCTTGAAACCCTGGCCGACGTCGAGATCGCTCTCGCGGAAGACGCCGGTGGCCGAGCCGGCCACGTAGGCGGTGGAGACGTAGTGGAGGCGCTCGAGGTGCGTGGCCTCCGCGAGGAATGCAAGCACGTTGCGGGTGCCCTCGACGTTGACCCTCGTTCCCAGCTCGCGCGAGACCGCGAGGTCGTAGACAGCGGCGAGGTGATACGCGGCGGTGAGCTCCCGCCGGAGGCGCACCGCGTCATCAGCGGAGAGCATGAGGCCGGACTGCGTGATGTCGCCCACCGCCGTCGCGAGCCGTCCCCGGGCGGCGGGCAGGCGCGCTTCGATCGCGTCCAGCTCGCGGCGGGCCACGTCCAGGAAGCGCTCCTGGACCAGGCACACGAACGCCTCCTCGGGCGACAGCTCCAGCAGGCGCGGCAGCAGCCGCGCGCCGATGAAGCCCGGGAAGCCCGTAAGCAGCACGCTCATGACTTTCCTTCCCGGGTGATGATCCGGCAGACCTCGCGCATGCTCGTGGCCAGGTGATCGGGCTCCGCCTCCCGAAGCTCGTCGGCGGACCCGTACCCCCACCGCACGGGCAATCCGAAGTGGTCGACGATGCGATCGGCATAGACGGTGTACTTGGACGTCACCACCCAGATGCGGTGCCCGTCGCGCGCCAGCGACTCCAGCCCTTCAGGAACGCCGGGATACAGCTCGTTCTCGAACATCCCCGTCTCGACGTAGTGCTGCAGGCAGCGCGTGACGCCCACGCCGGAATCCGTGAGCGTCCCGTCCAAGTCGAAGAAGATGTTCAAGGCGGCGCTCCGGCCGTCACGTGAGGTGCGCCTACGTCGTCAACAAGACGTAGTCCTGCAGCTTGCCGTCGTCGTCGAAATACAGGACGTAGGCGACGTCGCGCACGCCGAATATCCGAACCCGCTTCCACTTGCGCCACTTGGCCACCACCTCGTCGACCCGTGACGGCGACCAGCGGGCCGCGAGCTGGCGCAGCTCCGCCTCGGATGCGGGTGTCGCGATCGGCCCGTTGCCCGGCTCCGCCAGGATGCCGCGGCTGACGCGGTCCTCCGACGGGTGCTCCGCGACCAGCCGGCGGAGCCGGCCGTCGTGGAGCGTCGAGCGCCGGTGCTGATAGGCCCAGCCGCCGAGGCTGAAGACGAGGCCGACGAGCAGGGCGGTGACGCCCAGGCTTCCGGCGGCGATCACGATCGTCTTGCGGCGGTCCATCCACGCCTCAATCGCCCAGGAGCTGGGCCAGGTGATGCCGCAGGTGGCGAACGTAGTCACGTA
>QHVJ01000233.1 GCA_003222275.1 Acidobacteriota bacterium | reverse complement strand
CTACGAATAGGCTACGGGTTCACCCAGGTCCGGGCCGTCGCGCTGTTGTTGGTCGTGTTCGGGTCCGGAGTGGTCAAAGCGACGCCGGCCGTGGCGTATATCCATCCCGGCGCCAAGGGCAGGACCACGATGGCGGCCTTCACGCTGACCCCGGGGTTGAGACTGCCGATCGGGCAATTCACGGTCCGGCCCACCAGGGCGCATGCCCCCCGTTCCGACGCGGCGGCGAGGAAGAACACGGTGCTCGGCAACGGAACGGAGACCACGACGTTGGCCGCGGAGTCATCCTGGATGTCCGTGACGGTGGCGACATAGACCAGGACCCTGCCCACCTTGTTCGGGTCGGGCGAGTCGGCCAGCGTGACGGCTACGTCGCTGATGCCGACCTCGGTCAGCGTGCTGCTCGCGGTGTGGGTGTTGTCGCCCGGGTTGGGATCGGCCTCGGTGGCGGTCGCATTGGCGGTCGCCGTCTTCATGCCGACCGTGATCGGATGAACGACGATCGTGGCCGTGGAATCGGCTCCGTTAGCGATCGTGCCCAGCGCGCAGTTGACGGCGGTGCCGGCCGCGTTGAACGCGCACGGGCCATCGGGCGTCACCGAGATGGGGATCACGCCCGACGGCAACGTGACGACGAGCGACACGCTGGTGGCCGCGTCGGGTCCACCGTTGCCCACCGTTGCGGTATAGGTCACGTTCCCGCCCGGGCCCAGGCCTGACGTCGGTGAGACGTCGAGGGTGACCGAGAGATCGGCATCGGCCGTCGCCGTGGTGGCGGGTACCAGAACGAGCAGAACCATCGCCGTGACGATCAGCCCCGACACCACCGTCCTGTGCGTAGCGTTCATGTTCTCTCCTTTTTGGTGAGCAGTAACGGTCTTCCCGGGGTCGTCGGCGGCGCGGGCCGGGAGGGATGTCCGGGGATCGAAGGTAGACCGGTGCGCAATCCTAGAGCGGCACGCGACGGAAATTCAAGGCTTTTCTTGACGGGGCGGCCGCCCGACACTAGCCTGCCTCTTTCCAAGCAAAGGAGCCGCCGGCATGAATGCTCGCTTCGTGCGGATCGGCCTGGCCGTCGTGCTCGCCGCCGCCCCCCTGGGCGCCGCGGCGGACGATACCTTCGTGCCGCACGTGGACCCCGCTCTCTTCCAGGACCTGCACTGGCGGCTCATCGGCCCGTTCCGCGGCGGCCGAGTCTTGGCGGTCGTGGGGGTTCCCGGCGAACGCGAGCACTTCTATTTCGGCAGCGTGAACGGCGGCGTGTGGGAGACAATCGACGCCGGTCGCACCTGGCAGCCGATCTTCGACGGCCAGCCCATCGGCACCATCGGCGCGATCGCGCTCGCGCCCTCGGACCCGAAGGTGATCTACGTCGGCAGCGGAGAAGCCGACATGCGCTCCGACATCGCCCAGGGCGACGGCATGTACAAGTCGCCCGACGCCGGGAAGACGTGGACGAAGATCGGCCTCACCGACACGCAGCAGATCGGCCGGATCCTGGTGGATCCGGGGGACCCGAACCGGGTGCTCGTGGCCGTCCTCGGCCATCCTTACGGCCCCAACGCGGAGCGCGGCCTGTTCCGCTCGACCGACGGAGGCGGGACGTGGCAGAAGGTCCTGTTCAAGGACGACGACACCGGGGCGATCGACGTTGCGTTCAAGCCCGGCGATCCCCGGACCCTCTACGCCGCGCTGTGGCAGACGCGCCGCCCGCCGTGGAGCGTGTACCCGCCGTCGAACGGGCCCGGCAGCGGGCTCTACAAGTCCACCGACGGCGGCGATACCTGGACGCCGCTCACCGGCCACGGCTTCCCCGCCAGGCCCGGCCGCATCGGGCTCGCCGTCTCCCCGAGCCGTCCGGACCGTGTCTACGCGATCGTGGACGCGCCCGACGGTGGCCTCTATCGCTCCGACGACGCGGGAGCGAGCTGGGCCCGCACGAGCGGTGACCGCCGCATCTGGGGCCGCGGGTGGTATTTCGGGGGCATTGCGGTCGAGCCGCGCGACCCGGACGTCGTCTACGCCTGCAACACCGCGCTCTACCGCTCGCGGGACGGCGGCAAGACCTTCGTCCCCATCCAGGGAGCGCCGGGCGGCGACGACTACCACGAGCTGTGGATCGACCCCGATCGTCCCGAGCGCCGCATGCTCGGTGTCGACCAGGGCGCGGTCGTCTCGTTGAACGGGGGCCGGACGTGGAGCTCCTGGCACAACCAGCCGACGGGCCAGATGTACCACGTGATCACCGACCGCCGGTTTCCGTACTGGGTGTACGGCTCCCAGCAGGACTCGGGCGCGGCGGGGGTCCCCAGCCGCACGACCCTCGTCGACGGCATCACCATGATGCAGTTCCGCGAGATGACCGCCGGCTACGAGAGCGACATGATCGCTCCCGACCCGAAGGACCCGGACGTGATCTACGGGGGGCGGGTGGACCGGCTCGACCTGCGGACGCAGCAGACGCAATCGGTCGACCCGACGCTGCTCTACCGCGACGTCGGCCGCGCGACGTGGACCCTGCCCCTCGCGTTCTCGCGCCGCGACCCGCGCGTCCTCTATTTCTCGCGCGAACGGCTCTTTCGCACCATGGACGACGGCCGGCACTGGACGGTGATCAGTCCCGACCTCACCCGCGACGATCCCGGCGTACCGGCCACGCTGGATCTGGCCACCGCCGCCGATGCGCCGCGGCCCGGTCGGCGGCACGGCGTCATCTACGCGATCGCGCCGTCGCGCCTGGCCGACCGCGACCTCTGGGTCGGCACCGACGATGGCCTCATCTGGCGCACCCGCGACGAGGGCGCGCACTGGCAGGACGTCACGCCCGCCGGGCTGGCCCCGTGGTCGAAGGTGGGGATCATCGATCCCTCGCACTTCGACGCGGAAAGCGCCTACGCGGCCGTCGATCGCCACCGGCTCGACGACTCCAAGCCCTACGTCTACCGGACGCACGACGGGGGCCGGACCTGGACCCTGGCCGCCAACGGCATCCCCTCGGGGAGCTTCGTGAACGCGGTGCGGGAAGATCCGGTGCGCAGGGGTCTGCTCTACGCCGGCACCGAGAAGGGCGTCTACGTGTCGTTCGACGACGGGGACCACTGGCAGCCGCTGCCGCTGGGCCTGCCGGTCACCTCCGTGCGCGACATCGACGTGCACGGCGACGACGTGGTGATCGCCACCCACGGCCGCGCGTTCTGGATTCTCGACGACGTGACGCCGCTGCGGCAGGCCGGCCCCGCCGCCGCTTCCGCCCCCGCTTGGCTGTTCGCTCCCGCGACCGCGATCCGGGTGCGCCCCGCCGGGTTCACCGGAACCCCGTTGCCCAAGGACGAGCCCACGGCCGCCAACCCGCCGGCGGGCGCCGTCATCGACTACGTGTTGTCGAAGCCGGCCGCGTCGGCCGTCGGGCTGCGGATCCTCGACGCCCAGGGCACGCTCGTGCGCCGCTACTCGAGCGACCAGAGGCCGCCCGCGCCCGACCTGGCGAAGATTCGTGTCGCGCCGGAGTGGATGACGCCGCCGGTGGCCCTGGCCACGGCGCCCGGCATGCACCGCTTCATCTGGCCCGTGCGCTATCCGGCGCCGCCGGCGCTCGGCGAAGGCAACGTCTTTGCGGACGGCGTGTGGGCGCCTCCCGGGCGCTACACGATCGAGCTGAGCGTCGACGGCCAGCGCCTCACGCAGCCGCTCACGGTCGCGCCCGACCCGCGCGTCTCGCTACCGCCCGAGGTCTACGCCCGCCAGCTCGCTCTCGCCCGTCGCGTGGAGGCGCAGCGCGAGCGGGTGGCGGCCGCGATCGCCATGGGCGAGAAGCTGCGCGCGTCGCTCGCCGCCAAGGGCGCGTTCGAGTCGGACGCGCGCGTGCGGGCGCTCCTCGGTCCCGACTTCGGGGAGATTCCGCCCGCGGCGCCCCCCGCCGGCCTGAGCACCCTGCGCGCGCTCGCGAACACCCTCGGCGGCCTCGCGACCGCCGTCGACGGCGCGGACGCGGAGCCCACCCCGGACGCGGTGGCGGCCCTCCCGAAGGTCGAGCCGGCGGTGGACGCGACGCTCACCGCCTGGGAGCAGCTCGTCCGCTCACTCGCTCCGTAGCGCGATCAGCGGGTCCACGCGCGTGGCGCGACGTGCCGGCAGATAGCTCGCGAGGAGCGCGACGGCCGTCAACACGAGCGCCACGCCGGCCAGCGTCCCGGGATCCGTGGGGCTCAGATCGAAGAGCAGGCCGGCGATCGCCCGCGACAGGCCGAGGGATCCCAGCAGACCGAGCCCCACCCCTGCGACGGCCAGCACGAGGGCTTGGCCGAGGACCATGCGCCGCAGGCGCGCCGGATCGGCGCCGAGGGCGACGCGGATCCCGATCTCGCGCGAGCGCTGCACCACGGCGTAGGACATGACGCCGAAGATGCCGAGGGCGGCGAGGAAGAGCGCGGTCCCCGCGAAGGCGCCGAGCAGGACCATGTAGAAGCGCGGCTCCGAGATCGAGCGGGCCACGATGTCGTCCAGCGTGCGCAGGCGCGCGACCGGCAGCTCGGGGTCGAGGCCGTGCACCACCGTCGCGGCGGCCGGAGCGAGGCTCAGCGGTCCCACCGCCGTCCGCAGCAGCACGTCCATCGACGAGACCGGCATCTGCGCGTATGGGAGATAGATCTCCGGAGGCTTCTCCTCCGCGAGGCCGGCCTCCTTCACGTCGCCGACGATGCCGACCACCTCGCCTCCCGCCCGGGGCTTGCCCTCGCCCCGGCCCCATCCCACCGTGATCGACTTGCCCAGGGGATCCTCGCCGGCGAAGAACCGGCGCACGGCGGTCTGGCTCAGCACGACCACCTGCGGCGACCCCGCCCGGTCGCCGCGCTCGAAGCCGCGGCCGCGGAGTACGGGGATGCCCATGGCTGCGAAGTAACCCGGGCTGGCCACGCGCACTTCCATCGACGGCTGCTGGGCGAGAGCCAGCTTCGGACGGCCCGCGACCTCGAAGGAGAGGTTGAAGCGCACGCCGCTCAAGGGCAGTCCCATCACCGCCCCCGCCGAGCGAACGCCCGGGAGCGCGGCCAGCCGTCCGATGAGATCGTCGAAGAACGCCACCCGGGGCTCGTCGTCCTTGTAGACGCTCTCGGGCAGGGCGATGCGGAAGGTCAGCGCTCGCGGGGCGCTGAACCCGGGATCGACCCGCCGGAGCTGGACGAAGCTGCGGATCAGCAGCCCCGCGCCGGCGAGCAGCATCATGGCGAGCGCGATCTGGCCGACGACGAGGCCGCCCCGCAGCCGGTGTCCGCGTCCCGTGAGCAGGCCGCGGCCGCCCTCGCGCAGCGACTGCGCCGTCGCCCGGCGCATCAGCTGGAGGGCGGGCGCGGATCCGAACAGGATTCCCGTGAGGACCGAGAGGCCGGCGGCGAAGGCCACGACCGTGCGGTCGACGCGGACCTCGCCGAGCCGTCGCACGCCCGCGGGCTGGAGCCCGAGCAGGGCGTCGACGGAGACCGAGGCGAGGAGCACCCCGGCCGCGCCGCCCAGGAGGGCGAGCAGGAGGCTCTCGGTCAGGAGCTGCCGGAAGAGGCGGCCCCGGCCCGCGCCGAGCGCGGCGCGCACGGCCAGCTCGCTCTCGCGGGCCGCCGCGCGGGCGAGGAGCAGGTTGGCCACGTTCACGCAGGCGATGAGCAACACGAGGCCGACCGCGCCCAGGAGGACGAGGAGCGCGGTGCGCGAGTCGCCGACCGTGGCCTCGTGGAGCGACCGGGCCGTGGCCCCGACGCCCTCGTTGACGTCCTTGTACTGCGCGGCGAGCCGCGCGGCGATCGTGCCCACCTCCTCGCGGGCGTGCGCCACGGTGACGCCCGGCTTGAGGCGACCCACGACCGTGAGATACCACGCGCCCCGGCTCTTCGAGCGGAACTGCGTGTCGTACGCCATCGGCGTCCAGATCTCGGCTCCCTCGGGATAGGCGAAGCCGGCGGGGGCGACGCCGACGACGGCGTAGCTTTCGCGGTTGAGCTGGACGCTCTGGCCGACGATGGCGGGGTCGGCTCCGAACCTATCCTGCCACAGGCGATGTCCGAGGACGGCCACCTTGTTGTGGCCCGGCTCGTTCTCACCGGGCAGGAAGGCGCGTCCGAGGGCAGGCACCACGCGCAGGACTCCGAAGAAGGGCGCGCCCACCTCGGCGCCTTCGAGGCGGACGGGAGTCCCGCGGCCGGTCAGGGTGACGCCGCCGCCGTCGAGGGCGGCCAGCGACTCGAACGACTGCGCCGCCGCCTGCATGTCCAGGAAGTTCTGCGGCGAGTAGACGCCGGTGTTACGTCCCTCCCAGACCTGCGCCACCATCACCAGCCGATCCGGCTCCTCGAAGGGCAGAGGCCTGAGCAGGACGGCGTTCACCATGCTGAATATCGCGCTGTTGGCGCCGATGCCGAGGGCGAGGGTCGCGATGGCGACGAGCGTGAAGCCGGGCGCCTGCCGGAGCCGACGGAGCGCATAGACGAGGTCCTGCCGCAGGGTGTCCATGCGCCTTCGCAAAGCCAGCGGCGTGCCAGCGAGCGGCCGATCAGGAGTCGTTGACGCCGCTGGACTTCGCGCCCGGGTCGCGGCGAAGCAGTGTCCGCTTGTGGTACGCGCCCGTGTCGCAGCCGGACAGCGGGCGCGGGCCTGTCGCTATCGCCCTCCTCAGTTCTGCCGCAGCGGGGGCATCGGGATCGGTATGCTGTACGTGGTCGCGCCGACGCCGACCCCGCCCTCGCATGTGTTGGGAGGAGTGGTGCAGATCGACCGCGTGCCCTGGCACTCGGCGGCCCAGAACATGTAGCCGAGCATCCCGCTCGTCGTTCCCGCACCGTTCGGCGCCACGTTCTGGACGTAGCTGCCCGTGCTGCTGGTGAGCGAGCTGCCGAAGCTCACGCACTCCGGCGCGGGCCTGCTCCCGGTCACGATGTACAGGCTGCCGGTGAACTTCGCGGGCGCGAGCGGCGGGATGGGCGGGCTGTATTGAGGCTTGCCGTCGACGTGCTCCTGCCAACTCGCCATGGCGGCGGAGGCGCTGCGCGGCTGGCGAGCCGGCACCATCGCGTTGGCATAGTCGAGGACGGGAGCCGCGGCGTCGAGCCAGTCCGCCGTCGCTTTCTGGGTCAGGGCGATCAGCCAGCGGTCGCCCGCGGCGAGATCGATGGTGAGCCGGGCGGCCGGATCGCTCCCGGTGGCGTCGTAGGGATGCACGGCGCGGTACGCGTCGATGAACGCCTGGAGCCCCGCCGCGTTCGGATTGCTGTTCTCCTCGTAGTCGATCTCGATTCCCACTCCGAGGCGCGTGGCGACCTCGGCCGCGTTCGCACCCAGTTGCGCGCCGCCGGCCGCCAGCGCCTGGTTCCACGCGTCGACGTACGTGATCCCGCCGATCGACAGCATCACCCGGATGTTCCGGCTCTTGAAATAGCTCACGACCTCCGCTCAGTCGTCTTGTTCAGGAGCCGCAACGGGTGGACGAAGCTCAAGATCACGAGGTTCACGGACGGCCGACCGTCCCCGCGGTCGATGAGCCAGTGATTCTTCTGGTCGAACTCGGTCAGGCTGCGGACGGTGGTCCAGGTGCAGAAGTCGTTGCCGCAGTGCCACGCGCCGTAGACGGAGACGGGGGTGGCGCCGGCGGCGCCAGCCAGGGCGGACGCGGCGAGGGTGAAGGCGCACGAGCGGACGGGCGTTCCGAGCATGAGACCTCCTTTGAGCGGTCCGTGACGAGGGCGGCTGATCGATCTCAGGCTATGGCCGCCGCGAGCGGACCGTCAACGGGGGAGCGCACTTTCAGCGCGGCGCGGGGTCCTTCAGCGAGAGCCGGCCGCGCTCATCCTCCGTGAGGCTGAGGGTCCCGGCTTCCGCGGCCGCCAGCGACAGCTGGCCGGGCGAGGCGCCGGTCAGGCGCTCCTGGATCTGGGCGATCGCCTCTCGTGCGGCCCGGCTGAAGCCGGTCTCTCCCGCGTGTCGAGCCTCGGCCTCCTTCAGAGGAAGGACGGCACTGGCCGAGCCCACGCGGCCGAGACCCCTGGCGGCGGCAATGCGCAGCTCCGGAATGTTCCGGGACAGTGCGGCGACGAGATGAGCCTCAGCGTCGGGGGAACCGGTCGCGGCGAGGGCCTCGGCGGCGACGATCGCGAGCTCGCCCTTCTCGATGCTCAGCACGTTTACCACCTGGCGCACGGCAGCTTCACCCCTTCGGGCCAGAGTCACCAGACACGCACGCGCCGTCTGCATCTGCCGCAGGCGCAACGCTCGCCGCAGGACGTCGCTGACGATATCGGAGGGCAGATACTCGTCCAGGGCGGCAACGGCCCGCGCGCCGGCACCGTCGTCGAGCGAACCGGACGCGATCTCCAGGAGTATCGGGCGGCCCCGCTCGCCGCGGGGAATCGCTGCCCGCACGCGCACCATGTCGCTCTCGTCGCCGCACGCCTCGAACAGCGCCCGCTCGGTGGCGGGCCGCTCAGGGTACTCGGCGACGAGCGTCAGCAGGTTCGCGAGCCGGACCTTCGCCACGGGATCGTGGAGCGCATTCTGTACCAGCCGGGCCACCAGATCGGAGGGACGTTGGAGTCGGCGCGCCGCCTCCAACAGGAGAGACACCGTGCGAGCTACCTGCACTTCATGCGTGCCTGACGAGCGGCCGGGGACGTCGCCCTGGAGGCGTCCACCCTGCACCCTGAGATCGGCCGCCGTCAGCAGCGAGGAGAGCTGTCGGCGCGTATCGGCGTCCAGGATCGCGCGCACGAAGGTGTGGGGCCCGTTCACGACGAAGTCGTCGTCGAAGCCCTCGTCGCCGATCTGGATCTCCCCGAGGGCGTGCTTCTGCCACAGGCCGCCCCTGGACTCGCGGCTCAGCGACAGCGGCACGAGCCGGCCCGCACCGTCGACGATCACGCGCGTCCCCCTGATCGTCTTTTCGCTGTCCTCCTCGTCGGCGCGCGAATACGACTCGAACCAGACGTCGACTTCCGATCCATCTTCCAATCGGTACCGGCCGCGCAGCCCAGACGATTCGTCGAGGTGGGTGAGGCCGCACCTCTCGGCGGCGGCTCGCCACAGGCCCTTGGGCGATCGAAGTGTCTGGACGGCGAGCCACAACAGCGAGCCGCCCGCGGCCGCCGCCATCAGCAGGACGAAGATTTCCATGGCGATTGACCCGTCTCAGAGCAGCCGCACGACCGGTTCCTCGCGCATCAGTTCCCGCTGGTTGAGCAGGTCGCGGACAGTGGCCGTCAGCCAGCGCTCGCGGTTCACGCCGAAGGCCACCTCGAGGCGAGGCCTCCGGTCGCGAGGGGAGTGCGGCGGGTCCGAGGTATCCGAGCATCGGCGACGCCGCGTTGAGAGGGACGACCATTTCTCCTTCGCCGCCCTCGCCTCCGATCTTGTGCAGGTCTCCCGCCGCATCCCACACGAACTTGCGCGCGCCTCCGTCGGCCCGCGACACCTCGCAGACGACCAGCTTGAAGATCGTCTCCGGCTCGCCGAGCGCGCAGGTGGGGACGAGCTGCCGCTTCCAGAAGTCGGGCTTCGTGGGGAACCGTGTCCCGCGCGGCACGATCACCACGTGCTGCGTCGCGCCCGTCTTTGCGTCGTGCGTCACGAACGCGTAGTCATGGACGATGAAATCGACCGCCGCCACGCGGTCGGCCGCGAAGCAGGCGGCCCCGTAAGCCACGGCCTCGAATGGCTGCCAGGCCCGCAGCCGCCGGCGCTCGAAGCGCGCTTCGAGAAGCGGAAAGACGCCGGGGAGGAGCGTCGAGCCGCCCACGAGCAGGACATCCGAGATCACATCGGAGGGAACGCCGGCCTGCTCGATGACTTCGTCGAGGGCGGCCGTCAGGTAGCGGAGGAAGCCGTTCTCCTCCAGCACGCGCGTGAGCCGTTCCCGGCTGAAGCCGAGGAAGCCTCCGCCGGGCGTTCCCGCGCCGTCGAGCGTATTGACGCCCGGGGGGGTGAGCAGGAAGGTCGCGCTCTCGTCGAAAAATACCGCCTCCTTGACCCGGCAAGCTTCGGAGAGCATCAGTCGCCGCCAGAGCCGCGTGCCTTCGTCGTCGCCTTCGGCGGGCGCCGCGGCGCCCGCCTCCCGGCAGAGGTCGGCCAGGATCCAGCCATCCACGGCGTTGCCCCCGACCGTGTGGCCGCGCTTCGCGAGGACGAGCGCCTGCCCACTCATGGCTCCTTGTGGCGATAACCGCACGAGGACCACGTGCATGGTGCCCCCGCCGATGTCGACGACGAGGACGGTCCGGTCTTCCGTGAGGTTCAGGCCGTACCCGAGTGCGGCCGCGACGGGCTCGTCCACGAATCGCACCCGACGGAGGCCGAGCCGCCGGAGGATCTCCTGCACCTCGGCCCGGTAGCTCTCGAACGCGGTCACGGGCGAAGTCACGACCAGTTCCCGCAGGCGATGGCCGGTGTGGCGCTTGATCTCCACGAGCAGCTCGCGCAAGAACGTCTGCGCCGCCTCGCGCGCGGTCACGCTCCGGCCCCCGACGCGCGCGAGCGTGAGCAGCGGCTCGCTCGAGAGAGCCGGCTTGAACGTGGGCACGAAGGACGCGCGCGCGACGCCGTAGTTGTGCTCCAGCGCCGGGCGGCCGATGTAAGCCTGGCGGCCGAGAAAGAACCGCCGCGCAACCGGTGGCCACGCGCCGAGGCGGTCGAAGAGCCCGGGATTCTCGATCAGATGAACCGCCGAGGGTATCAGGCGGGGGGCTTCGAGCGGCTCGCGCCCCGCCGGCTTGCGGCAGATCGCGGGTAGATCGACGAGCTGTGGCTGGCCCCGGGCGTCGTCCCACCGCGCCACGCCGGAGTTGGTGGTCCCGAGATCCAGTGCCCAGCCCGTCACGGCGGCGCTACTCTACCGTAAAGTCCACCCCGCTGAAGCAGGACGAGGTCGAGCGTTACGTGTCACCAGGCCAGCAGTATCAGACCCGTGGCCGTGGCCAGCGCCGCGAAGGCGGGGAGGACGCGCCGGGCCATCTCCGCTCCGCCCGTGGACAGCACCACGGCGCTCTTGAACGCCAGGTTGGAGACGGTGGCCACGAGGTAGGCGCCGCCCGCCACTTCGACGGTGGTCCGCGCCGCCTGCCGCAGACGTGCGGCGGCCACCGCGACGGAGTCCACGTCCACCAACCCGCCCACGGCCCCCACCGCCCAGAACCCGGCCGTCCCCAGCCGTTCCTGGGCCACGCGTGCCACGACGATGACGGCCGCAAAGATGAGGGCCAACGTCACCGCGCGGCCCAACTCGACGGGGTTGCCAAGCGATATCTTCTCCGCCGATTCTTCGCTCTTGTGGTGGCGATACTGCACCGCCGCGAAGACCACGCCCACGCCGAAGAGCGCGGCCAGCCGGGGCGCGAGATGCACGGCGAGGTCCCGGTCGAGGAGGGCCACCACCACCGCCCCCCTGACGTAGAGCACGGTCGAGGCGAGGATGACGCCGACGGCCAGCGGCGGGACCTGGTCCCCGGCGTCACGCGCCCGGGAGGAAAACGACAGCGTGGTGGCGGTGGAGCTGACGAGGCCGCCCAGGCCCCCGGCCAGCGCCCACCCGGCCCGATGGCCCAGCATCTTCACCAGGAGGTAGCCGGCGAGGCTCACGCCAGAGAGAACCACGACCATCAGGCCCACCATCCTCGGCACGAGCGCCCCGTACGGCCCAATGGCGCGGTCGGGCAACAGCGGTAGCACGACCACGGCCACGACCGCGAACTTGAGGATCGCCAGGATCTCGTCCTCGCTGACGGTCCCGGCGATCCGATGGAGCGGAGCCTTCAGCGTCAGGAGCAGCGTAACCACCACCGTGGCCGAGCCGGCGACGGCCACCTCGCCCCAGGCCACGACCGCCCCCAGCACCGCGGCCAGCAGCCCGCCCATCTCGGTGGTGACGCCCGCGTCGGCGTCGGTGGCGCGAGCGTACGAGAGCAGTCCGAAGCCCGCCACCGCCAGCAGGATGGCGGGAAGCGCCAGCGGGGCGCCCTTCTGGACCGCCAGCCCGCCGAAGAAGCCGCATAGCGCGAACAGCGGAAAAGTGCGGATGCCGGCGAAGGCCTCACCGCGCTTGGAGCGCTGGCGCTCGAGACCGAGGAGCAAGCCCAGCAGCAGCGAGACGAAGGCGCCGCCGAGGGGCGTCTGGAACCAATCCACTCAGCCCATGCTAACCCCGGTGCTAGCGCCCGCTCAGGCGCCCGCGCAGCTCGGTGAAGAGCGTGCCGAGGAGAGTGCCGGTGGGGTCCGCATAGTATTCCCAGAACATCGCGCCCCCCAGGCCATGCTCGATGATGTAGCGGCTCTTCACCCGCAGCGATTCCGGATCGTCGTAGGTCACGAAGATCCTCCTCTCGCGGCTCCAGAGGTAGGGCGCCTGCGAGGCACGGTCCCAGCGCCGCTCGAAGCTGCCGCTCGCGACGAGGGCGGAGAGATTGCGAAGTGCGTGTCGAGCCGCTCCGAAGGCTTCTTGCCCGGCCGGAAGAGCCCGCCGGCGGCGTCGTCGCTCTCCACGTCTCCCCACGCGCGCCCGTAGAAAGGCACGCCGAGGACCAGCTTGCGTGGCGGCACGCCTGCGGCCAGGAACTCGCGGACGGCACGGTCCGCCGAGGACTGATCCGGATCGGCCGGGTGGGGGTAGAGGTTCGCGTGGTGACCGGCCAGGGGATCGCCGTCGGCCTCCCGGAAGTCGTACGTCATGAGGTTCACGAAGTCGACCGAGGCCTGCACCTTCTCCATCTCGGTGTGGGCCAGGAACTGGGAAGAGGCGCCGGCGGCGAAGGTCAGCAGGAAATGGCGGTGCCGTGCCGCGCCCTCGTGGTCGAGCGCGGCGCGCAGCTCGGCCATGAGCGCGGTGAAATTCTGCTTGTCCTCGGGACGATGGGTGTTTCCGTAGCCGGGCAGCCCCGGGTACTCCCAGTCCACGTCGAAGCCGTCTAGATCGTGGCGGCGGACGAAGTCCACCGCGCTCGCGACGAAGCGCCGCCGGTTCTCGGGAGTGAGGGCAGCGTCGGAGAATCCCCCCGACCAGGTCCAGCCCCCGACCGACACCAGGATCTTCAAGTGAGGGTGCTGCCGGCGCAGCGCCGCCAGCACCCGGAAGTTCTCGGCGTCATTCTTGAAGCCCTCCACGACCCGGCCGTCGGCGATGTTCGCGAAGGCGTAATTGATGTGGGTCAGCTTGTCGGCGGCGATGGCCGCCGGGTCGACGACGGCGTCCTTGGGGAACAGGTAAGCGATGATGACCGGGCCTCCCGCGCGGGCGGAGGGCGTGGCGTGGCTGCCCGCCGCCACCGCCAGCAGGTACCACGTCGCGTGGGGCAGCCATTGCTCGCCCCAGCGCCAGTCGTTGTCGGTGCCGGTCGTCGCATGCGGCAGGTTGAAGTCGATGCCGCGAGGATCGGTGAAGCCGGAGGTGATGCCGTTGGCGATCCCGCCCGGCGCGTTCGTGTACTCGTACGAGTCGAAGAACAGGTACTCGGGGTTGTTGCGCCCTTGGCCGTGGAGCATGGAGGCGTCGAACGGGTTGCGGCCGAGGATCCAGTCGAGCTGGTCCTGCGCGTAGGCCCGCAGGCGGGCCGAGAAGGCGGGATCGTCGGCGAAGTGTGGGAGGGCGAGGCGAGCGGCGACGGCCAGCGATCCCAGACGCGCGTTCTCTCCCTGCCACCACGGCGCCGTCTCCGTGTCGTGGGGGAAGAAGAAGCGCGTCTCGCGCACGCCCGACGTGGTCTGGACGAGCTGGCGCGCGTAGCCGAACGGGTTGGCGACCTCGGCGGTGACGGCCATCTCCCACTCCAGCGAGGCGCGTATCGCCGGGACGACCGCCGCTCTCGCCGCCGGTCCGGCGACGTCCAGGTACGCGAGCAGGCTCGTGACCGGGAGACCCGCGTCGGCGGCGTGGAAGAACGGACGGTCCGTGTTGTCCGCCCGCCAGTAGGCTTTCGGCGCGGGGGCGAGCCGCGCGATGAGCCGGCGCGCCCGCTCGTCGGCCGCCGCCTTGTACTCCGGCTTGCCGGTCGCGCCGAACAGCTCCGTGGCCGCGAGCAGCGCGCAGTAGTCGTCGACGACGTTCTCCTGGCCGTCGTTCGTGAGCTGCGCGTTGTGCGCGGCGAGGAAGGCCCACGCGTCTTCCGCCGTGCGGAGGTAGTCCGCGCTGCGCTCGCCGGGCGCGCCCATCGCGGCCGCGCGGGCGAGGGCCGCGATCGCGACGCCGCCGCCCGCGCGGAAGCTGCTCTGGTAGGCCGCATCGTCCGCGGACGGCTCGCCGGGCTGGAGGAGGCGGTCCTTCGTCTCCGTCGTCTTGATGGCGAACCCGCCTCCCTCGCGGCCCAGCCGGCGGTCCTGCGCCCGCTTCTCAGGGCCTGGTGCGGAAACCGACCGGTAGAACGAGCCCTCCGGGACCTTCACCCGCACGAGGTAGTCGGCGCCGAACGCGCCCTCGTCCAGGAGGCGGCGCAGGTGCTGCCGTATCGCCGGCGTGCCGCGGCGCTGCAGCAGCTCGTGGGCCTTGAGCAACCCCCACGCCGTCAGCGGCAGCTGCTGAGGATTGAAATACGTCGAGAACGAGAGGTGCGAGAGGTGCTTGCCGTAGTCTCCGGTCGCGTCGTACCAGCCGCCGTGGGCGTCGACGCGCAGGTCCGGCCGGCCTTCCAGGGAGAGCGCGCGGTCCGCCTGGTCGAGCGGACCGGACGACCGCTGGCCTTTGAAGTAATAGAGGACGTCGGAGAGGGTGTGGCGCTCGAGGACATGGTCCTCCACGCGAAAGGGGAACGAGCGGACCGTGCCGCTCGCAGTGGCGCAGGCCAGCCGGAACGTTCCTTCGTGCCGGAAGTCGGAGAAGTCGACCGTCCAGTACACCCAGTCGCGCCAGTGCGCGACCGGCCCCACGGACCGCGGCGCGCGGGTGGGTACGGGCGCACCACCCTCGAGCGGCTCGACGGCGCACGAGCGCACCCCGTCGCCCCGATGACCCTGGACGACGGCGCGCTTGGGTCCCTCCGGGTCATAGCCGAGGTGGTTGACGAGGACGACCGGGGGAGCGGCGCCCGCGGGCAGGGCCAGCAGCACCGACGCGGCGGCGAAGGCCAGACGCGCTGTCGTCACTTTTCCTCCCTCAGAGCTGCATTCGGACGCCGGCATCTCTGAGCCGGCCACATAGGCGCACGACGACCCACGCGAACACCGTCGAGCGGACGAAGCCGATCACGGTGCTCTCCCCGAGCTTCTCGTAGAAGTTGTTTCCGCCGAACAGGGGCGCGCTCAGCGCGAAGAGAGAAAGAAGGAACGGCGCCATCAGGTAGCACAGCAGCGCGTTCTCGCCGGCGATGGAGACCGCCTTGGGCCATCGCCGCCACCCCTTGACGTCGGTGAGCACGAAGATCACCGCCCAGCAGGCCGCGGTGAGGGCCGACGACAGCAGGCACCACGGCGGTGTCGCGAGCACCTTGTTCACCCAGAACGCCGGGTGCAGTCCGTGCAGCGCATGCAGGAGGAAGCCGGCGGCGGCGAGCCCCGCGGCATAGCCGAGCGCGGGCGGCACCAGGGTACGAGCCGATCCGCCCGCCTGCCGATGGCGCAGGAGCATCACGCCGAGCAGCGTACCCGACACCGCGACGGCCGAATGGGAGGCCATGATGCGGCCGACCCTGAAGTACGGCGCCAGCGCGGCAAGCCAGCCGGCACGCCCGGCCTCGTCGGCCAGGTACACGCAGTACAGGAGCGCGGCCACGGCGAGGAGGACCGCCGGCCGATCCCGCGCGAGCACGTATGCGCTCGCCGCCACCAGGTAGGACCACCCGATCAGTCCCAGGATCCCCCACCATTGCGGCCGGATCTGGACGAGGCCGGTCGCATCGCGGCTGCGGTAGAGGAAAAGGAGGGCGACGAGCAGCACCGCGCCCGCGATGCGCAGCCACGGCTGCCCGCGCCCCGGTCCGTCGCGCGGAGGGGCGAGCCACACGAGGACGACACCGACGCTCATGAGGACGTTCCAGAGGTCGGGAGAGATGACGCCGCCCGTGCCGGGCCGCTCGGCGTTCACCATGAGAACGCCCATGACGAGCAGGGCGATGGTGCGGGTGAGGATGTGTCGCCACACCCCGCCGGTGTCGCCGCGGCGCAAGCGCCCGCCGAGAGCGAACGGTATCGCGAGGCCGGTGATGAAGAGGAACGCGGGAAACACCACGTCGGTGATCGTCATCCCGTCGACGTCGTGCGCCTTGTGCAGAAGGAACGCGGGCGTCCCGCGCACGCCGGCCATCTCGTTGACGAACAGCATGAGCAGCACGTCGGCACCACGGACGAGGTCGATGCTCGTTTCGCGACGAAGGCGCTCCACGCTCGCCATGGCCCGGCTAGGCGACCTTGCGGTCCATGGGCACCGAGTCCGCGTACGCGCGCGTGCGGCTCAGGGCGAGCAACATCACCGCGAGCATCGCGTAGGCGGCGGCCCACCGATAGGGAGTGTGCGAGCCGAGGAGCACCGGCCTCCACGGCAGGTAGATTCCGCCGGTCGGGAGCACGGAATGAATGAAGCCGAAGAGGGCGAGGGCGGCCGCGATCCCGAGCACGGCGGCGGCGGGACCGATCCGCCGGTCGATGAGGAACGCGAGCACGGCGCCCCAGAGCATCGCGGTGAGGATGAAACCGTGGGCGAGCAGCACGAACACCCCGAAGCTCTCGGCGAAGGCGGCCGGGATGTGCGTGGCCAGGGCCACTCGATCCGGCTCCAGCGCGGCGGCGGGGAAGAGCGGGTTGGCCTTGTCGAGGACGATGAGGAGGAGCTGGGCCACCGACGGCAGCATCGCGAAGCAG
>QHVJ01000232.1 GCA_003222275.1 Acidobacteriota bacterium | reverse complement strand
CGGCGTCGGCGGGAACATCCGCGAGCGCGTAGGTGACCTGGTAGTAGAGCGTCATCGGGCTCTGGTCGAAGTTCTCGAGCGTGACCCGGGCCGACTTGCGAAACGGCATGACCCAATAACAGTTGAACGCGCTGCCGGGGTTGACCGCGACGGGGAGTGAGCTGATCTGCGCGTAGCGGCCGGGGACCGAGGCGAAGAAGTCGCCCACCGGTACTTCCACCGAGGGGCTCGTCTCACCGTCCCAGTAGAAGCGCAGGATCGAGAAGCGCCAGTTGCCGGTCGGCGTCATCCAGATGTGCTGGATCGCTCCCGGGCCGTCGATCTGGGCGAGGGTGAAGGTGGTTCCGGCCTCGATCTTCACCGACGGCGAGACCTTCCACTTCTGCCCCAGGTCGCGGGCCGCGTTCTTCCCGGTGCCCTCGACGGCCATGCCGCCCTTTCCCTTCTCGCCGGTGAAGTTCTCGGGGCTGATCGATCGCGTCCGCGCCTTCGAGAGCCGATAGAGGTTGCCCAGGTCCACCGACACGCCGTCGAAGGACCGCTCCTGGGCCGACCCCACCCCCGCCACTCCCCATACGAGCAACGCGAGCCCCGCCGCGCAATGCTTCATGGCTGCCTCCTTATCAAGCTGGGGGGTGCTAGCGGCGCACCCCCCAAACCCCCCGCTCGCTTCGCGGGAATCAATCCCGCTCCGCTCGCTGTCTTGCGCGGGTGAGGCTATCGCATTCGGGTCCTCTTTACGCTGACCCTGCGCGCTTCGGCGACGATCTAAACCTGAGCGCTCTCTAGTTCGTTGCGAGCGAGCCCACGGTCAGATTCCGGAAGTGGGCGACCGTCCCCGGTCCGAGCCACAGGGCGACCGCTCCTTTCGCGTGCGCGCCCGATTTCACGTCGTTGACGATCAGCGTCGGCTGTTCGTTATCGTGGACGTAGAGACGCGCCCGCTCGCCACGCACTTCGATCTTGATCTTCGTCCATGCTCCGGGCGCGAGGTCTACGTACGCTTCGTACTTGGAGGGCGTCTCCTTGCGTAGACGGAACCAGGGCCACTCCGGGTGCGAGACGTACTGGGCCGAATGATTCCGCCGTTCTTGATCTTCGGCACGACCGTTCGTGGGGCGCAGGTAGAACGCGTCATAGGTCTTCCTGTCTTCCTGCAACCGAAAGGCGATGCCGACGAAGCCACGGGCCCCCTCATTGGCTCCGGGCCCCGGCGTACCGGCAATCTCCGCTTCGATCAGTCCGCTCGAGAAGTCGAGGCCCTCGATCCATGCGAGCTGTTCGATCTCGGCCTGCGCGCGCTCGCTGGGCGACATGCGTTCCAGCCGTCGCGCGGTCTCCTCGGCGAGCGTCAGCCGCAATCCCTTCTTGCCTTGAAGCATCGCGGGCTCGGCGGCCACGTTGAGCAGCCGGAGGCCGTCTACGGACTCGAGCGGGTACTGCCTGGCCTGGGCCGACGCGGCGCCGGGCAGCCAGAGTGTCGCCGCGGTGGCGAGAACAATCAGAGTGGATCCAGTCATAGAGTGACCTCTCATTTTACGGACGGTTCTACGGGCAGTGGCGTTCCATGAAAACGCAACTCGTCCCGGGGCGAGTTCGCCCGCGCCGCCGTGAGGCCGAGCTAGGGAAGCCCCAGGTCCAGTCCGGTCTCGCGGGCGAGGCTGAGGAACAGCCGCACCGGCAGGCCGGCGACGTTGGACGGCGAGCCCGCGACCGACGACACGAAGAGGGCTCCCTTGCCGTCGACGTGATAGGCCCCCGCCTTGTCCATCGGCTCGCCGCCGGCGACGTACCAGTCGATCTCTCCGGCGCTCATGGGCGCGAACGTGACCGCAGTGCGCTCGATGCCCGATCGCGTTCCCTGCGGAGCGACGAGGCACAGGCCGGTCACGACGTCGTGCGTGCGCCCGGACAGCAGCCGCAGCATCTGCCGCGCTTCTTCGGGCGAGTCGGGCTTGCCGAGCATCCGGCCCTCGCAGACGACCAGCGTGTCCGCGCCGAGGATCGGCGGCGGCTCGGAGCGGGCCACCGCCGCCGCCTTGAGCCGGGCCAGCCGCTCCGCAGCGGCGGCCGCCTCCTCCCCCGGCGCGATCGTCTCGTCCGCGCCCGAGACGACGACGCGGAAGCGCACGCCCAGCGCGCGCAGGATGAGGGCGCGGCGCGGCGAGGCCGAAGCCAGCACGAGCAGTTCGGCCAATCAGCCCTTGCGGAAGAGCCCGATGACGCGGGCGACGAGCACATTGGCGCCGTCCGGCCCCTTCTGCACCAGCTCGTCGGCCCCGTGGATCGTGCGTGCTTCCTTCTGGCTCTCGATGGGCACGCGCGTGTAGAGCACGATGGGCACGTCCACCCATTCCATCGTGGCCTTGACCATGTTCACGACGTCCTTGCCCGACATCGCGCCGTCGATGCCGAGCTCGAGAACGATGACGTCGGGCTTCTCCTGGGCGATCGCCGCGAGGCCGGCGCTGCCGTCCGGGGCGGTGCGGGTGGGCACCTCGGCGTGCTCGAGGGCCTGCAGCGCCGCTATCCTGGAGCTGGGGTCGTCGTCGATGAGCAGCACTGTCTTGCGCCGCCGGGACCTGACGGCGGGGGCCGGAGGGGGAACGGTATCGTCGGGGCCGGGGAAGGCGCCGGCGTCCTCGGTCGGCGCCGCCTCCTCCGGAGCGAGACGGTTCTTCAGCAGCGCGAGGATCTCATCCTGGACAACCCGCATGGCTCGCAGCTCTTCGAAGAGGGATTCCAGTCCCACGGGCACGGTCGGGGAGGGAACGGTTTCCGGCTTGGCCTTGGGCCGCGACGAAGAGATGGCGGTGACCTTGTCGGTGGGATCTTCATCGACCGGCGCTTCCGCGCGCGCCACTTTCCCCGGAGGGAGCGTCTCGGTACCCGGAAGGGCCATCGCGGGCAGCGTCTGGGAGCCGGCGCGCAGTGTGCCGGCGGACACTGCGACCGTCTCGGAGCCCGTACGCGCGACGGCCTCGGGTGCGGCTGCCTTTTCGGCGCCCGCCCGGCTCCGCAACCGGGCGCCGCACTTCGCGCAGATGATGAGCCCCGCGGCATCCGGCGCGGACGTCACGGCCGCCTTGCACTTGGGGCATTTCATGCGGCAGTAGAATAACCTACGGCGCGGGGGTTCCTCGGGCGATGAGCTTCGATCGGGCCGGACAAGGGCTGGCATCGCGCATCTTCGGGTCCGAGCCGGCGCGGCGGCTGGCCTTGATCAAGAGCGCCTGGCCCTTCGCCGTCGGTCCCGAGCTGGCCCGGCGTACCGAGGTGCTGGCCCTCGAAGGCCGAACCCTCCGTGTCCGCGTACCCGACGCCGGATGGCGAAAGGCGCTTCACCGCATGCAACCACAGATCGTGGCCCGGCTCCGCAGCGTCGCCGGCGACCTCGGGCCGTCGCGCCTCGGGTTCAGCGAGGGCCAGGTGGCGGTCCCCGCGGAGACGAAGCCGGCGCCGAGTACCGGGAGCGGCGAGGCGACGCGCCTGGATCCGGAGCTGACCACCGCGGCCGAGCGGATCGCCGACGCCGAACTGCGCCAGCTCTTCCTGGCCGCCGCCGCCCGCTACCTGTCGGGCCGCCGCGGGCGATCCTGAGGCGAAGGAGAACACGATGCGCGAGGCGGTGATCCTCTCGGCCGTTCGGTTGCCCACCGGGAGGTTCCTGGGAGCCTTGAAGGGCTTCACGGCCCCCCAGCTCGGGTCCATGGTGGTGAAGGAGGCGGTCGCGCGCGCCGGGCTCGGGCCGGAGACGATCGACGAGGTCATCCTGGGCAACGTCGTGTCCGCGGGCCTCGGGCAAGCTCCCGCGCGCCAGGCCGCCCTCGGCGCCGGCCTGCCGCCCAAGGTCGCCGCCCTGACGATCAACAAGGTCTGTGGCTCGGGCCTGAAGTCCGTGATGCTGGCCGCCCAGGGGATCGCCACGGGCGATTCGGAGGTCGTCGTCGCCGGCGGGATGGAATCGATGTCCAACTGCCCCTACCTCCTTCCGAAGGTGCGGGAGGGAATGCGCCTCGGGCACGGGGAGACGATCGACTCCATGATCTACGACGGCCTCTGGGATCCCTACGAGGACTATCACATGGGCTGCACCGGCGAGATCGTGGCCGACAAGCACGGAGTGACCCGGCGGCAGCAGGACGAATACGCCGTCGAGAGCCATCGACGGGCGATCGCCGCCATCAAGGCCGGCAAGTTCAAGGCCGAGATCCTGCCCGTCCCCCTCCCCCAGAAAAAAGGCGACGTCGTGATGTTCGACACCGACGAGGCGCCGCGGGAAGATACCTCGATCGAAGCGCTGGCGAAGCTGAAGCCGGCCTTCAAGGAGGGGGGCACGGTGACGGCGGGAAATGCGCCCGGCGTCAACGACGGCGCGGCCGCCCTCGTGGTCACTTCGGCCGAGAGAGCCAGGGCCCTCGGCCGCCCGCCGATGGCCCGGATCGTGGCCCAGGCGGTCTCGGGCCTGGAGCCCTCGTTGGTGATGATGACGCCCGTTCCCGCGGTCCGGAAGCTGCTCGAGAAGACCGGCTGGGACCCCTCGACCATCGACCTGGTGGAGCTGAACGAGGCGTTCGCCGTGCAGGCCGTGGCCGTCACGCGCGAGCTGGGCCTGGACCCCGCCAAGGTCAACGTCAACGGGGGCGCGGTGGCGCTCGGCCATCCCATCGGCGCCAGCGGCGCCCGCATCCTGACGACGCTGCTCTACGCGCTGCGCGACCGCGGAAAGCGCCGGGGGATCGCCACGCTGTGCCTCGGCGGCGGCAATGGAGTGGCTCTGGCGATAGAGATATAGAAGGCTAGCGTCAGTGATCAGCAATCAGCAATAGTCGGGCTGAATGCTGAACGCTGATTGCTGAACGCTGCCATGGCACTCGCCAAAATCGCCGTCCTCGGCGCCGGGACGATGGGGAACGGCATCGCCCAGGTGTTCGCCCAGCACGGCCACCCCGTGGTCCTGCGCGACCTCGACCGCGCCATCCTGGAGCGCGCGCGGACGCAGATCGACAAGAGCCTGGCCAAGCTCGCCGAGAAGGGCAAGATTCCACCCGGCGAAAAGGACGCGGCCCTCGCGCGCATCACCCTCGCCACCGAGGCCGGAGCCCTGGCCGAGTGCGACCTCGTCGTCGAGGCGGTGGTCGAGAGCCTGGGCGTGAAGACCGCCGTGCTGCAGGAGGCCGACCGTATCGCGCGCCCGGCCGCCATCCTCGCCTCCAACACGTCCTCCATCTCGATCACGAAGCTCGGGGCCGCCACTCGCCGGCCGGACAAGGTGATCGGGATGCACTTCATGAACCCGGTGCCGATCATGGCGCTGGTGGAGGTGATCCGCGGACAGGCCACCTCCGACGAGACGACGCGCACCGTGATGGACCTCGCGCGCTCCCTCGGCAAGACGCCCGTCGAAGTCAACGATTTCCCCGGCTTCGTCGCGAACCGCGTGCTGATGCCGATGATCAACGAGGCGATCTTCGCGGTGTACGAAGGGGTCGCCCGGCCCGAAGCCGTCGACGAGGTGATGAAGCTGGGGATGAACCACCCGATGGGACCGCTGACCCTGGCCGACTTCATCGGCCTCGACGTGTGCCTGGCCATCCTCCAGGTGCTGCACGAGGGGCTGGGCGATCCCAAGTACCGGCCGTGCCCGCTGCTGAAGAAGATGGTGGACGCGGGCTGGCTCGGCCGCAAGACCGGCCGCGGGTTCTACACCTATCCTTGAGCGCCCGTGAGACCCGGAGCCAGGTCAATTGACCGCCGGCAGCCTCATCCGCCGCCGCAGGTCCTGGAACCGCGGGTCGTCGCTCAGCCGGTCGAAGAGCGCACCCGAGAAGCCGAGAAGCTCGAAGGCGCGCTCCGCGTAGGCCTTTTCCAGCCAGGCCATAGCCTGGTCCTTGTCCCCCAGGCCAAGGTAGACGACGGCGAAATCCTGGGGGCTGACGTAGTGCTCGCGGGAGAGCTTCTCGAGCCGCGCCAGTATCTCCAGCGCCTCGGGCCGTCTCCCGGTGACTCCATACGCGTACCCGAGCCAGGGGTGGGGTGCGCCTCCTGAGAGAGAGGCCGACTTCTCGATTAGGGCCACGGCTCGCGGCCTGTCCCCCTTTACGTCGTATGCACCGGCCAGCGTCGCGTACGCGCGGGCGAACTTCGGATCGATCTCCAGGGTCTTCTGCAGTCGGTCGATCGCTTCGTCGTATCGGCCCGCGCGCACCAGGGCCGTTCCCAGCTCGGTGTTGATGACCAGGGAGAGCGGGCTGAGCTCCCGGGCGCGCCGGGCCTCCGCGAGGGCTTCCTCGTGCCGGCGCACGGTCAACAAATAGATCGCATACGCGCGGTGGCCTTCCGCATTGTTCGGCTCCAGCTCCAGGCTGAGCTGGAATTCCCTGTCGGCGCCCTCCCAGTCCCAGTGGTAGCGGTAGAGGACGCCGGCGAGCGAAGCGTGAGCTTCGGCCAGCGTGTCGTCCAGGGCCAGCGCCTTCCGTGCCGCCGTCTCCGCTTTCGGCATGCTCTCCCGCGGAGGCGCGAGACCCGATAGATCGAACAAGCGGTAGGCATCGGATAGCCCCGAATGGGCTGGCGCATAGCCAGGGTCTCGTTCGATCGCCTGCTGGAAGTAGCCGACGGCCTTCAGCAGGCCTTTCGGCGACCGCTCGCTCCAGTAGAAGCGTCCCTTGAGGTACGCCTCATACGCGTCGGGCTGGACCGCCGTCGTCCGGCTCAGCCGGCGCTGCTCCTCCGGTTGAAGCTTGACCTCTATGGCCTGGGCGATGGCCCCCGCCAGCTCCCCCTGAAGGGCCAGGACGTCGCGCAGCTCGCGCTCGTAGCTCCGTGCCCACAGGTGGCGATCGGTCGGCGCATGGATCAGCTGCGCGGTCACGCGCACCCGGGCGCCGGAGCGCGTGACCGTGCCCTCGACCACCGCATCCACGTCCAGCTCCTCGGCAATGCGGGGCAATGATTTGTTCGCTCGCTTGTATTGCATGACCGACGTACGCGAGATCACCCGCAGGGCCCGGACCTGCGCCAGCTTGGTGATCAGCGCATCGCTCATGCCGTCGACGAAGTAGTTCTGCCCGTCATCTCCGGTCAGGTTCTCGAACGGGAGTACAGCCAGCGACTCGATCTTCACGGGCGCGGAGCGACCGCGCCAACGCTCGCGCGTCCCGCTCACGGCCAGCGCCAATAGCACCGCCAACACCAGCGCCGCCACCGGAGCGCCCGGCCCCGAAAGCCGGAGGCGGAATCCCGCACGCCTGGCGGGCACTTGCGCGGCGGTTGGGTCGAGCGCCGCGACCGGGGGGGCCTCGACGGAGGCGATGAACCGATAGCCGCGGCGCGGCAGGGTCTCGATGTATCGCGGGCTTTCGGCGGGATCGGCCAGCGCATCGCGCAGCTTCCGGACCGCGTTGTTGAGTCCCGCATCGAAGTCCACGAAGGTGCCGGCGGGCCAGAGTCGCTGGTGCAACTCCTCGCGCGTCACCACCTCGCCCGCGCGGTCCAGCAGCAGCTCCAGGATCTGGAACGACTGCTCGGGAAGCCTGATCTTCCGTCCGCTCTTGCGGAGCTCGCCTGACCGGGTGTCGACCTCGAAGTCGGCGAATCGGACGATCGGTTGAACGACGGTCTCCATTGGTCTGCCGAGCGGGAGGAACGAGCTTACCACGCCCGGAATATCCTCTCCGGCAAGCGTTTGGATCGCACGCCAAGAAGATAGGCGGAAGTGAGCCGCCGGTTATTGACCGCCGGTCTCCTGCCGCCGATCCTTGACGCCGCTATAAGAGAGGAAGGAATCATGAAGAGGCTGCATCGATTCGCCCTGGCCGTTTCTCTTGTCGCGCTGGGGTCGTTCATTGCTGCCGGCCGTAACGGAAGCGCCGAAGCCGCCGGCTGCACGACGAACGACGACTGCGACGACAACAACCCCTGCACCAAGGACAAGTGCGACCGGGACGCTGGACAGTGCGAGTTCGAGCCTCACGACCTCGGCAATCATTACGGCCAGCCCATCGCGTGCGACGATGGCAACGCGTGCACGAGCAGCGACGCCTGCCATGCGGGCGTGTGCGCGGGCGTGAACGTGCCGGACGGCATTGCTTGCGACGACAGCAACGCCTGCACTCGGTCGGATAGCTGCCAGGCGGGCGCCTGCACGGGTGCGGAGCCCGTCGTCTGCTCAGCCAGCGACCAGTGCCACGTCGCGGGGACGTGCGACCCGGCGTCCGGCGCTTGCTCGGACCCTGCGGCTCCGGACGGGACGGCGTGCGACGATACGGACACGTGCTCGGGGCCCGACACGTGTCAGGGCGGCGTGTGCGGCCTCAACGGCGAGCCCGTTTCGACCATCGCGTTCACGAGTGGGCGTGACAACCCCACGGGCAATCCCCAGCTCGCGGCCGAGGTCTACCTGATGAACGAGGACGGCGCGAATCCGCGGCGCCTGACGGCGAACACCGACGGTGATGCCTTCGCTACTCTGTCGCCGGACGGAAAAGGAAGGATCATCTTCGACAGCAACCGGAACCGGGGCCCTCTGGAGCCCCTCAACACCTCGGATCTGTTCTTGATGAAGCATGACGGCAGCGACCAAACATTCCTGACGCGGGGCAGCTCCGCCACCTGGTCTCCGGATAGCCAGAGCATAGCGTTCCACCGGTCGGCATCGGGCACGGGGCTGGCGATCAAGCCTGACCCGGGCGCGGCGACGACCGACAGCGACATCTTCGTCGCGAGGGTGTGCGACCTCGTGGCGCACGTGCCGCCCACAAACATCACCAACACTCTGACGGAAATCGAGGATGATGCGGACTGGTCACCCGATGGGCAGAAGATCCTGTTCACGCGGCATCCAGTCACCGACAATCCCAATAATTCCGCTCGCGCCGAGATCTACGTGCTGAACGCGGATGGGACGGGGCAGGCGCTTGCCCTGACCCACAACGCCGAAGAGGAGCGGGCTGCGACCTGGTCCCCGGACGGAACGCGCATCGCATACATGTGCCGGCACTTGGGTTCCGACTTCGAGATCTGCGTGATGAACGCGGACGGCACGGACCAGACGCAGCTGACCAACAATACCGTGCTCGACGCGACGCCGTCGTGGTCTCCCGATGGCCAGAAGATCGCGTTCCACAGGCTAGTGACCGGAGAAGGACTCCAGATCTGGGTGATGAATGCGGACGGCACGGAGACGAAGCTGACCGAAGCGCCGGGCATGAACTTGTTTGCGAACTGGGGCGAGCTCAAAACCGGGCGGTAGCGGATCCAGCCCCCGCCCGGTCAGGGCAGCTCGGCCAGCTCTTTGTCGAGGGCGGCGAGCGTGCGCTTGAGCATCTCGCGGTAGGGATCGCTGCCGGCCGCTTCGAGGCGCCGCTGCACGTCCACGCGGGCCAGCTCCAACGTTCGGCGCCGGGCCACGGGCGGGTCGGAGCCTTTGCGTTTGTCCTGGGCCGACTCCTGCTGATCGGCCACCGACTTGCTCTCG
>QHVJ01000586.1 GCA_003222275.1 Acidobacteriota bacterium | reverse complement strand
GATTATTCATGAGTGACAGGCACGGCGCGCTCGACGGCTCTGGCGGCACCGAGGAGGCCCGGCTCCGGCCAGCGAGCGGCGGATCGTGTCGGCAATTCCGACAAGAGCGTTCTCCGAGGCGTATCGGCGCGCTTGAGCGCGGCGGCGGTCGGTCCGCGTCTCGACACCAGGGCCCTGGTCCCGGCGCGTCCCGGCAGCAGCCGCTGCGCTACGAGGTCGCGCCCACGGCGCGAGCGACCTGCCACCACGTCGGAAGCCAGGGGAAGCTCCGTGGCAAGTGCAGCACGATCCGGCGCACCGAGCGCTCGACCCACACCGCGAGTTTGAGCAAGCGCTCGCGCAGCGTCGTGACCTGGGCGTCGGCACAGGCGGTGCCGACCGCGCGCCGGCGCAGTTCCTGGAACAGGATGTACGCGGCCAGCGTCAGCAGGACGCGGAGCTGGTTGGCCAGAAACCGGCAGCAACTGGTCCGATCCAGCTCCAAGCCGTGATGCAGCTCTTTGAGCCGGTTCTCCACGTCGCCGCGCTGGCAGTAGAGCTGATAGACCGCCTCGGGGTCGTCGGGCAGGTTGGTCACGACAAACCGCGGGTTGTTCTTCGGCGCGCGCCCCGGATGGCGTACGACTTCGGCCTTGATAATCACGCGGCGCTTCCGCTTCCACTTCCGCGCTGCGTACCGCGTCTCGCCATAGAGATGGGCGGTGCGGCCCGTGGTTCGAGAGAGCAGGCGCGCCTTGCCCATCAAGCGCCGGGCGCGCTTGTCCAGCCGCGCATTGCTCGGCATCGCGACGACGTACTCCACCTGCTCGCGCTCGAGAAACGCGAAGAGCTGGGCGCTCGCGAAGCCGCCATCCAGCCGCACGCGGAAGACCGCGCTCGGAAAGGCGGCCCGCAGCTGACGAAGCAGCCGGCGCAGCAGTCCTCGTGCCCCCCGAAGGGCCGGCGCATTGCCCGGTCGGAGCACCGCCGCGACGGCAAATTGCTCGGTCTCCTCGTTGAACGTCACCGCGGCCACCATCGGCAGGTAGCACCAAGTGTCGTAGTGCCCGTTGAAGAAGCTGAACTCTTGCTGGCCGTGCGTCGGATCGTCGGTGGGGTCGAGGTCGATCGTGATCCGCGTGGCCCGGCCCTTGAGTCGCCGGCGATGGTGCTCGATCACGGTGTCGGCCAGGACGTGCCCCATCGCGATCAATTCCCGCCGGCCCACGGCGTTCTCGAAGCGCGAGAGCGTCGGCTGCGAGGCGAGGGCGGGCCCCGCGATCGGATCGCGGCCGACCACAAGCTTGTGGATGACGTCGTCCGCCAGCCGCGCGGCGTCGTTGCAGTCGGCGTAGCCTGCCGCGAGCCCGAACACGCGCTGCCGGAGCAATTCGATCGTCTCGTGCCGGACCTTCGCCGGCTGGCGCTCGTCGGCCAGGCACGCCGCCAAACGCTTGGTCAGCCCCAAGTGAGTGTCGATGCCCTTCAGCAGGATCAGACCACCGTCCGAGCTGGCGTCCGGAGTGTCGAACGCCACGACCACCGGCTTGTCTTTCGGCTCGAATTGGAACGTGACTTGCGCTATACAGGCTGTGGCCATCGAGCCTCCTCGTTTGAGTGCCTCGAAGCGACCAGACACCGCTTCTATAGCACCTGCGAGAGACTCGGTGGCTCTTCTCTTTCATCGTTCGTGAATAGTCCAGGCTAGGAGAGCCGGGTCGAGCAGGTGATGGACCCTGGGCCAGTGACGTTCAGACCGAATCTTCGGGTTGGCGAGATGCCAGATTATTTCAAGAGGCACGATGTTCAAGACGCAT
>QHVJ01000044.1 GCA_003222275.1 Acidobacteriota bacterium | reverse complement strand
ACGGCATGACCCGCTACTTCGATCTGTCGAATCCGCAGGCGCCGAAGCAGACCTACGAAAAGCACACCGGCCGGCAGGTCAACATGATCTCGCAGAGCTGGGACGGAAAGCGTGTCTACATCACCTCCTCGCTGCTCGCCAACTGGGACAAGGGCGGCGCCGACAACGAACAGTTCCTGCGTGGGTTTGCGTGGGACGGCAAGGAGCTGAAGCAGCTGTTCGAAGTGGACTTCACGCGGGAGAAGCTGGGGCGCGCCCACCACATGACCAGCCCCGGCCGCCCCTGGACTTCGTGCCCCCGGAGCCGGGAACGTACCGGCTTCACCGCATCATGCCGGCGCCCGACGGGCAGGTGCTGACCGTGGACGGGCGCCGGACGCCCTTGTCGCGGTTCACCCGCGAGCGGATCACCCTGCTCGGCTTCATCTACGCGACCTGCATCGACTCCGAGGGCTGCCCGCTCGCGTATCAGGTCTTCTACCGGCTGCGGGAGGAGATCGAGGCGACGCCGGCCCTGGCGGACAAGGTGCAGCTCGTGTCCTTGAGCTTCGATCCCGCGCGCGACTCGCCCGCGGCCATGAGGCACTACGCCGGCAGCCTGCTCGAGGAAGAGCGCGGAGTGCGCTGGTACTTCCTCACCACGGGCTCGGTCGGGGATCTCCTCCCGCTCGTCGAGGGCTTCGGGCAGGACGTGCGCTACTCGGTGGACAGATCGACGGGCCGCCCGGTGCGGCAGCTGTCCCACGTCCTCAAGGTCTTCCTGATCGACCGGTCGGGGTACGTCCGGGAGATCTACACTTCGACGTTCCTGCACCCGCAAACCATCATGGGCGACATCAAGACGCTGCTGATGGAAGGCGGCGACCGATAAGCTAGAGCACCTCGCGGCGCAGCTCGGGGAAGACCTTCGATACCTTGCCCAGCAGGTAGTCGCCGTAGGTCCCGTCGAAGGCGTGGATGTTCGCCCCGTCCCAGCGGGTGGCGCGGTCCTGCGCCGCCGCGGACGCGGTCAGGCCCTCGATGGGACGCACGCGCGCCTCGAAGTGCGGGTCGAGGAAGAAGGGCATCGACAGGCGGTCGCGCCCCGAGGTGTTGAGAGCGACGCGGTGGGGAGTGGAGCGGTAGAGCCCGCCGGTCATGCGGTCGAGCATGTCGCCGATGTTGCAGACGAAGGACCCGGGCAAGGGCGGCGCGTCGACCCAGCCGTCGCGGGTCTTCACCTGCAGGCCGCCCACGTCGTCCTGCCAGAGGATGGTCAGCAGGCCGTAGTCGGAGTGCTCGCCCACGCCCCACTGCACGTCCTGGCCCGCGGGCGCGGGGCGCGACGGGTAGTTGAAGATGCGAAAGAGGATCAGGGGTTCGGCGGTGTAGCGGTCGGCGAAGTAGGTCGCATCGAGACCCAGGCTGAGGGCGATGCCCTCCATGAGGGTGTGCCCGAGGCGTGTCAGCGCTTCGAGATAGACCAGCACCGCCTCGCGAAACCCGGGCAGGGTCGGGAACAAGTTGCGGCCGTGAAGGGGCGTGTGCGCTCGAACCAGCGGGTGGTCGTCAGCCAGCTCCGAGCCGAGGTACAGGCCTTCCTTCCAGTCGGGCCGGCCCGAGGTCAGCTCGCCTCCGGCGGGGAAGTAGCCGCGCCAGGCCCGCCCGCCCCGCGACATGCGCCACTGCATCTTCGTCTCCTGGCCGAGGGCGAAGAAGCGGCGGCTCGCGGCCACCAGACGATCGCAGACGGACGGGTCCACGCCGTGACCGGTCACATAGAAGAAGCCCTGGGCGCGGCACGCCTGCCCGATCTCCGCCGCCACCGCCGTTCGGGCCGGCGTCCTGGCCACGAGGGCCGACACGTCGATGACGGGGACGCCGGTGCTCTCAGAGGTCAACATACGCGGCGCATTGTACGATCGTCCCGCCATGGGCGAGCAGAAGGGCCAGTTGGTCCGGGGCCTGACCGCGACCGACACGACCGCCCTCGTGGTGGGCACCGTCATCGGGTCCGGCGTGTTCCTGAAGACCGCGGTGATGACCCAGGACGTGGGGACCCCCGCCCTGGTGATGGCGGCGTGGGTGGCCGCGGGCCTGCTGTCGCTGGCGGGAGCGTTGACCTTCGCGGAGCTCGGGGCGATGTTCCCCGAGGCCGGCGGCGAATACGTCTATTTGAAGAAGTCCTATGGTGAGACCGCGGCCTTCCTGTTCGGGTGGCAGCGCTTCATCGTGGCGGGCAGCGCCTCCATTGCCAGCCTCGGCTCGGGGTTCGCGATCTTCCTGGCCGCCTTCCTGCCCCTGAACGCGGTCTGGGTACGGCGCGAGGTCTCCCTGCTGGGCCAGACCATCGACTGGCAGTTCGGGCCGAGGCAGCTCGTGGCGGTGGGCGCCATCCTGTTCCTCTCGGTCTTGAACTGCTTCGCCGTGGCCCTGGGCGGGAAGGTCCAGTCGGTCCTCACGGTGCTCAAGATCGGCGGGATCGCCTTCGTGGTGCTCGGCATCTTCTTTTTCTCGGACTCGGCGGACTGGTCCCATTTGCAGGCGGCGGCGGGGACTGCGGCCTGGAGTGGTTGGGCCGCCTTCGGCACCGCGATGCTGGCGGCGCTCTGGGCCTACGACGGCTGGAACAACATGCCCATGGCGGCGGGCGAGGTGCAGCAGCCCGGCCGCAACATCCCGCGCGCGCTCATCGGCGGGATGCTCGTGGTGATGGCGATCTACTGCCTGGCCAACCTCGCCTACTTCTACGCCCTGCCCGTGTCCGACGTGGTGACGAGCAACTCCACACGGCACCGGGCCGCCCTCCCGGTGGCCTCGAAGGCCGCGAGCACATTCCTGGGCGAGTACGGCGGGAAGCTGGTGGCGGTGGCCTTCGTGGTCTCGGCCTTCGGCGCCTTGAACGGGTCCATCCTGTCGAACGCCCGCGTGCCCTACGCCATGGCTCGGGACCGCCTCTTCTTTTCGAAGATGGCGGACCTCAGCGAGCGCACCAGGGTGCCCGTATGGGCGCTCGGGGTCCAGGCGGTCTGGTCGAGCCTGCTGGCGGTCTCGGGCACGTTCGACCAGCTCACCGACAGCCTGCTCTTCGCGTCCTGGATCTTCTACGGCCTCGTCACGTCGTCGGTCTTCGTCCTGCGGCGCAAGATGCCCGAGGCGGCGCGTCCCTACCGGACCCTCGGCTATCCGATAGTTCCGGCGATCTTCGTCCTGGTGTCCGCCTGGCTGGTCGTCAACACCCTGGTCGAAAAGCGCATCGAGTCGGTGACGGGGCTCGTCCTGATCCTGGCCGGGCTCCCGCTCTTCTTCTGGTTCAGGTCCAGGTCGCGGCCCGGGCAGGACTGAACCTCGACCACCCGAGGTGCCCGATTCTGGGATCGCCGGGTTTCAGGAGCGGGACAGGCGGCTCGGTCATGGAGAGCCCGGCTTATGCACAAAGCCTTGCCATGCAGCGCGATGTGGCCACCGGCAGAGCCTGGCGCAATATCTGCTTATTGGCGTGCGGACTGAATGCCATGAACACACTTCGCTTCGCCATCAAGTCGCTGGCTCGCACTCCGGGCTTCACCCTCATAGCCATCGTCACGCTGGGACTGGGCATCGGCGCCAACACGTCGATGTTCAGCATCCTCAATGGGTACATGCTGCGCCCGGCGCCCTATGCCGACCACGATCGCCTGGACCGCATCTATCGCGCCACTCGCCAGGATTCCCGCGGCGGTTTCTCGCCGGCCGACTACCTCGATCTGAAGCCCGAGATGAGCGGCTACGGCGAAATTGCCACCTATGCCGGTTCCGATGTGAGCCTCTCCGAACCCGGCAAACCGGCCGAGATGGCGATGGGCCTCCGCATCTCCGCCAATCTTTTCTCCACCCTTGGCGCCACACCCGAGCTTGGCCGCAGCTTCCGTCCCGACGAAGAGATCCTGGGCAACCACCGCGTCCTCGTCATCTCTCACCGCTACTGGCAGAACCGCTTCGGGGGCGACGCTCACGTCATCGGCCGTACGGTCCGCGTCGACGGCGAACCGTACGAGATCGTCGGCGTGATGCCCGCCACGTTCAGCGACTGGCGGCACCTGAGCTGGGTCGACGTCTTCCGTCCCCTGGGTCTGAGCGAAAAGGAGACCCGCGACCGCAACTCCACCAAGCTCCGCCTCGTCGGGCGTCGCTCCGCCACCCTCACCCGCACCCAGGCCGAAGCCTTCGTCGCCGGTTTCGGCCGCCGGCTCGCTCGCGACTTTCCCGCCGCCAACGCCGAAAGCACCTGGCGCATCGTCGCGATCGACGACAGCTTCATCAACAAGGATGACCAACCGATACTGGGCATGCTGGTCGGACTGTCCGGCTTCGTGGTGCTCATCGCCTGTTCCAACCTGGCGAACCTCCTCCTCGCCCGCACGATGGGCCGCGCTCGCGAGTTCGCCGTGCGCTCCGCCCTCGGCGCTTCTCGCTCGCAGGTGTTGCGCCCGCTGTTCGTCGAGTCCCTGCTCCTGGCCTTCGCCGGCGGCGTCTGTGCCGTCCTCGTCGCGCTCTGGACGTTCGACTGGTTCGCGGTCGTCAGCGCCGAGCCCGGGGGCAACGGGGTCGGCGTCGATTTCACGCTCGACTGG
The DNA here is from genome assembly GCA_003222275.1 of Acidobacteriota bacterium. Taxonomy (GTDB): domain Bacteria; phylum Acidobacteriota; class Vicinamibacteria; order Fen-336; family Fen-336; genus AA32. The sequence continues at coordinate 6,974 of QHVJ01000044.1, read as the reverse complement.
CACGTGCTCGGCTGGATGTTCGGCGCCTGTCTCTTCACGGCCCTCGCGTTCGGCGTCGCCCCCGCGCACTTCGTCCACCGGCTCGATCTGAACAACACCCTCAAGAGCGGATCGCGGGGCACCACCGGCGATCGGGGCCATCGGCGCTTCCGCCACCTCCTCATCGTCGGCCAGTTCGCCCTCGCCATGGTCCTGCTCGCGGGCGCCGCATTGTTCGTGCGCGGGATCGACGAGATCAACAACCGCCGGCACGGTTGGCAGTCCGACCACCTCGTCACGGGCACCCTGGTCCTGCCGGCCAGCACGTACCCGGGAGACACACAGATCACCGACTTCCAGCGCCGCGCCCTGGAACGTCTCGAAGCGCTGCCGGGCGTCGTATCCGCGAGCATGTCCTACTCGATGCCCTTCTTCGGCCTGTCCGAGACACGCAGGTACCTGATCGCGGGTGCCGAGACTCCTCAGCCCGGCCATGAGCCCGCCGCCGTCATCAACGGCGTCAGTCCCCATTACTTCGAGACCGTCGGCACCCGCCTCCGGGGCGGACGCGCCTTCAACGATGCCGATACGCAGACTTCCCCGAAGGTCTTCATCATCAACCAGGCCATGGCCCGCGCTCTCTTCGGGGGCAAGAGCCCTCTCGGCCGGCGCATCGCCCAGGCCGGTAGCCAGACGCCCGAATGGGGAGAGATCGTCGGCGTCGTCGGCGACGTCGAATCGGTCTTCGCCAATCGGGTCACGGTGGCCTATCAGCTCTACCAACCCATGGGCCAGGAACCCCGGCCCTTCAACGAGCTCGCCGTGCGCACCTCCGGTCTCGCGCCGTCCACCCTCGTCGACAGCATTCGCACCACGATGGCGGCGCTCGACCCGGACCTGGCGGTGCGGAAGCTGCAACCTGCCGCCACCACGATCGCCTGGGCCAACTACCAGGACGGCGTCCTCGGCAGCGTCCTGTCCGCGCTGGCCGTGCTCGGGCTGGGGCTGGCCTCGCTGGGCGTCTACGGCGTCATCGCCCGCACCGTGGCCCAACGGACCGGCGAATTCGGCATCCGGCTCGCGCTCGGAGCCCAGGCCCGAGACATCATCCGCCTCGTGCTCGTTTCCGGAGCGAAGCTCGCTCTCATCGGCTCCGCCCTGGGCCTGCTCGGCGCCATCGGCATATCGCGGTTCCTGGCGGCGGCCTTCCCCGGCATGCAGATGAGCAGCGCTCCCGTCTTGATCGGCGCCACCGTCCTGCTCATCGCCATCGCCCAGGTCGCCTGCTACATCCCCGCGAGATACGCCTCGAGAATCAGCCCCACCGAAGCGCTGAGGGCAGAGTGAACGACCTCCGGCTCGGCCTCAGGTCGCTGCGTCGCTCTCCCGGCTTCGTCCTCATTGCCGTCGTCACGCTCGGACTCGGCATCGGCGCCAACACGTCGGCGTTCAGCCTGGTCAATGAAATCTTCCTGCGACCGCTGCCCTATCCCGACAGCGATCGACTGGAGCGCATCTATCGCGCGACTTCCCAGAGCTCTCGGGGCGGAGTGTCGCCGGCCGACTACCTCGATCTGAAGTCCGAGGTCAACGGCTACGGAGAAATTGCCGCCTATGCGTTTTCGGACATGAGCCTGGCCGAGCCCGGCGAACCCGCCGACATGGCCAGCGGCATCCGCGCCTCCGCCAATCTCTTTTCCACGCTCCGCATCCAGCCGGAGCTCGGCCGCACCTTCCGTCCCGACGAGGAGATCCCGGGCAACGACCGCGTCCTCATGATCAGTCACCGCTTCTGGCAGACGCGCTTTGGGGGTGACGCCCATATCGTCGGCCGCACCGTTCGCCTGAACGGCGAAGCCCACGACATCGTCGGCGTGCTGCCCGCCACCCTCAACGACTGGCGCCATCTCGGTCTGATCGACCTGTTCCGTCCCCTCGCTCTCGCGGAACAGGAAGCCCGCGACCGCGGCACGACCTCGCTCCGCCTCGTCGGGCGTCGCTCCCTCACCCTCTCCCGCGAGCAAGCCGGAGCCCTGGTCGCCAAGTTCGGTCGCCGCCTCGCCGCCGACTTCCCCGGCGTCAATGCGCAAACCAGCTGGCGCACCGTTCCGATCAACGGGAGCGTGGCCCCCGACAAGGCCCGGGGCATCTTCGCCATGGTCATCGGTCTCTCCAGCTTCGTGCTGCTCATCGCCTGCTCCAACCTCGCGAACCTCCTGCTCGCCCGCACGATGGCCCGAGCCCGCGAGCTGGCCGTGCGCGCTGCCCTCGGCGCCTCCCGTGCCCGGCTGCTGCGCCCCCTGTACGCCGAGTCCCTGCTGCTGGCCCTCGGGGGCGGCATCTGTGCCATCTACGTCGCCACCTGGACCAACGACTGGATGAAGCGCTACATGAGGATGTCGTCCTTCGTGGGGGACGACAAAGGCCTCGAGTTCAGCATCGACTGGCGCGTGCTCGGCTGGGCGTTCGCCGCCTCTCTGCTCACGACCCTCGCCTTCGGCGTTGCCCCTGCGCTGTTCGCCCTCCGGCTCGATCTGAACAAGACGCTCAAGAGCGGAGGGCGCGGCACCACCGGAGGCCGCGGCCATCAACGTTTCCGCCACGCCCTCATCGTCGGCCAGTTCGCCCTCGCCATGGTCCTGCTTGCGGGTGCCGCCCTCTTCGTGCGCGGCGCCCACGAATTGAACGACCGCCATTACGGTTGGGCATCCGACCACCTCATCACCGGCAGCATGCTCCTCCCGACCGCCACCTACCCGGGCGGAAAAGAAGTCACGAGCTTCCAGCGCCTGGCCCTGGAACGCCTCGAAGCGCTGCCGGGCGTCGCATCCGCCAGCATCTCCTACTCGATGCCGTTCTTCGGCCTGGCCGAGCCGCGCAAGTACCTCGTCGCCGGTCGCGATACTCCCGAGCCCGGCCACGAGCCGGTCGCCGTCGTCAACGGCATCAGCCCCCACTATTTCGAGACCGTCGGCACCCGCGTCCTCGACGGACGTGTCTTCAACGAAAGCGACGCGCTCGCGGCCCCCCGGGCTTTCATCGTCAACCAGGCCATGGCGCGCGGCCTGTTTGCGGGGGAGAGTCCTCTCGGTCGGCGAATCGCCCGGGCCGGTGGCAAGGCCATCGAGTGGGGAGAGATCGTCGGCGTCGTCGAGGACGTGCAATCGGTCTACCCGGATCGCATTCCCGTCGCCTACCAGATCTACCAACCCATGGCCCAGGAACCCCGACCAGGAAGCGAGATCGCCGTGCGCACCACCGGTAGCGCCCCGTCCACGCTCGGCGACAGCATCCGGACCACGATGGCGACGCTCGACCCTGACCTGGCGGTGCGCCAGCTCCAACCGGCCGAGACGACGATCGCCAACGCGAAGTACGAATGGGCCATCGTCGGCGACATGCTGTCCTTCCTGGCCGTGCTCGGGCTGTTTCTGGCCTCGCTGGGCATCTATGGCGTCATCACGCGCACGATGGCTCAGCGCACCGGCGAGTTCGGCATCCGCCTCGCGCTGGGAGCCCAGGTCCGAGACATCATGGGACTCGTGCTCACCTCCGGAACGACGCTCGCGCTCATCGGCTCCGCGATCGGCCTGCTCGGCGCCTTCGGCATGTCCCGACTCCTCGCGGCGATCTTCCCCGGCCTGCAGACGAGCAGTGTTCCGGTCTTGACCGGCGTGACCCTCCTGCTCGTTGCCGTCGCCCTGGTCGCCTCCTACATGCCCGCGCGAAACGCCTCGAAGATAGACCCCATCGAGACACTGCGGGCCGAATAGGCGCTCCGGTCCGACTCATCCGCTCTCGGTGGAGCGGCCTCGCGGGGTGGCGCGCGGCCAAGATGCCTGTTGGCCGAGGACCGGGCGCGTTGAGCCTTTTCGTCGTGGACGCGAGCGTGATCGCCAAGTGGTTCGTGCCTGAGCGCCATTCAGACGATGCCGCACGCCTCCTGGACGACCAGCACGAGCTCGCATCGCCCGATCTGATGTGGGCCGAGATCGGCAACGTGCTGGGGAAGAAGTCTCGAGCCGGACAGGTCACTGGGCGGGAGGCGGCGCGCATCATACGGGCGCTGGACGATTTTCCGGTCACGGTGTTTCCGTCGCGGCTCGTGCTCGAGGGCGCCGTCGAGATCGCGCTGGGCACCGGACGCAGCGTGTACGACAGTGTGTATCTGGCTCTGGCCATCGCCTTGGACTGTCGCCTGGTCACTGCCGACGAGGGCTTCGCCAATACACTCGCGGACGGTCCTCTGGGCAGGCACGTGCTGTGGGTGGGGATGCCGGGGCGGTTCAATTGAAGGTCGAACCGCCCACGGCGTACGAGCTCGCGCTCAGGCCTTCGTCGCGAACTGCTTCATGAACTCGTCCTGCCGCTTCTTCATCTCCTGGGGCGTGAGGTCTTCCTTGTGCGTGGCGATGCTCCAGGTGTACCCGTGCGGATCGGTGAACGTGCCGGAACGATCGCCCCAGAACTGATCCATCATCGCGCCCTGCGGCGTCACTTTCCCACCCGCGGCCACGGCGCGGTTGAACAGCGCGTCGCAATCGTCCACGTACACCCAGAGCGACGCCGGCGATCCGCCAAGCGCCTTCGGCCCCTTCCCGCCCCTCATCGCGTCCATCAGCATGATGAGCGAATCGCCAATGCGAATCTCCGCGTGCATGATCTTCCCGTCCGGGCCGACCGCGCGCGTGGTCTCCTCCGCACCGAGCGCCTTCTTGTACCAGTCGATCGCCTGGGCGGCGCTATCGAGGGTGAGTGACGGGGTAACCGTATGATGCCCTTTGGGTATTGCGTTGCTCGCTTTGGCCATGTGGACCTCCCAAATCAAACTCAGAACCGACGAATCTCGCAAAGAGCGTGCCAGCAAGCGCTGCACGAATCACCAACGCGTCGTGCACCGGACTGCCGGGTCGGACTGCGTGAAATGCGCCCGATCACGAGGTCATTACGGGAGTCATCAAGGCGCTGTTCCACGTTGACGGCAAGAATCAGCAAGGCGCGGCAAGCTTTGGAAAGACGACGACGCCGTCGCATGGCATCGTGTACGCTGGCGTGAGCGCCCGCGTGGGCCGCCTGCTGGGGCAAGGTCCGGCGCCACTCCGGGCGCCCGCGAAAGGAAGTCATGCGAAAGCTGAAGCTGCAAATGCAGGTCACGGTCGACGGCTACGTGGCGGGGCCGGAGGGCCAGCTCGACTGGATGACGTTCGACATGGATGCAGGGCTCCTGGCCTTCATCAACCAATTGACCGACACCAGCGACACCATCCTGCTCGGCCGCAAGATGACCGACGGCTTCATCAAGTATTGGGAACACGTGGTCACCCAGAAGGACAGCCCCGAACACGACTTCGCGCAGAAGATGGTAGGCCTCCCCAAGGTGGTGTTCAGCAAGACGCTCCCGCACGTCGAGGGCAAGAACGTCCGGGTGGAGAACAGGGACCTGGTCGACGCGGTCAAGCAGCTGAAGAGCCGGCCGGGGAAGGACATCATCGTCTACGGCGGGGCCACGTTCGTGGCCTCCTTGCTCGAGCACGGCCTGATCGACGAGATGAACTTCTTCGTCAACCCGGTGGCGATTGGGAGCGGGATGCGGGTCTTCAAAGGGAAGACACCCCTGAAGCTGGCGGCCTCGACCGCCTACCCGTCCGGCATCGTGGTGAACAGCTACCTGCCGAAGTAGCCCGTTTCGTCAGCATGGGGCATGATCTGCCCCACACGTGCCAGACGCAGCCAGGTCCAGCCTCCGGAGCAATGGGACACTTCTCGCCGCCGTCGCTCGCCCTCCAGCTCGTCTACCTGATCCTGGCCATCGTTCCCCGCGTACGCCCATTTCCACTCCCGGTCCTTCGCGTCTTCGATCAAGTACGCGAGGCGCGGCGCCTGGGCCAATACACCCTCGAAGCACGCCTGGGGCAGGGGGCATGGGGGTGGTGTACCGTGCTCGGCACGCCATGTTGCGCCGTCCCACGGCGATCAAGCTCCTCTCCGGCGCCCGTGGCGAAAGCCTGGAGCGGTTCGAGCGGGAAGTGCAGCTCACCGCCAGCCTGACTCATCCGAACTCCATCGTGGTCCACGATTACGGCCGGACCTCCGACGGCACTTTCTACTATGCGATGGAGTACCTCGAGGGGCTCGACTTGCTGGGGCTCATCGCACTACATGGCGCCCGAGGTCGTCTCCTCGCCGTCCGAGGTCGACGCCCGGAGCGACGTCTATGCGGTCGGAGCGGTGGCCTACCATCTCTTGACCGGCTCGAGCGTGTTCACCGGCCAGACCGCGGTCGAGATCCTCGCCCACCACCTTCATTCGGCGCCGATCCCGCCGAGCGAACGCCTCGGCCGGACTCTGCCCAAGGTCCTCGAAGCCCTGGTGATGCGCTGCCTGGCCTCGCGTCGACCGGATCCGGCGCTCGCGCGAAGACCGTAAGGATTCGTGGTCCCAGAGCGCGCTGAGCATCTCCGTCGAGCCCCACGATCATGGGACGATGACGCGTCGCGCCCGACGCTCCGGCGGAGAGGGCCTGGCATCTTGACGTGGGTCGCAGTCCGGGCGTAGCCTCTGCGCACCTATCCAAGGGGACAATGCCGTGTGTATCCAATGTCGCGGGCGGCAGCGCCCCGCCTTCCTACAGGCCGGCACGCCGCCCCTTCCGTCGACGACTCTCAGCCTCCTCGCGAGGTCTGGCGCGGCCCCCAAGCGCCCCCGCAGCCCCGCCGATCACCGGCGGGACATAGGAAATTCCCATCGTTTATCGTTGGAGGTTCCGATGTCCCGAGAAGCACGCAGATGGACAGTCTCGCTGCCCTGTCTGTTGTTGGCCGCCTTGGTTGTGGTCTTTGCCGTCCCCCGAAGAGGCAGCGCGCAGGTTCTCTATGGATCGATCCTCGGCGATGTCAAAGACGCCTCAGGCGCTTCCATCCGGGGCGCTTCGGTCGGTGTCGTCAACAAGAGCACCGGCCTGGCGCGCCAGGCAATCACCGACGGGGCCGGGCGTT
>QHVJ01000585.1 GCA_003222275.1 Acidobacteriota bacterium | reverse complement strand
GATGGGTCGCGGTGAAGGGCCAGAGCGCGGCGGAAGCGGCCGTCGACATGGCGCTGCACGACCTGGCCGGCCTCCGTCTTCAGGCGCCCCTCTACGAGGTGCTGGGCATCGACCCCCGCCCGACACCCGAGACGTCCTTCACCATCGGCCTGGACACGCCCGAGGTCGTGATCCAGAAGGTGAAGGAGGCCTCCGCCTATCCCGTCCTGAAGGTGAAGATGGGCTCCGACCGCGACCGGGAAGTCCTCACCGCCGTGCGGGACACGACGCGGCAGCGCATCCGCGTGGACGCCAACGAAGGCTGGACGCCGGAGGCCGCGCTCGAGCGCCTGGAGTGGCTGGCGACGATCGGGGTCGAGCTGGTCGAGCAGCCCTTGCCCGCCGACCGCATCGAGGAGACGCGCGCGCTGCGGCGGCACAGCCCGATCCCTTTCTATGCGGACGAGGGCGTGCACCGGGCGGCCGACATCCCTCGGTTGGCCGGCGCCTTCGACGGCATCAACATCAAGCTGATGAAGTGCGGCGGGATCGCCGAGGCGCTGCGGATGATCGCGGTGGCGCGGGCCCACGGCATGAAGATCATGCTCGGCTGCATGATCGAGTCCTCCCTGGCCATCACCGCCGCCGCCCACCTCTCGCCGCTGGTGGACACCGCCGATCTCGACGGCAACCTGCTCGTGCAGAACGACCCGTTCGAGGGCGCGACGGTCGTCGAGGGCCGCCTCGTCCTGCCGGACCGGCCCGGCCTCGGCGTGGTGGCGAGAAAGTCAGCCCAGATCTAACAGCAGCGCCTCGGCGGGGGAGACGGCGCGCAGCCGCACCTCGGCTTCACCGCTGATCGCGGCGCCATCGCCGGCTTCGAGCCCCCGGCCGCCCACCTCCAGCGCCCCGCGCGCCACCTGGACCCATGCGTGGCGGCCCGGGGCCAGAGGGTGGACGACCTCCTGGCCCGGCCCGAGCAGCGTCGCGTAGACGGCCACGTCCTGGTGGATCTCGAGCGCGCCGTCCCGGCCGCCGGGCGCCGCCACCAGGCGCAGCCGGCCGGTGCGGTCCTTCTCGGGGAACTCCTTCTGCTCGTAGCCGGGCTCCAGGCCGCGCCGATCGGGAAGGATCCAGATCTGGAGGAAGTGCAGCGGCTCCTCGCGCGACGGGTTGTACTCGCTGTGGGTGACCCCGCGGCCCGCGCTCATCCTCTGCAGCTCGCCCGGCCGGAGCACCTCGCGATGGCCCATGCTGTCCTGGTGCTCGATCGCGCCCTCGAGGACGTAGGAGAGGATCTCCATGTCGCGATGGGAATGGGTGGGGAAGCCGCCGCCCGGCGCCACCCGGTCCTCGTTGATCACCCGGAGCTGCCGGAAGCCCATGTGGTCGGGGTCGTGATAGTCGCCGAACGAGAACGTGTGGCGGGTGTCCAGCCACCCGAAGTCGAAACGACCCCGCTCGCCCGCCTTCCTGACGACGATCATCTTGCCTCTAAACGCGGCTACTCGTAACGGAGGGCGTCGATGGGGTCGAGGTTCGCCGCCTTGTGGGCGGGATAGTACCCGAAGAAGATCCCGACCGCGCCCGCGAACGCGAAGGCCACCAGGATGGAAGCGGACGTGATCGACGTGGGCCAGCCGAGCCGCCACGTCATGACCTGGGAGACGAGCACGCCGAGCGCGATGCCCATGATCCCCCCCACCACGGAAAGACTCACGGCCTCGGCCAGGAACTGGCGGAGGATGTCCCGCGTGCGGGCGCCGACGGCCATGCGCAGGCCGATCTCCCGCGTCCGTTCGGTGACCGAGACGAGCATGATGTTCATGATGCCGATGCCGCCCACGAGCAGGCTGACCGAGGCGACGCTCATGAGCAGGCCGGTCATGGTGTTGGCCATCTGCACACGCGTGGCCGCCATCTCCTCGACGGTCCGGACGGTGAAGTCGTCCTCGTCCGGGTTCGTGATGCGGTGGCGCTGGCGCATCAGCCGCGTGATCTGAACCGCCGCCTGCTCGACCTGGTCGCTGCTCGCCGCCGATACGTACACCTGCTGGATGTAGGTGATGCCGAGCAGCTTCTTCTGGATGGTGGTGTAGGGGGCGATGATGAGGTCGTCCTGGTCCTGTCCGAACTGGCCCTGGCCCTTCGGGGCGAGCACGCCCAGGACGCGGAACGGCAGGTTCTTGACCCGGATCACCTGGCCCACGGGGTCCTGGTCCGGGAAGATGTTGCGGACCACGGTATCCCCCAGCAAGCAGACCTTCTCCGCCACCAGGACGTCGCGGGCGGTGAAGTTCTCTCCCGAAGCGAGGGACCAGTTCCG
>QHVJ01000043.1 GCA_003222275.1 Acidobacteriota bacterium | reverse complement strand
CTTCCTGATCTTCTTCGACGACGTTCACCTGAGCGCGCTGTCGGCCGAGCGGACCCGAGCGCCGCTCGTGCGGTTTCTCCAGAGTGAGACCCGAGAAGGCGACTGGGTGACGGTCGTGTCGCCCGTGGCCGGCGTCAAGTGGACGGCCCGCACGGCCTTCGAGCACCGCCAGCTTCTCGCGGTGATCCAGGGCCTCAAGGGCCTGCTCGTCCGCGATCCATTCAAGGACAAGACGTCCGACTTCGAAGCGATGCGGGCCGCCGAATACGGCGGCCGCGACTACAAACCGCCGCCGGGGCCAAACTCCACTTTCCGCGCGTCCCCAGACCTGGTCGCGTATGAGAGGTATGCGCTGGCCCAGCGGCGCATCCGCCAGAGCCTCGGGGGACTGGCCGACGCCATCCAGTCCATCGCGGGATTCCGCGGCCGCAAGTCGCTGATCCTCTATTCCGAAGGGTTCGTCTGGTCGCGCGACATGCCCGAGTACGACCAGACGATCGAGCTCGCCCGGCGGGCCCACGTCGCCGTGTACTTCGTCGACCCGCGGGGCCTGGCCAGCGGCCGGCCCATGGCTGACGGCGAGCCGGGGGGGCCCTCCCTCATCCAGCTCGATACCGAGGCGGGCGGCACGTCTTATGTCGCGACCGCCACCGGAGGGCGAATCTCCATTTCAAACGACGCCACCGCGCTCCTGCACGATGCGATGGTCGAGTCCTCGGCCTACTACCTCCTCGGCTTCCAGCCTTCGCCGGGAGAGCCGGGCGAGCGGAAATTGAAGGTCCGCGTGAGGCGCGAAGGGCTCACCGTCCGCGCGCCGGATCGCTACCTCGCCGGTGAGCCGGCAACAAGCAGCAAGCCGGTCCCGCCGGCAGTCCAGGCGTTGGGCCTGGTGTCCGACGCAACCGACATCCCGCTCCGCGTGAGCACTCTCTTCCTCGACACATCGGCCAGGGGCGAGGTCACCACGACGGTGGCCGTCGAGCTGGATAAGGACGCGGCCGTCAGCGGAGAGCGCCACCTCAACCTCCTCGTCGAAGCGCACCCGCTCGATCGTGGCGAGCCGGTCCGGGACACCTCGGAGCTGAGCATTCCCCTCGGCGA
>QHVJ01000041.1 GCA_003222275.1 Acidobacteriota bacterium | reverse complement strand
CACCGGCCGGCCCCGCACGGCCACGCTCACCGCGGCGACGTCCTGCGAGGTGCTGGAGCTGGACAAGGCCACCCTCGACGGCATCACGCAGAGCCATCCCAACGTGCTCGAGGTCCTGAAGCGCTTCCACGAGGCGCGGGCCCAGGACACTGTCGAGGCGATCATCCGGAACCGTCCCTGAGCGGCGTCGTGCCCGCGGCGGACGTCATCGTCGTCGGCCTCGGCGCGATGGGAAGCGCGGCGGCGTGGCAGCTCGCGCGACGTGGACGGCGCGTGCTCGGGTTCGACCGCTTCTCGCCTCCCCACACGATGGGCTCGACGCACGGCCGCAGCCGCATCATCCGCGAAGCCTACTTCGAGCATCCCGGCTACGTGCCCCTGCTGCGCCGGGCCTACGAGTGCTGGGCGCAGCTCGAGCAGGAGTCGGGCCGCCGGCTCCTGCGGCAGACCGGCGGCCTCATGGCGGGACCGGAGAGCGGCGTGCTCTTCGCCGGCGCGCGGCGGAGCGCGCTCGAA
>QHVJ01000042.1 GCA_003222275.1 Acidobacteriota bacterium | reverse complement strand
TCCACACCTTCGAGGTGCCGGCCGGCAACGGACTGCGGCTGTCGTCGCCGATCCTGGCCGACGAGCTCGAGGCCTCGCGCATCCCGCGTCCCCGTCTCCGGCTCGATCGACGCTACCGCTCGGGCAGCGCGTTCTATTGCCAATACCGCGTGTTCGGCGCCGCCCTCGACGCGACGACTCAGCACCCGCGAGTCCGCGCGTCGTATGCGATCTTGCGCGCCGGCCACGTCATCAAGGAAGGGCCGCCCTCCGCGATCGAGCCGACGAGCGACGGCCAGCTCCTTCGCTTGCTCGGCTTCGGCCTCGCCGGCTTCGAGCCCGGCGACTACGCGCTCGTCCTGCGCGTCACCGACGACGTGGCCGGGAAGAGCTGCGCGATCGACGAAGCCTTCACGATCATCCCCGGGGAGGGCTGATGTCGGCCGCCTGTCGCGCCGAGCGGAGCATGGCGCCGGCGGCATACAGCACCACGACGACCACACCCCAGCGCAGCGCCGTGAGCGGCAGCGATTTCACGATGAAGGCGGCGATCAGCACGCCCGGCACGCCGCCCACGGCCAGGCCCAACGCCGTCCGTGGGCTGTAGCTTCCCTTCTCGATGAACCGCAGGCTGCCCACCGGCATCAGGAACGCGCACGAGCCCATCATGATCGGGAACGCGGCGATCGGGTTCATGCCCAGCAGGCTCACCAGGATCATGCACGGCGCATAGAGCCCGATCCCGAGCGTCATGAGGGCGCCGAGCGCGAAGTTGCCCACCAGGCCGGCGGCGAAGCGCCCGCCCTGCAGGCTCAGCGCGTCGCCGCCTCCGGGAAGCAGGTGCAGGTTCGTCATCGCGAACAGTCCCGCCGCCGCCAGGAGCGCGGCGCCCATGCCGATCTGGACCTTGCGCCGGGGCCAGGACGCCACCACTCCCGCTCCGAGCCACGCGCCCGCCACCGAGGCGGCGATGAGACAGACGAGGGTCGCCATCCCCACGTTGACGATCGCGATGAACACGAGGGCCTCGGCCACCGTCGGCAGGGCGTGGCCGACGTTGAGCGTGCCCGGGATGCGCTCGTCGGGCACCATCCTCTTCAGCTTGAAGATCGACGTCGTGGGAGCGAAAGAGCCGATGCCCAGGGTGTCGAAGAAGTTGGTCACGAAGCCCACCGCCATCTCCAGCGCCGTCGGTCCCAGCCCGCTCGCGGGCCGGCGGCGCCGCACGCTCCGGGCCCAGGCCGCAATGAACACCACGGTCGTCGCCAGCAGGGCGGCGAAGAGGATCAGCTTGGCCGGGTTCATGCCGCGGATCCTTCAGTCCCTGGGCAGCCCGCCCCGCAGCTCGTCCGCGGGGTTGAAGAAGAGCGATCCCCGGCCGGTGACGAACGCCCGGCCGCGGATGTGGGGGATGAGCAGCTCGTGGTCGCGCGTGAGCCAGCCCGTGAAGAGAGTGCCGGTGATGCTCTCCTGCCGCCAGGGCTGGCCGATCCGGAGGAGACCGCGGGCGTGCAGGGCCGCCATCCGGGCCGAGGTGCCGGTGCCGCACGGCGAGCGGTCGAAGGAGTCGCCCGGAAAGAGCACGAAGTTGCGGCTGTCGGCATCTTGCCTCCGCGCGGGCCCGAAGAGCTGCACGTTGTCGATCGCAGCGCCATCGTCGCCGGTGACGCCTTTCGTCCGGAGCGCGTCGCGAATGCGGATCGCCTTGTCCTTGAGCTCGGCGACGTGCGCGAGCTCGAGGGTGATCCCCGGCAGCCGGGCGAGAAAGAACCAGTACCCGCCCCACGCCACGTCGCCGACGATCCGGCCGACCCCCGGGACGTCCAGGGGAACGTCGCGCGCGGGACAGCGGGCGGGCCCGATCTCGATCGTCACCGCCCCGTCGGGGGCCAGCTCCACCTTCACCGTGCCCACCGGAGTATCGATGTGAACGCTTCCCGGCGCGAGCCGCCCGAGATGCTCCAGCGTCCGCACCACGCCGATGAGCCCGTGCCCGCACATACCGATGTCGCCCGCACCGTCGAAGAAGATCACGCCGGTCAGGGAGCCCGGCTCGGCGGGCGGCGTCAGCAGCGCTCCCATCACCGCGTCGTGGCCACGGGGCTCGCCGACGACCGCCCGTTGCAGATGAGAGAAGCGGCGGCGCAGGTCTTCCTGCCGCTCGGCCATCGTCGTCCCGGACGGCATCGGCCAGCCGTCCACGATGACGCGCGTCGGCCCTCCCTCGGTGTGCGAGTCGACGACCGACACGCACTCGGGAAAGACGAGCTCGCTCACCTCGCTCAATCGGCCTACGGTATCCCTCCCTGGAGGATGAGCGCGCCCCGAATCTATGACGGGCTCGTCCGCCGGGTCAACTCGGCGACGCCGGCCGGTCTAGAATGGGCGGCCCATGACCCAGCCCGGGGCGCTCCCCGCCCCCCCCGTGCGCCGTATCGCGGCCGCGCTGCGCGGCTCCCTGCGCGAGCGCTACGACGCCCGCGCGCTCCGCGCCGATCTGATGGCGGGGATCGTGGTGGGGGTCGTGGCCCTGCCGCTGTCGATGGCCCTCGCGATCGCCTCCGGAGTCGCTCCGCAGCACGGCCTCTACACTGCCATCGTGGGCGGCTTCGTCATCGCGCTGCTGGGCGGATCGGCGGTCCAGGTGTCGGGGCCCACCGCCGCCTTCGTCGTGATCCTGGCCCCCATCGCCGCCCGGTTCGGCCTCGGCGGGCTGCTCGTGGCCACGCTGGCCGCGGGCGTGATCCTCTTCGCGATGGGCGCGGCGGGGATGGGACAGTTCATCGAGTACGTGCCGTATCCGGTCACGACCGGGTTCACCGCCGGCATCGCGGTCGTGATCGGCACGCTCCAGCTCAAGGACTTCCTCGGCCTCACGGTCGTCCGAATGCCCGAGCATTATCTGGAACGCCTCGGCGCCCTGATGAAGGCGCTCCCCACGCTGCGGCTGGCCGACGTCTCCGTCGGCGTCCTCACCCTCGCCGTGCTCACGCTGTGGCCCCGGATCAACCGCCGCGTTCCGGCTCCGATCGTGGCCCTGACGATCGCCGGCCTCGCCCCTCTGGCGGTGGCCCGCGCCATGCCCGGCTTCGCGGTCGCCACGATCAACACACGCTTCTCGTACGAGGTCGCCGGCGTCCGCCGTCCCGGCATCCCCCGCGAGCCCCCGCGCCCCGTGCTGCCCTGGCGCCTGCCCGGACCGGACGGGGCGCCGCTCCGGATGAACCTCGACCTCTTGCGAGAGCTCATGCCGGCCGCCTTCGCGATCGCGATGCTCGGGGCCATCGAGTCGCTCCTGTCGGCGACCGTCGCCGACGGGATGACCCGGCGCAAGCACGACCCCGACGCGGAGCTGATGGCCCAGGGGATCGGCAACGTCGTGGCGCCCTTCTTCGGCGGCGTCGCCGCCACCGGCGCCATCGCCCGCACCGCCACCAACGTCCGCTCCGGGGCCCGCTCGCCGCTGGCCGCCGTGTTCCATTCGTTCGTGGTCCTGTCCGCCGTCCTGCTCCTGGCCCCGTGGCTCGGCTACCTCCCCATGGCCTCCCTGGCCGCCCTCCTGCTCATGGTGGCCTGGAACATGAGCGATTCGCATCACTTCGCGCACCTGCTCCGCGTCTCGCCGCGCAGCGACGTCGCCGTGCTCCTCACGTGCTTCACGCTCACCGTGGTCTTCGACATGACGGTCTCCGTGACCGCCGGCGTCCTGATGGCGGCTCTGCTGTTCATGCGGCGGATGGCCGAAGTCTCGGGCGTGGAGCTGGTCGGCGAGGGCCACCCGGCCCTGGAGCAGCCCCTGCCGCGCGGCGTGGTCCTCTACGACATCGCGGGGCCCCTCTTCTTCGGCGCCGCCCAGAAGGCCATGCGCTCGCTCCAGGCCATGGAAGGGCGCCACGTGCGGATCGTCATCCTCGACGTGGAGCACGTCCCCGCCATCGACGCGACCGGGATCGTGGCCCTCGAATCGCTCGTGGCGCGCCTCAACGAAGGCGGCATCAAGGTGATCATCGTGGCCGTCCAGGACCAGCCGCTGCGCGCGCTCGCCCGCGCGGGCTGGCGAAACCGGAAGGGGCGGCTGCGGATCTTCCGCTCTTTCGAGCGCGGCATTGCGCTCGCCCACCGGACCGCGGCCGCCTTCCCCGTCGAGCGCCGAGCGCCTACGGCACCCCTCCCTGGAGGATGACGGCCAGCTTGGCGACGTCGATGTTTCCGCCGGACACCACGCACACGACCTTGCCGGCTCCCGCGCGTCCGGACAGCGCCGCCGCCACCGGCGCCGCGCCCGCGCCTTCGGCCACGACGTGGTTGCGCTCGGCGAGCATCCGGATGGCGCCGGCGATCGCCGCGAGGGAAACGACGAGCGAGCCGTCGAGGAAACGCCGGGCCAGCGGCCACATCTCGGCCAGGACCCCCTTGCCGCCGATGCCGTCGACGAAGCTCGGGCGATAGTCGATGGGCGCGGGCGCGCCCGCCTGGAGAGCGGCGTGCAGCGGGGCCGCAGTCTCCACCTCGCAGGCGTAGACCTTCGTCTGCGGCCTGAGGGCGCGCAGGGCGGCGGCGACCCCGCACGACAGCCCGCCCCCCCCGTACGGGATCACCACCGCGTCGACGTCGGGCAGGTCCTCGAGGATCTCGAGGCCGATCGTTCCGTTGCCGGCCATCACCGCGTGGTCGGACACGGGATGGATGAAGACGCCTTCGACGCCCGGGTGGCGGCGATCCACGAGGGTCTGCCACCACGCGTCGAAGGGAACCTCGACCGTGCGCGCGCCCAGCCGCTCCACGGCCGCCCGCTTGGTCTGCGGCGCGTGGTCGGGCATCACGACCGTGCACGGCACGCCCCGCTGCCGGGCGCACCACGCGACGCCCTGGGCCATGTTCCCGGCGCTCGCGGTCCATACTCCGCGCGCCCGTACCGCGGGGCCCGCCACCGCCATCGCATTGCCCGCGCCCCGCAGCTTGAAGGAGCCGATGGGCTGCAGGTTCTCCAGCTTGAGATGGATCTCGGCGGGCGCCTCCTCGGCGTTCAGCCGGACGAGCGGCGTGCGGATGGCGATGCCGCCCAGCCGTTCGCGGGCCGCCCGGATCTCGGGCAGCGACGGCGCTTCAAGCTCCGACATCCCGCGCCCCTCCCAGCTCCACCCGGGTGCCCGCCCCGGCGGCAAGCGCGTTGTCGTAGATGAGCCGGGCCGCGGCCACGTCCTCGACCGCGAGCCCGAGGGACTTGAAGACGGTGATGTCGGAATCGGACCGACGCCCCCGGCAGCTCCCGATGAGCAGCTCGCCCAGCTCGCCGCGGATGTGGTCGTCGCCCACCGCGCCCTCGCGCCGCGGGATCAGGAAGTCCCCGGCTTCGCTCAGCGCCGACTCGCGCCGATCGACGAAGAAGCGCGCGCGCGCGACGGCGGGCGTGTCCAGCTCCCGCGCCGACGGCAGGCTGGCGCCCACCGCATTGACGTGCGCGCCGGCCGAGAGCCATTCGCCTTTCAGCACCGGCTCGCGCGAAGACGTGACCGTGCAGACGATGTCCGCTCCCTCCACCGCTTCCCGTGCGGATGCGGCCGGTTCCACCCTCAGCCCCAGCGACCTTTCCGCGCGCGGCGCGAAAGCCCGGACGTGCTCGGGGCTCCGGCTCCACGCGCGCACGCGCCGGAGCCGCCGGGCGTGGGACATCGCCTCGACGTGCTTCAGGGCCTGCACGCCGGTGCCGAGCACCGCCAGATCACCCGCATCGGCGCCGGCCAGCAGCCGGGTGGCGACGCCCGAGACGGCGGCGGTGCGGATCGCGGTGATGGAGCTGGCGTCCATCACCGCCAGCAGGCTCCCCCGCCTCGTCTCGAAGAGCAGCACCGCGCCCTGGTGCGAATCCAGCTCGGTGCCTTGGTTCCCCGGGAAGACCGTGATGGACTTGAGGCCGACGGCGGCCGGTGAGGCCAGGTACGCCGGCATGGCCGCGAACGCACCCGCCTTGTCCGGAAGCATGATGACCTGGCGCAGCGGCAGCATCGACTCGCCGCGGCTCAACGAACGCAGGGCCTCGCCCATGGCCTCCATGCACGCCTCCATCGGAAGGAGGCGGGCGACCTCCGACTGGTTCACGATCAACACCTGCATGGGAAGCCTCGCTCGGGGTCGGGGCGGCATCATACTAGAATCCCCTCCGTGGATTCCGACGTCGCCGACCTCATCACCCGCAGGAACTATCCCAAGGCGGTCGCGCTGCTCCAGGCGCAGCTCGCCCGCCGGCCGCAGGATGCCCGGCTGCGCCTCAAGCTCGCCGACGTGCTGATCCTGGCCGGCCGGGACAAGGAGGCGGTGGGCACCCTCATGAGCCTGGCCGATGCGGAGGCCGCGGACGGCTTCGCCGCCAAGGCCATCGCGGTCCTCAAGCGAATCGAGAAGATCGAGCCCGGTCGGCGCGACGTGGAGGAGCGCCTCGCGCATCTCATCCAGGAGAAGGCGCGGCAGATGCCCGGGCCGGGCAGCGCCGCGGCGGCGACCCCTGCGAGCCAGCCCGAGCTGGGGCTCGAGGAGTTCGATCCGTCGGCGGACCCGCTCGCTTCGGCCTCGGCGGAGCCGGAGCCCGAGATCATTCCCGAGCCCGAGATCATCCCCGACCCCCCCGACGCTCCCGCGCCCACTGTCTCCGACTCGGACCTCGAGGACATGGCCTATCTCTCCGAAGCGCAAGCGAGGGC
>QHVJ01000040.1 GCA_003222275.1 Acidobacteriota bacterium | reverse complement strand
GCCGGAGGGCTGCGTCGAGGCCGCCCTCGAGCTCGCCCGGCGCGGTGGGGCCGATCTGAGGACCGGCGAGGCGGTCACGTCGTGGCACGCCGTCGGCGACGGCGTGTCCGTGACTTCCGCCGGCGGCACCCATCGCGCGCAGCGTCTGATCCTCAGCGCCGGACCCTGGATGCCGTCGCTGCTCGGCACGCTGGGCCGCCCGCTACGGGTCGAGCGCCAGCTCTTCCACTGGTTCGAGGCCGCGCGCAACGCCGAGATGTTCCGGCCCGACCGTTGCCCGGTGGCCGTATGGGAATACGCGCCGGATCGAA
>QHVJ01000039.1 GCA_003222275.1 Acidobacteriota bacterium | reverse complement strand
CACGCGCAGTTCATTTTTGGCACGGACCAGGGAGAGCGCCTGATGCGTGAGATCCTGCGATTCCTTTCCGAGCCATAGACTAGAACGGGTTGTGGCCGTACCCGTTGTCGTCGACGTACACGAACGCGGCTTCGTTAGTTGTTCCCGGATCGAGGAACACAGTGAGGGCTTCTCGTCCAACCTTCAGGCGGGCGGCCGCCCGGCCACCGGTCGGGGTGTCCCTCAGATGCGGGTCGTAGATCGCCACCACGTGGGCATCGTCTTTGGGTGGATAGTTCACGGGAACGTTGTGGGCGACGCCCTGCCAGACGAAACCGCCGACCCGCGTCAAGAACATGAAGCCGCCCGATAACTGGCCCTGGGGATTCACCTGGGTGGGCAACCAGCTCGCCAGGAAGACGACGTTGTCGTCGCAGCGGTCGGCGGCCATGCAGAGGCCGGGCTGGCGGTATTCGATGGTCACGTCCACGAGCTGAGGGGGGACCACGGGAGTCGGGTCTTCGGGGCCGGTCTTGTGGAAGTCGAGGCAGCCCATGGAGATCACGGCGCCGAGCAGGAGCAGGTTGGGTCTCAGTCGCCGCATGACATTGAGACGCATGGAGCATGCCGGCGGCCGCCGCGGGGAGCGGTTGCCGCCATTTTCGCCCCGATGATACCATGCCCCGCTCATGTCCCTCCGTGATGGAACCACCCTCATCATCGACGACGACGAGGACGTCCGGCGCACGTGCGTCGAGATGCTGCGCGCCCGGGGCCACCAGACGCTGGCGGCGGCTTCGGTCGGCGAGGGCCTGAGGCTCTTCGGCGAGCGGCGCCCGGCCGCCGTGCTGCTCGACCTGAAGCTCCCGGACGGGACCGGAATCGACGTCCTGCGCGAGCTGCAGCGGCAGTCGCCCGGCACCCCGGTCGTGGTCATCTCCGGCTTCGGCAGCGTCACGGAAGCGGTCGAAGCCATGAGGATGGGCGCGACCGACTACATCGAGAAGCCGATCTCCCGCGACCGGCTCTTCCAGCTCATGGACCGCATCCTGCAACGCCCGCTCCCGGGCGGGGAGACCGATCCCGAGCGCGTCGCCGACGGCTCCCGCTACGGCATGGTGGGCCGTTCCGAGCCTATGCGCCGGATCTATCAACTCGTCGAGATGGCCGCTCCCACCAAGTGCCGGGTCTTCATCTCGGGGGAGAGCGGGACCGGCAAGGAGCTCATCGCGCACGCGATCCACGCCCTCTCCCCCCGCCGCGACCGCCCGTTCATCGAGCTCAACTGCGCGGCGATTCCCGGAGAGCTGATCGAGAGCGAGATGTTCGGCCACGTCAAGGGCTCCTTCACGGGCGCGATGGCCGACCGCAAGGGGCGCTTCGAGGCGGCCAACGCGGGCACCCTGTTCCTCGACGAGATCGGGGACATGAGCCTCATGACGCAGGCCAAGCTCCTCCGCGTGTTGCAGGAAGGCGTCGTGACCCCGGTGGGCAGCGCGGAAGGCCGGCCCGTGGACGTCCGCATCCTGTGCGCCACCAGCAAGAACCTGCAGGAGGAGATCGCCCAGAGCCGGTTCCGCGAGGACCTCTATCACCGGATCAACGTCCTCACGATCGCGGTGCCTCCCCTGCGTACGCGCCGCGAGGACATCCCCGAGCTGGCCGAGCACTTCCTGCGTCTCTCCAGCGTCGAGAACGGGGTCAAGCCGAAGCGGCTGTCGCCGCGGGCGGTTGACTTCCTCACCCAGCTCCCCTGGCAGGGCAACGTCCGCGAGCTGCGCAACCTCATGGAGCGCGTGGTGGTCCTGATCGCCAAGGAGGTCGTCGGCCACCAGGACCTCATGGGCGTGCTCAACATGTCGGGCGCGACGGGGGAGGAGGGACCGCTTCCGCTACGCGAGGCCCGCGCGCGCTTCGAGCGCCAGTACATCCTCTATCGCCTCTCCGCCAACGGTGGCAACCTCGGCCATACGGCCCGCGAGCTCGGCATCGAGCGGACGAACCTATACCGCAAGATGAAGCAGCTCGGGATCCAGACTCCACCCCGTCCCAGACCTTAGATGTTGCGTTGGCGATAAACGGGCGTTGAGGTTCCGCATCATCAACGGTTTGGGCAGCGCGACGTCAATCCAATTAATTACGTAAAATCAACGAGTTAAGGTTCGCAAGTTGTTTGGCATGGCCCCTGCTTAAGGACAGAGCGGACAAGGGATCGCGTAGCCGGGCAGCAATCGCCGGCGCGTCGGGACCTTCCGCGGTGAACGGCGGGGTTTGGAGGGAGCCACGTCGGGAGCCGCGGGAACGGCCGGTCGAGCGACCGGTCGGGGATCTTCGAGGCGCGAGCGTGCGGCCAGGAACAACGCGGTCCCTTTTCCTTTTCCTTTCTTCTTCTAACCGCAGATACCGCCGGCGAGCGGAGCGCCTTTGACCCTGGCGCCGCCGTCGTTGTAGATTCCCCTTTTGACCTGGCGGAGGTGCTTTGGCGCAGAAGGCTCTCATCACCGGGATCACCGGGCAGGACGGCAGCTACCTGGCGGAGCTCCTTCTCGAGAAGGGTTACGAGGTCCACGGCCTCGTGCGCCGCAGCAGCTCGTTCAACACCTGGCGGATCGACCACGTCCGGGACCGGCTCGCGCTGCACTACGGTGACCTCGTCGACCAGAACAGCCTCGCGCGCACGCTGGAGGCGATCGAGCCCCAGGAGGTCTACAACCTCGCCGCCCAGAGCCACGTCAAGGTCTCCTTCGAGATGCCCGAGTACACGACCGACGTCACCGGCCTGGGTGTGCTTCGCCTGCTCGATGCGGTGCGCGATCTCGGCCTGCCCACACGCGTGTACCAGGCGGGAAGCTCCGAGATGTACGGCCTCGTCCAGGAGACCCCGCAGACCGAGCGGACGCCCTTCCACCCGCGCTCGCCGTACGGGATCTCGAAGGTCTTCGGCCACTGGATGGCCGTCAACTACCGGGAGGGCTACGGCCTTCACGTTTCCAACGGGATACTGTTTAATCACGAAAGCGCGCGGCGCGGTGAGAACTTCGTCACCCGCAAGATCACCATGGCCGTGGCCGCGATCAAGCAGGGCAAGTCGAAGGAGCTGCGCCTCGGCAACCTCGATGCCAAGCGCGACTGGGGCTATGCGAAGGACTACGTCGAGGCGATGTGGCTGATGTTGCAGCAGCCGCAGCCCGACGATTACGTCGTGGCGACGGGGGAGACGCACTCGGTTCGCGAGTTCCTCGAGGAGGCCTTCGCCTGCGTGGGTCTCGCCTGGAAGGACTTCGTGAAGGTCGATCCGAAGTACTTCCGACCCGCGGAGGTGGACGTGCTCCTCGGCGATTCCACAAAGGCCCGCCGCGTGCTCGGGTGGAAGCCGAAGGTCAGCTTCAAGGAGCTGGTGCGCCTGATGGTCGAGGCCGACCTCGCCGGCGGCGGAGCGCCCGTGCGCCCGGCGCGCTAACGGGAGGGAACGGCCGCGGCCGACCGCGAGGCAATCAGCTGGTCCAGCTCGCGGCGCAGGCGGTCGAGGATCTCGTCGTAGGTGAAGGCCCCCACCGCCTCCGTCTTTCGCTTCAGGTTGACGTGGGTCGGCCCGCACCAGAGCCCGAGGTCGGCGTCGTCGGTCTCGCCGGGACCGTTGACCCGGCAACCCATCACCGCGATCGTCAGCGCGTGCCGCTCCGCGTAGGCCGACATCGCCTTCACCGCCTCCGCCAGCTCCACGAAGCGCTCGTTCTCCACGCGCGAGCACGACGGGCACGAGATGATGTTGAGCCGGTCGTCGTCGAACACCGGCACCGAGCGGAAGCGGCCGGCCGCGATGTCGGCGAGGATCTGACGGCCGACCGTGACCTCTTCGTGCTTGCGGGGATTGGGCAGGGTGAGGCTCACGCGGATCGTGTCCCCTATGCCGCGGGTCAGGAGCTGCTCGAACGCGACCCGCGTCTTCACGACGCCCTCGGGAGGGATGCCGGCCTCGGTCACGCCCAGGTGGAGCGGGACATCGGGCCGGAGGGCGGCGAAGCGGACGTTGGCCTCGATCACTTTCCGGGGATGCGAGTCCTTGAGGCTGACCACGTAGCGCGCGAAGCCCAGCTCGTCGAGCATCCGGCAGTGGTCGATCGCGGACTCGACCATGGCCGCCACGTCGTCTTCCGGGTGCCGGGCCTTCGTGTCGGGATCGACGCTGCCGCAGTTGACCCCCACGCGCATCGCGCAGTCGTGCTCGCGGGCCACTTCGGCCAGGAAGCGCACCTTTTCCCGCACCGGCTTGTCCTTCTCGTGATGGTAGAGGTGTCCCGGGTTGTAGCGGACCTTGTCGACGTGGGGGGCCACCTTCGCCGCCAGCCGGTAGTTCTCCTGCAGGTCCACGACCAGGTTGGCCGTGGTCTGCCGCCGGATCTCCGCCAGCGCGTCCACGTCCTTCGGGCTGTCGACCGCCACCCGGACGACGTCGCCGCCGGCCTTCCGGATCGCCTCCGCCTGCTCGACGGTAGCGTCGACGTCCTGCGTCCGCGTGGCGCACATGCTCTGGACGGCCACCGGATGGCCTCCGCCCAGGGTGACGGCGCCCACCCGGACGGCGCGCGACGGGTTGCGATTCATCGTGCGGATCCTAACAGGCTCGCGCCTCGTTCGCGCAGGCGCTCGAGCGGGCGCAGCGGCGCGGTGACCACGCGGACGCGCCCGGCACGGATGGCCGAGAACACGGCCGGGATCGTCTTGGCGGCCGCCTCCACGATGGTGTAGGTCGTCCCGAGCTGCCACAGGCGGTGGCAGTCGGACGTCCCCACCAGGGGCAGCTCCATCCTCCGCGCGTACTCCACCGCCTTGCGGTTGAAGTCCACGGAGCGCGTGTAGAAGTGCGAGAACTCGATCGCGTCGAAGACGTCCAGGTTCTCGCGCAGCTTGCCGTTGAGGCACTTGGGGGCGGGGAAGAACGGATGCGGGGCGATCACGAGGCCCCCGTCGCGCTTGAGGGCGCGGACGTGCGCGAACGTCCGGACCTTGAGTCGCGCGTACGGCATGTCGAGCAGCAGGGTGTGCTTGCCCTCGATCGCGGCTTCGACCCCCGGCACGAGAAGGATGCCGAGGCCTTCGGCCCGCCGTCGCAGCTCCTCGGTGTGGATGCGCTTGTTGTGGCAGGTGAGGGCGAGGACGTCGAACCCCTGGCGCGCCGCCTCCTCCAGCAGCTCCCCCGCCGTGTAGCGGATGAAGTCGTGCGGGTCTTCGCGGGTGTGGACGTGGAAATCCGCCTTCAGGAGCACTGTTCCTCCCCGGGCGACGAATTCCCAGTTTATCCCATCTCCTCCAGGGACCGGATTCCCTTCTGCATCGGGGCCCAGAACGTGGCCGCGCTCAGGCCGAGGGCCAGGAGGCCGCAGAGGACCATCCACGCCTGGTCGAGCGCGGGAACGGAGTCCTCCCGGAATCGGTGCCACAGGTAGAGCGACGACGGCCACGCGAGCAGCGCGATCATGGCCAGGATGTAGAGCACGGCCAGGACCATGAAGGCGATCCCGCCGTAGGAGCCCGCGACCTGGGTCGTGTTTTCCGCGTTGAAGCGCGGGTGCTGCGCGCCCATCCCGGTGGCGAGGCCGACGAGGGCGAAGCTCATGAAGAAGATCGCCACCGCGCCCAGGACGCGCAGGAAAGGGTCGGCCCCGAGGAAGCGATTGGAGACCACGGTGAGGGCTTCCGACAACAGGAGGATCGGCACGAGGCCGGTCCAGAACTTGGACCACAGGAAGCTGCGCATCGGGACGGGGGCGCTGCGGATGATCCAGAACGCGGGCCCCTCGGCGGAGACCGCGGGGAAGACGAACCGGACCGCGACCGCCGACAACACGAAAGAGGCCATGGCGAGGTTGACGAACGCATACACGTTCTTGACCATCGCCCCCATGTAGGGGATCCGCTCCAGATCGAGGACGCGGAAGTTGTAGAGGTAGACGAGGACGAGGGCGACGAGGAGGAGCAGCTGCGACCACTGCGTCGTATCGCGGAGGAACACCTTCACGTCCTTCAGCAGGAGGCTCCGGCCCCGCGGACGGACGGGCAGGCTACGCGCGAGAGTGTCGAGGGCGCGCAGGCGCGTGAAGCGGGCCTTGCGGGCCTCCTGCGCCTTGCTCCATCCCGAGAAGTAATAGCGGCCGAAGGCGGCCCGGGCGATCACCGTGAAGGCCAGCGCCGTCGTCCACAGGGCGCCGGCATGGAGCCAGTCGACACCGCCCTGCAGGCCCGAGAAGACGGTCTCGCCCGCCCAGAACGAGGGGAGCAACGGCGTGACCGGAGACTGCAGCGTGGCGAAGAAGGCGGTGATGTCGGGCAGGGTCTGGACGTCGAGCAGGCGCTCCGGCCGCAGGAAGCGCAGCATCATGACGAGGCTCACCGCGAACAGCAGGCCCATGAGCATCAAGACGTCGCGGGCGCGGCGCGCCGGGAAGACGTTGACGAGCAGGAGCGTCACCATCGAGCCCAACGCCACCGGGATCACGACGAAGGGAATCAGGCTCAGCAGCCCGGCCGCGTAGTAGAGAGGCCCCGCGCAGCGAGCGATTCCCAGGGCCAGCAGCACCGGCGCCAAGAACGTCGCCACCATCCACGAGGCCTGGGCCACGGTCTTCGCGAAGCAGGAGTAGAACAGGCGCGCCGGAGCCACGGGGGCGGCCACGAGCAGCCGCAAGTCCTCGGACAGGAAGAAGGTCGACAAAGCGGTGACGATGCCGCTGAAGGAAAGGAAGGAAAGGAAGGTGAGGAAGAGCCAGGACAGCCCCAGCCGGATCAGGTAGTCGCCGAGCTCTTCGTAATAGTCCAGTTGCCAGGTGAGCCAGAAGACGACGGCGAAGATGGCGACGGCCACGCCGACGCCGATGCCGCCGAACAGCATCATGCGCGCCGAGTCTCCCGGCTCGCGGCGGCGGGCGCGGTTCCTCGCGGCCCAGAACGTCGGGAGGAGCAGGTAGGGAAACGGCTGACCCGTCACAAATCCTCGTCCATTTGAACGCGGCCCGTCGCAGGCAAGACGGAGCGCCGGGCCTGAACTCCGCGTCCTCGCTCGGCACCTCCTCGAGATTCCGCGTCGCCGGGAATGAATCCCGTCTCCGCGGAGAGGAAGCCTCGCTGCGGGCGCTCCAACGACGTTCTACAAGTCTTCATCGATCTCTTGCAGCCCCGCGCCGCCGGTGAGCTTCAGGAATACCGGTGTGAGCTCCTCGTCGGCGCTGCCCGACAGCCGCCGCAGGTCGTCCACCGTGCCCCGCGCGATGATGCGGCCCTTCTGGATGATGCTGATCGAGTCGCACATCTCCTCGGCGACCTCCAGCGTGTGGGTGCTCATGAGGATGGCCACGCCCCGCGCGCTCATGTGCCGGAAGACCTGCTTGATGAGGCGAGCACCCCGCGGGTCGAGGCCGACCATGGGCTCGTCGACCAGCACGGCCCGCGGGCGATGGAGGAATGCCGCGCACATCACCAGGCGCTGCTTCATGCCGTGGGAAAAGCTCTCCACCAGCTCGCCCTCCCATCGCGTCAGCTCGAACAGCCCGAGCACCTCGGCCACCCGGTGGCCGATGCCGTCGCCGTCCATCCCGTAGAGCCCTGCGTGGAAGCGGAGGAACTCGCCCGCGGTGAGCTTCTCGTAGATGAAGGGACGGTCGGGGATGAAGCCGAGCGACGCCTTGGCCGCCTCCGCGCTCGTGGCGAGGTCATGGCCGTTGATGACGACGCGGCCGGACGTGGGCTTGAGCAGCCCGGCGATGATCCGGATCGTGGTGGTCTTGCCCGCGCCGTTCGGTCCCAGGAATCCGTGGATCTCACCCGGCGCGACCTCGAGGCTCACGCCGTCGACCGCGGTGAAGGCGCCATACCTCTTCACGAGGTTCTCGACGAGGATCATCGCGCTACCGCGGCGGCCGCGACCAGCAGCCCTGGCCTCCGCCATCCCGGCGCGGGAGCGGGATGTCCATCGGCCGCATGTCGGATGCGGTACGGCCGACGAGCACGGGCGTGGCGCCGGCCGCGACCTGGAGGTCGAGGACCTGCAGCCGAGCCCGGCCGATCATGGGGAGGATCAGCGCCTGCCGCTCGAGCCCGCCGCGCGCCAGCCGGAGGTGGGTCACGTCGGCGGGGAACTGGTTGAGGGTGGGGTCGACCGGCATCCACGCCCCGCGGCCCCGCTCCTCGACGTAGACCTCGGGCCAGGCGTGGTAGTAGAAGGCGCCGTGAAGGTGGACGAGGCCGACGGCGATCCGAGCCGGGATGCCCAGCGCGCGGGCCATGGCGACGTAGAGGGCCGTGTGCTCGTTGCAGTCGCCGACCCTGGTCCGCAGCACCTCGCGCGCCGACGGCAGGCTCACGGTCGGCTTCTTCTCGAGCAGCGCGTTGACGTAGCGCACCAGGCGCTCGGCGCGCGCCCGTGTCCCGTCGACGCCCTGGACGGCCTTGGCCGCCTCCGCGCGGACCTCCGGGGCGTCGCTCTCCAGGAACGGCTCCGCGGCGAGGTAGTTCTTCGCGTCGGGATCGGGAGGCCCGAGCGGCAGAGTCCGGGAGTCGCGGATCTCGAACACGTTGCCGGTGACGCTCTGGCCTCCTCCGTCGAGGTCGGGGCCGCCCACCTCCACGCCCTCGAGCCTCACGCGGATCCGCTCGACCGTGGCGGGGTCGTCGATCTTCGGCCCGGTGGGGACGATCGCCGCCGCTTCCAGCATGTCCGTTTGAACGTCTCCCGGCACCGCCAGCGCCGTGGCCCGGTCGCGGGTCTCCTTCACCACGATGAGGCCCATCGGGCTCTCCTCGCGCACGACCTCGCCGACGTCGGTGATCCACGACGTGGAGACGATCCCGCCGAACTGCATGCGGACCTTGAAAGCGGGCACGGGACGGCCGGCGGCGCGCACGATCTCGCGGGCCTGGACGTCGAGCGACATCGGCGCGTTGCGCAGCGTGGCGGGATCGAAGACGGCCAGCTCGCGATGCTGGCCGGGGGCCAGGCCCTCGGCCGCCAGGCGGCGGGAGAGGTTGAGGGAGAGGGCGGGCGGCTCGGCCAGCTCACGGCTCTCCGTTCGCTTGCCCGAGGTCGTCTCCACCGTGAGGTCCAGCCGCCGGCCGTCGAGCGTGCCCTTCACGGACACCGCGCCCGTGCCGGGATCGAGAGAGAAGGCGAACGAGCGCAGCGCGAACGCCTTGTCCACCTGCGCCGACGTGTGGATCCGCGCCGCGGTC
>QHVJ01000110.1 GCA_003222275.1 Acidobacteriota bacterium | reverse complement strand
TCCGTCCAGGCGCGTGGCCCCTTCCGCCCACATCCGGGCCGCTTCCCCCGGCCCGCACAGGCCGAGCGCCTCCGACCATTCGAACGCGGCCCAGGTGCAGGGCTCGTACATCTCGACCACGTCGAGCTGCTGGCGCGGATCGGCGACGCCCGCCTGTCGGTATGCGTCCTCGGCGGCCAGCCGCAGCGTGTTCAGGTAGGACACCGCGCCCTCGGTGACGTCGCCGATGTAGGTGTGATTGTGTCGGGAGGACACGCCTCGTACCCAGGCCACACGCCCATCGCCGGGTCGGCCGCTGAAGACCACGGCGCAAGCCCCGTCGGACGTGGGGCACATGTCCAGGTGACGGATGGGGGTGGAGAGGACGGGGGATGCCAGGACTTCTGCCACCGTGACCGGCTGGCGTAGATGAGCGTGCGGGTTGCGGGCCGCATTCTCGCGCGCTTGCACCACCACCAGCGCCGCGTCCTCGGCACGCGTCCCGTACTTGGCCTGGTAGTGGCACGCCATGATGGCCAGGCCGCTCACCGCGCCGGCCAGGGTGGGGCGCTCGTAGATGGGGTCGAAGGCGGTAACGATGCCCGTGGTCGTCTCTCCTTCCGAGTCGGAGAGACGCTCCCAGCCCACGGCCATCACCGTGCGGAAGAACCCGCTTGCGACCAGGTAGTAGGCGGCCTGGGCCAACGACGAGCCCGTGGTGCCGCCGGTGGCGACCTTGAGCTGCGGCTTGCCCGCGCCGCCCGTGCCTTCCACCGCCCACAGGTCCGAGAGGTGGATGCCCTCGAAGTGCTCCATGTTGCCGACCACGACGGCGTCGATGCCGTCGGGCTCGAGCCGCGCGTCCAGGAGGGCGGCCTGCACCGCCTCGTCGATCAGCTCCGGCGCGCTCACGTCCAGCCGGCGCGAGCGGTGCGCCGTCTGCCCGGCTCCCACGATGGCGACAGGATCTCCCATGGCGCGCTCCCCGACCGTCAGGCCCTGGCCCTCTTTCTCAGGATCCACGCGCAATGCGCCTGGCCCACGAAGCCGGTCATGCCGTGGGCGAGGCCGGTCTTCCCCTCGCCCTGCGCGAGACGCTCGAAGACCTCGGCCACGCGTACGAGCCCGGTGGCAAAGCCGGGCTGCGCGCTCATGGCACCGCCGGACGGGTTCCAGGCCGGACCGCCGGCGTCGGCCAGTCCAAGGCCTTCCCGCCAGAGCAGGGTCTGCGCGCTGGAGGCGTCGTGGACTTCGACCACGTCCAGCTCGCGATCGGGGTCGCGGACACCCGCGCTGCGGTACGCTTCGCGCGCGACCTGCCGCAGCACGCCCGGCTCGCCCAGGTCCCGGTCTCCCAGCCCGTGCACGTCGGTGGCAAAGGCGAACCCGTCGAGCCATACGGCCTCACCGCGCACGGTCTCGGCGTCCGCGAGGAGCACGGCGCAGGCCCCGTCGGAATCGGGAGCGATCTCGTCCTCGTGCAGCGGGTCGGCGACGAGCACGTGGGCCGCCTGCCGCCGGTGGGCGTTGGGGTTCGTGGCGGCGGCGGCGGCGGACCGCGCGGCGGCCTCGACCAACACCCCCGGGGTGAGTCGCCGGCGGTCGAGGAAGCGGCGGGCCTGGAGACCCAGGGCCAAGTGGTCGTCGATGCCCATGGGTCGCTGGAAGATGGGGTCGAAGGCGGCGTTGGCGATGAGCCGCGGGTTGCCCTCGGAGGCCTTGCCGTGGGCCACCACCAGGCAGGTGCGGTAGGCGCCGGAGCCGATGCGGGCCGCGGCGTAGACGAGCGCGAACGTCCCATCCATCGAAACCTTCGAGGCCGACTTTCCGGCGGCACCGGCCGCGTCCTGCACGGCCATGTCCGAGATGGTGCGCCCGTCCCAGAAGTCGCTGGAGGCGGTGATGACCGTGTCGATGCGGTCGTGCGACCAGCCCGTCCGGGCCAGGAGGTCGGAGACGACCTCGAAGGCCAGCTCCGCATAGTTGACATCGTCCCGGCGCTCTGCGTGCCGGGTCTGCGCGACGCCCACGATGCCCACGGGCCGCATCGGTGCCCTCAGAGTGGACGGAAGCCGTCCAGGTCGGTGATATGACCGCGGCGGGTCTCGGCGAGGACGGCCTTCACGCGCAGGCCGTTGCGGACCGCCGTGGGCTCCACCCCGTGCAGGACGTGGAGGAGGGCGGTGTCGGCGCCGTCGAGGCGGACGAGGGCCAGGACGGCCGGAGGCGAAGCACGCCGTGAGACCGTCCAAGCCAGCACTTCGCCTTCGGGGCCCACGCCGACCTCTTCCTCGCAGGGAACGTGGCACGAGAGGCATCTCGTCCTGGGCGGCACGAAGACGCGCCGGCAGCGCGAGCAGCGCAGGCCTATCAGGCGGCCTTCGTCGCGGAGGAGGGTGAGAAACCGGCCGCCCGCGCGGCCGGCCGGCCAGCGATAGGGAATCCGGATCCGACCCTCGACCAGGACCGGCGCTACGTCATGAAGATCCATGGATGTCCGGCCTTCGGACCTGCCCGCACACTAGCCCCCACTCGCTGAAGCGTCAAGACGGAAACGGCGCGACAGACGGAAACGGCGCGCGATTTCGTCGTAGAGTCTCACATGCGAACCCGGACAGGCAGGATCGGGATACCTGCCGCGATTGGATTGGTGTGCTTCGCGACGTTCGTTTCGCCGGCACTTCGGTTACCCATCCAGTGGTGGCCGAAGACGTCTCCACAGTTGAAACGGTCGTTCCGGTAGCGCGGGACGGTCACCGCGGCCAAGTAACCCATGTTGGCTCAGATCGAACTGTGGCATCTGGAATATGGTCGATCCGATCGTGAGTCTCGGCTACCACGCTGTTAGCCCGGTGTTACCCCGGTGTTACCCCGAGCGACGCGAGCGGGAAGGACGCTGACCATAAGCTCTTGAAGCATTGGAGCCGGCGCTCGGGATTGAACCGAGGACCTGCTGATTACGAATCAGCTGCTCTACCGCTGAGCTACGCCGGCTGGGGCAGGCACGCCGGAGGCCGGCGTGAACGGTCATCGTAACAGAAGGCTCGCGGTCCGGACAATCCGGCCGCACGGACGACCCAACTCGATGCCAGTGGGTCGCTTGACCCGCCGCCAACTCGACACCCTCTTGCACCTGGCGCGCGGGCTGTGCGAGACTTCTGCACTCACCAAAGCCGCATCGCACCACCCTCCGCTGCGCGAAAGAATGGAGGCAGCATGCTCGAGAGACGCATTGCCACACCCGCGTTGTCCACCCTCGCCCTGGCCGGCGCCGTGCTGGCGTCGACGGTGGCGGCGGGCGGAAGCGCGGTCGAGACTGCCCGAGCATACGTCCAGGAGCACAAGCAGGAGCTGGGCCTGACCGGCTCGGACATCAACGACTACGCCGTGAGCAGCGAGGTGACCGACCGGCACACCGGCGTGACCCACGTGTACCTCCAGCAGCTCCACAAGGGGATCGAGGTCCACGCTGCGATCCTGAACGTGAACGTCACCCGGGACGGGAACGTGCTGAGCGCCGGAAACCGCTTCGTGGCCAACATCGCCGCCGCCGCCGGCGGGCAGAACGCGCGCAAGGCGGCCGTGGACGCGGTGCGAGCGGCCGCCGGACACCTTGGCCTGAAGCCCTCGAAGGAGTTCAAGGTGCTGGCTCGACGGGGCGGGCCCGGCGACGCTACGACGGTCTCGGACGGCGGCGTCGCGGTCAAGCCGATCGAGGCGAGGCTGGTTTGGCTGCCGATGGCGGGGTCCGTACGACTGGCCTGGAGCCTCGACATCGAGGAGACCAGCGGCGAGCACTGGTGGAACGCCTTCGTGGATGCGACGACCGGCGAGTCGCTCGGCGCCCAGGACCTCATCGTCCACGACTCCGCGAGCGCGATCGCCGCCGCCATCGCGCATCCGGCCGGGCTGGCCACGCCCATCGCTTCCTTTCCGCCGACCGACGGCGCGACGTACCGCGTGTTCGCGATGCCGTTCGAGAGCCCGAGCGACGGCGACCGCTCG
Source organism: Acidobacteriota bacterium (assembly GCA_003222275.1). Classification (GTDB taxonomy): domain Bacteria; phylum Acidobacteriota; class Vicinamibacteria; order Fen-336; family Fen-336; genus AA32. The sequence goes on along the minus strand of QHVJ01000110.1, from coordinate 28,236 downwards.
CTCGTGAGCAACGCCGCGAACCCCAACGCCTCGCCCTTCGGCTGGCACGACACGAACGGCGTTTCCGGACCCGAGTTCACGATCACGCGCGGCAACAACGTCCATGCCTACGCCGACCGCGACAACAACAACGTCGTCGATCCCGGCAGCAGCCCCGACGGTGGGCCGGGGCTCTCGTTCGACTTCGCCCTCGACCTCGACCGCCGTCCGCTGGATTCGCAGCCCGCCATGGTCACCAATCTCTTCTACTGGAACAACATCATGCACGACGTGACCTACGAGTACGGCTTCGACGAAGCCGCCGGCAACTTCCAGGTGAACAACTACGGCAAGGGCGGGCTCGGCAACGACGACGTGAGAGCCGAGGCCCAGGACGGGAGCGGCCGGAACAACGCCAACTTCGGCACGCCGGTGGACGGGCTTCGCCCGCGCATGCAGATGTTCGAGTGGCGTTCCTCGGCGCCCAACCCCGTGACGGTGCACTCGCCGTCCCCCATCGCCGGCACCTACTTCGGTCCCATGGGCGGCTTCGGGGAGAGCCTCGTGACCACCGGCCCCATCAGCGGCGAGGTCGTCTACGTTGGACGCGGCTGCGATCCCGCGTATCAATCCGGACAGCCGTTGGATCCGTACCTGGCCAATCCGGCCGGGAAGATCGCGCTCATCGACCGTGGAAGCTGCACCTTCGTCGCGAAGGTGAAGAAGGCGCAGGTCAATGGCGCGTTGATGGTGATCGTCGTGAACAACGTCGCCGGACCGCCCATCGGCATGGGCGGGGCGGATTTCACGATCGTGATCCCGTCCGTGATGATCAGCCTCGACGACGGCACCCTGTTCAAGGCCAACGTGCCCCTCAACGCCACCGTCGCCGACGGTACCGGCGGCGCGCCCGACCGCGACTCCGACATCGACAGCGGCGTGATCTCGCACGAGTACGGTCACGGCGTCTCCAACCGCCTCACGGGCGGACCCGCGACGGTGGCGTGCCTTCAGAACGCCGAGCAGATGGGCGAGGGCTGGAGCGACTGGTGGTCGCTCGTGCTCACCACGCATCCGTCGGACACGTCCACCACGCCCCGCGGCGTCGGCACCTACGTCGTGTTCCAGCCGCCCGACGACGTGGGTATCCGGCCCACGGCCTACACCACCGACATGACCGTGAACCCGTCCACGTACGCCTCGGTGGCCGACACGGTCAACATCAGCCAGCCTCACGGCATCGGCTACGTCTGGAACACGATGCTGTGGGAGATGTACTGGAACCTCGTCGATCGCCACGGCTACAACCCCGACGTCTACGCGTCCTGGAAGACCGGCGGGAACAACCTCGCCATCCAGCTCGTGATCGACGGGATGAAGTTCCAGCCCTGCTTGCCCGGCTTCGTGGACGGCCGCAACGGGATCCTCACCGCGGACGTCGCGCTCACCGGCGGGAAGAACCAGTGCGAGATCTGGCGCGCCTTCGCCAAGCGCGGGCTCGGGTTCAGCGCGAGCCAGGGCAGCTCCAACAACCGTACGGACGGCGTCGCGAACACCGACCTGCCTGCGGCCTGCACCGCGGCCTCTTTCGGCGGCTTCCATCCGCCGGTCGAGGGCAACGGGGCGCTCAACGACGTCAACGCCGGCGCCACCGTGCCCGTGAAGTTCACGCTCGCGGGGGCCGGCGCCAACCTCCAGATCGACTCCCAGCCGGTCGACTGCAGCTCGCTCGTAACCACCGGTGAGGCTCCTTCGCCTCTCGACTCGCCCGGCGCCACGGGGTTGAGCCAGGACGGGAACGAGTACCACGTCAACTGGAAGACCGACGCGTCCTGGGCGGGGACGTGCCGGCGGCTGACGTTGCGCGTACCGGCCGCCAGCGACGCGGTATCGTACTTCCGGTTCCACTAGACCGTCACGGGGGGCGCCGTTGCCGCGGCGCTCCCCGTCTTCTGACGGCCGCGCCGGATGGCGCGGGATGGCGCCGGAGTTGAGGGCCGGCGCCGCCGCTGCTACTGTCCCGCGCGATGCCCTCCGCCCGCGTGCTGCGCCGCGTGCTTCCCCCGCTGCTGCTGATCGTGATGGCCGCCCTGCTCGTCCTGAGCAGCCTCCACAAGCCGCTCGCGTACGACGAGTTCGACAACCTGGCTTACGGCTACCGGTTCCTCGACCGCGGACCCGGCGCGCCGATGCGCGGGCAGCGCATGCCCATCCTGCTCCTGAATGCGCTCGGCTGCGCGGCGGAGGGCTGCCGGCAGGACGCAGTGAACGCATCCGAAGCGGCACTGCTGAAGGTCAGGCTGCCCACGATGATCTTCGCCCTCCTGCTCGGGGCGCTCGTCCACCGTTGGGGACGCGAGGTGCTGGGCGAAGCGGGCGGCCTCGCCGCGCTCTGGCTCTACGTCTTCAACCCGAACTTCCTCGCCCACGGCAACAAGGTCACGAGCGACGTGCCCGCGGCGTTCTTCACCGCGGCGAGCCTTTACTTCTTCTGGAAGCTCTGTCGTCGCCCGCACGCGACCATGTTCGTACTCTGCGCGCTCACAACCACCGGTGCGCTGCTGGCGAAGTACACGAGCCTGCTCCTCTTCCCGGTGTTGGCGCTGCTCCTCCTCTTGAACTGGCTCGACCGGCCGCGAGAGGGGGCGCGACCGCAGACGAACGTGGTGAAAATAGCCACCGCCGCGGCCAGCTTCGTGCTCCTCGTCGTCCTGCTCGTGAATGCCGCCTACCTTTTCAAAGGCAGCTTCCGGCCCTGGGCCGATTACACCTGGGAGAGCGACGCCTTTCGTGCGCGCCATCTAGACGACATGCCCGTTCCGCTGCCGCGCGTCTTCGTGCAGGGCCTCGACTACTCGAGCTACCTGCAGGAGCACGTAGAGGTCGGCCGCGGGCTCAACTACGTCCTGGGGCAGCTCAGCACGCGCGGGGTCTGGTATGCCTTCCCCTTGATGATCCTGCTGAAGACGCCGCTGGCGTTCTTCGTGCTCCTCGGCCTGGCGATCATGGCACGACGAGAGGAGCCGCGTCCCGACCGATGGACCTGGCTCGTGCTGATCGTACCGTTCGTGGCGGTGGTGGCGTGCTTCAGCCTGCTCGCCACCGCGCAGCTCGGCATCCGCTATCTGCTGCCGGGCCTGCCGATGCTGATCCTGTGCGGCGCACGCGGAGCGGCGTTCGGAACGACGCCGCGGAGACGCCTCGTCGTCGTCGCGCTCCTCGGGTGGTACGCCGCGTCGACGCTCTCCTACCACCCGCACTACGTCGCGTACTTCAACGAGCTGATCGGCCGGCGCGTCAACGCGTACCGCTTCCTCGCCGACTCGAACCTCGACTGGGAGGACCACCGCTACTTCATCGCGCGCTTCCAGGCCCGACACCCCGAGATGGCGATCGTCGTCGAGCCGCCGGGACCGCAGGCCGGCTACGTGCTCGTCGGCGCCAATCAGCTCGTGGGGGTCTACGGCCCCGAGCGCTACCGGTGGCTGCGGGAGCACTTCTCCCCCATCGGCCACGTCGCGTATAGCCACCTCCTCTTCCATGTGCCGCCGGAGCAGCTCCCGCGGACGGGGCTACACTGACGGCCATGCTCGCGATCCGCCCGCTCACGCCTGCGCGATGGAAGGACCTCGAGGCGCTCTTCGGCGAGCGGGGCGCGTGCGGCGGCTGCTGGTGCATGTTCTGGCGCCTGCCGCGCTCGCTGTTCGAGCGGCAGAAGGGCAAAAGCAACCGCCAGGCCTTCAGAAAGCTGGTACAGAAGGGCAAGCCCCCCGGCCTCATCGCCTACGAGGGCCGCACGCCGATCGGCTGGTGCGCGGTCGCGCCGCGAGACCAATACCCCGCGCTGGCGCGATCCCGCATCCTCCAGCCGGTGGACGGAGAGCCCGTCTGGTCCGTGAGCTGCCTCTTCGTCGCGCGGCCATACCGGAAGCGGGGAGTCTCCACGCGCCTGCTCGAGGCCGCGGCCGACTACGCGCGACGGCGCGGCGGCAGGATCGTCGAGGGCTATCCGGTCGAGCCGCGCGGCAAGGTGGCCGACGCGTTCGTCTGGACCGGCCTCGCGTCCGCGTTTCGCCAGGCTGGCTTCAAGGAAGTCGCCCGGCGCTCCAAGACTCGGCCAATCATGAGGAGGGAGTGAGATGCGACAGGCATGGCTTTGGGGGTCGATGGCAATCCTGGCCGGCGCCAGCGCGCTGGCCCAGGCGCCCGCGAGTGGGACGCTCCGCATCATCGCTTTCGGTGCGCACCCGGACGACTGCGACCAGAAGGCCGGCGGCACCGCGGCCAAGTGGGCCGCCCTGGGCCACCAGGTCAAGTTCGTGGCCGTCACCAACGGCGACGCCGGCCATCAGACCGAGGGTGGCGGCGCTCTGGCCCGGCGGCGGCGGGCCGAGGCGGCGGAGGCGGCGCGGCGGTTCGGCATCGTGGAATACGACACGCTCGACAACCACGACGGCCAGCTCGTCCCGTCCGTGGACGTGCGCGAGCAGGTCATCCGGAAGATCCGGCAGTGGAGGGCCGACATCGTGCTCGCTCCGCGCCCGAACGACTACCACCCGGACCATCGCTACACGGGCGTGCTGATCCAGGACGCCGCCTACATGGTGGTGGTGCCGAACATCGCCCCCGACACGCCCCCGCTGCGAAAGAACCCGGTGTTCCTGTACTTCCAGGACGGCTTCCAGCGGCCCAACCCGTTCCGCCCCGACGTGGCGGTGGCCATCGACGACGTCCTCGACAAGAAGATCCACGCCCTCGACGCCCACACCTCCCAGATGTACGAGTGGCTGCCCTGGGTCGCCGGCAACCTCGAGGAGGTTCCGAAGGACCCGGCCGCTCGCGTCGAGTGGCTGCGCAAGACGCGCAGCGGCAGCCCGCTGTCCGACGCGGTACGGGAGGCCGTCCGGAAGCGCTACGGCGCGAAGGCCGATGCCGTCCGCAACGTCGAGGCGTTCGAGCTCTGCGAGTATGGGCGTCGGCCCGCCGAAGACGAGCTCAACCGGCTGTTCCCCTTCTGAGGAAGAGCGCGGCCATCACCCCGACGACCCAGAGACCCACGCCGGCGAACAGCGGCCCGCGCGACCAGCGCACCTCGACGTGGTGGGCGCCGGCCGAGACGGGGATGCCAACGAGATGGCCGTCGGCGAGCCCCGGCGCCACGGGCCGGCCGTCGACGCTCGCCCGCCACGCCCGAAAGTAGGAGCGGGACCACACGAGCGTGCCGTCGGTCTCCGCGTCGACCGAAGCCGTGAGGCGCGCGGGGCCTTCTTCGAAGGACAAGATGCGGCCTCCGTCCATCCGCACCGTGGGCGCCGGGTCGTCGAGCGCGTAAAGCCGAACCTGGTGGCGCTCGCTCAGCACCGCCGCCTCGCGGTACGGCGCCGCGAGCGCGTCGTCCGTCACCACGTAGCGAACGCCGGAGCGCCGCAGCGGATCCGCCCGCTCCTCCCAGGACACGTCGTCGAGCTGCTTGCGCACGGCGCGGTCGTCGTCGGAATAGCTCCCGTCGGGATCGCGGTCGAACGCGTAGCCGACGCCGGAGAGGCCGCCGCTCACGGCCCACAGCTCCGGGGCGACGCGGCGAAAGATCTCGCGCGTGGCCGCCTCGGGCTGGACGGGCGCCCCTGGCGGATGAGCGTCGGCGTCATGAATGCGCTCGTAGACCCGGCCGCCCGTGAGCCGCAGTGGAGACGCGAAGGGGCGGTCGAGCACCGCTCGCAGCAGCGGCAGGTGCCCGAGGGCGAGCGGAAGGGCGATCGCCAGCGCCACGGGACCGAGCGCAGGCGCGTGGCGCCGAAGGAGCAGCGTCGAAACCGCCGCGGCCGAAGCCACCACACCTGCCCCGGCGAGCGGTGTGCCCGCGCCGTAGACGAGGGCGACGCCGAGGAACCCGACCAGCAGCGCGGCGACGACCTCGAGCGAGAACCGATTGGGACGTTCGCCCCGGTGCCACCGCTCCGCCGCCCAGCCCACCGTCGGCACCAGGCACAGCGCCACGACGTACCACCATTTCACCGGGAAGCGGATCCGGCCGTCGAGCGACAGCAGCGGGTAGATCTTCTTGGCGAGCGGCAGGTACTTCCCGAGCGACAGGACCGCGGCGAGTGCGGCCACGATGTAGAAGCCGCGCTCGGGCCCGGTGCGCGGGCGGCCGAAAAGGAGAAGGAGGGCGAGGGTCGCCCACCCCAGGTGCAGCGTCCAGAGGTACGGGGAGTGATTGTCGAACCAGGCGTGGCCCGTGAAGCCGGCGGGCCCGATGAGGTCGGGCCGGCCGAACGGAAACGGCATCACCTGCTCGAGCGCCAGCATCGGGTGGACGGACGTGCCGGTGGCCGTCACGAACGGAAACGGCCGCTGCTCCCGGCTCGATCCGTGGAAGATCTGAAACGTGAGCAGAAGCTGCGGAGCGGAGAGAAGCGCGGCGAGGAGAAGCCCTCCCGCGAGCCCAGCCAGCCGTGGGCGGACGAACCCGCGCGTGGAAGCGGCCACGACGCGCCCCGCCGCGAGGAGGAACGTGAGAAGGGCGATGACCGGCTCGCCGGCGAGGACCTCGAGAGCACCGGCGAGCCCGAGGCCTGCGGCCCCACGTTTCATGCGATGCGAGTCCCCCCGCGCGAGCCGGGCCGCGGAACCCAGCACCCACGGTGCGACCGCCAGCGCCATCCCGCTGTTGTAGAACTTCCAGGTCGAGACGAACACTCCCGACAGCACGAACGCGAAGGCCGCCACGTCCGCAGGCGCGTCGTCGAGGCCCTCGGCGCGCGCCCACCGCCGCGCGCCCAGGAAGCCGAGGGCGGCGGCGAGCGCGAAGTGCGCGCCGAAGGCGACGGTGAGGGGCAGGACGAGGAACAGCAGCGTGTCGGGAAAGAACGTCCCGAAGTTGGGGTTGCCGGCCAGCGGCTGCCCGAAGGAAGCATAAGGCTGCAGGAAAGGGAACACGCCGGCGCGCACCATCTCCACCGTCGCCGATTTCCCCGGCAGGTGGGTCATCGACGCGTCCTGATACGTGACGATGAGGACGCCGGTCACGAGGGGCAGGAGGGCGAGACCGAAGACGACGCGCAGGACGACGAGCGTGCGCCCGCTCATTCCGCGCGTGCGCGCGCGGCCACGACCTCCCGCCAGTAGTCGCGCGTGGCCCACACGAACAGCGCGATGTTGAAGACGGCGACCACGCACGCCGCGAGCCGTATCGGACCCCGGTAACCGGGAACGCTCACCGTGGCCGCCGCCACCGGATCGGCCCGCACCGCGGTGTCCAGCACGGCCCGGGTGAGGTCGAGGGCCTGGTTGAGGGCGGCGGTCAGGCTCACTCCCATCCACAGCGCCAGGCGGCGGGTCGAGCCGGCCGCGGTCAAGCCCAGGAGTGCCGCGGCGGGAACGAGGTAGCGCTGGTGCACCTGCGTCGGCAGCATGAAGAAGCCGAAGAAGCTCAGCGCGGCGGCTGAGACGAGAGCAGCCGGCGTCGGGCGCCGCGCGAGTCCCACGAGCAGCATCAATAGATAGGCAGCGAAGGCCGCGACGCCGGCTTCACGAAACGTCACCGCGCCGACGAGCGGCCGCGAGTCGAGGCGCGCCTCGGGGGCGGGGACGCCGCGCACGGCGATGTCGAAGCGGTCGAGCAGGTACCAGCCGTTGTACGCCTCGGCGGTGCGCACCGGGTAGTAATCCACGGCTCCGACGTAGGCCTGCAGCATGCGGCCGCCGGCGCCGGCGACGAGGTACGGAGCGCTGAGAAGCGCGATGACGGCGAGGCCCCCCAGCGCTGCGCCCGCCAGCCGGCCCGCTCCGAAGCGCTTCCACGTCCAGACCGCGAGTGCCGGCACGGCCACGATCGCGAGCAGCTTCGTGCCGAGGGCCACGCCGATCAGCGCGCCGGCCGTGACCGGCCGCGCGTGGAGCAGCGCGACGACCGCCGCCATCACGAGTACCGCAAGGAGCGCGTCGAACTGTCCCCAGGCCGCCGCGTTCACGAAGAGCGGGAGCGAGAGCGCCGCCAGGAGCGCGGCGTGGCGGGCCGCGGCGTCGCCGAACGGCCGGCGCAGGCCGAGCGCGCAGAGCGGCACCGCCGTGAGGTACGCGAGCAGGTTGGGAAGCTTGACGAGGATGATCGCGAGCGCGCCCGTCTCGGACGCGTGCAGCGCCCGCCGGGCGGCCTCGACGAGGGTGAGCAGGTACGGCACGACCGGGGGGTAGTCGCAGTTGGTCTTGAAGTCGGTGAGGTAGATCGCCCACGGCCGGCGCCCCGCCGACGCCCGCGCCCACGTCAGGAAGCAGTCGACGACGTCGTAGTTGTGGTAGACGCGCGGGGCCACCAGAAGGCCGAGCGCCAGCACCGTCGCGGTCGTCAGAACGAGTCCGCGGGGACTCACGGCGACCGCCGAAGGCCTTCCGGTCGTGATCTGCATCACGCTATTTTTCTATTGCATTATGGGCCATTTAGGCCTACTGTACTCAAGCTTTTTCTAGCTCGCGGGGGGTGCCTGATGCGGCTGCGCTCAATGGTTCCAAGCCTCATCGCTGTGACGATGCTGGCCTGCACGACCATCACCGAGGAGCAGCCGGGCCGGAAGAATCCCGTCCCGACCGGACCCGAGCCGATACCGGTGGTCGTCGTGCCGGTCCCGGTTCCGAATGCTCCCACGCCGACTCCAGCCCCCACGCCGACGCCCAATCCGGCGGCAACGCCGGCACCCGCGCCCGCGCCTACCCAGGCGCCGAGCGCCCAGAGCTGTCCGCTGCCACGCGGCTCCGGCTCCGGCAATGATTGTCCCTTCCAGAGCCCGACCTTCCTCAAGGAAGTGGAGGCCGCCCTGACCGCGGTGGTCCAGGAGAACCCGCAGTGGTTCGACCTGAAGAAGACGCGCGGCGGCTGCGAGAATTGCTACTACATCCTGAAGGCCGACCAGTACGTCACGCGCGTCGCCGAGCTGATCACGAAGGACGGCATCTGCGGCCACTACGACGGCGAGGAGCTGGCCGTGAAGAACACCAACTCCTTCAACGACCAGTACGACATCTTCACCTCCGACGGATACATCCGCCGCCAGTACGGCTCGTACCGATCCACATGCCACCCGGCGTGGTTTTGAGCTTCAGCGGCAGCCCGCGCCCCGGCATTTCTTGAGCACGGCCAGGCGGCTCGAGAGGGCGGCGACCGTCGCGGCGGGCGCGCTGGCGAAAGCGTTGTCGAGCTCGTACGGATCGGCCTGCATGTCGTAGAGCTCGCCGTTGCCGTCGTCGTATTCCACGTAGGCGAGCGTCGGCGTCCTCAGCTCCCGGAAGGCGGGAATGCCGCTTCGCTGGCGCGCGAAGTGCTCCACGAGAGCTTCCTTGCGCCAGGAGTCCGCGGCCGGCGGGCTCGAGCCGAGGAGCGGCATGAGAGACCGCCCATCCACGTCCGGAGGAATGGGCGCCCCCGCCATCTCGGCGAAGGTCGGGGCGAAGTCCACGTTGCTCACGAGATGACTCAGCACGCGTCCGGCGGGAACCCCCGGGCCCCGCACGACGAGCGGAACCAGGATCGACTCCTCGTAGGGAGAGTCCTTGCCGTGGGGAAAGCGGTGCTCTCCCATCTGGAAGCCGTTGTCGGAGGTGAAGAAGACGTACGTCTCGTCGAGCACGCCGGCCTGCTCGAGGGTACCCATGACGTGCTGGACCATCTCGTCCACCGCGAGCAGCGTCTGGAGCCGGTTGCGGTAGAGGCGGTCCAACTTCTCGATGTCACGCGGGCCGAGCGGGTTCATCTCGCGAACCCACTGCGGCTTGTCGCTCACGTCGCTCTCGTTGAAGGACGGCACCCGGGGCGCGAACACGTCCGGGTACGCGGAGGCGTGGCGCGGCGCGGGGATGGCAGAGGTGTGGGGCGCGCTGGGCGCCAGGTAGAGAAGGAACGGCTTCTCGCGGTCGCGGACCGCGTCGCGCAGGAAGTCCGTGGCCCGGCGCGCGAGGACGTCGGTCTCGTAATCGTCGGGCCCGTCGCCGAACGAGACTCGCTGCCCGTTCAGGTTGACGCCGTAGTTGTAGTACGTGTCGGAGGTCAGCTCGCTGTCGATCCCGAACCATTCGTCCCAGCCCGGAGGCACGTAGTTGGGATCGCCGCCGGAGGGATAGCCGTTGAGGTACTTGCCGACCATGGCCGTCCGGTAGCCCTTGTCCTTCAGCCAGGTGGCCAGCGTCGAACGCTCCTCCCCCGCGTCGTGGAACCCCTCGAAACCGCCGTCGGGCGGTCCGTTGAAGAGCACGCCGTGGTTGTGCGCGTACTTGCCGGTGAGGATCGACGCGCGCGAGGGGCAGCACACGGGGACGCTGACATAGGAGGACGCGAAGGTGACGCCGCGGTCGCCGATCAGGTTCTTCACCAGCGGCATGAACGCGAAGGAGCGGGCGTCGAGGTCGTCCGTGACGATGAAGATGATGTTCGGAGCGCGCCTGGGCTTGCTGGGAGCGGTCGGCGCCGTCACGCCCAGAGACGAGCCTCCGCCGCAGGCCCCGGCAAAGAGTGCGAGGCCCAGGCTCCCCGTGGCGAGACGCATGTTCGACCCTCACGTGGCCCAGAATCGCCGCTCGGTGCTCGAGCCGCCGGGCCGTCACGCACGGTCAATGAGGAGGGAGCGATCTCGAGTCTAGCAGAATTCCATCGTCGGGCGCCGGGTCCGCTACTTTTACGCTTTGCCTTGTATTGACAGGTAGTTAGAGTTATGATCTTCAAGTAGCTTCTGGCTGTTTTCGGGGTCTCTGATGTGGTTTCGTGCCCTCCGCGTTTCGGCGGTCGCCGTGCTGCTCGCCGCCTGCACGACGATCAGGGAGGAGATGCCGCAGCCCACCCAGCCGGACACGGGGCCCCCCACGACGCTGCCCGTGGTCATCGTGCCGGTCCCGGTGCCCACGCCCGCGGCGCCCGCACCGGCGCCGGGCGCGACCGCCAGCCCGGGAGACCCGTCGGCCACTCCGGCCCCTCCCTCCGGCGCGGGCTGCGGAGTGGGGCCCGGCAACGGGAGCGGGGAGAACTGCCCCCGCCAGGAGCCGTCGTTCCTCAGCCAGGTCGAGAGCGCGATGGACCAGCTCGTGCGCCAGGAGCCGCAGATCTTCAACCTCAACAAGACCTCGAAGGGCTGCGCGAACTGCTACCAGCTCGTCGACGCCGACCGTTATGTGCAACGCATGGCGGAGCTGATGAGCCAGCGCGGTCTTTGCGGCCTCTACGACGGCGAGGAGCTGGCGGTGAAGAAGACCAACGCGTTCAACGACCAATACGATATCTTCACTGCCGATGGCTTCATGCGGCGCCAGGCCGGATCCTATCGCTCCACCTGCTACCCCGCCTGGTTCTGAGGCCGTCCCTGGCGCCGGGGACGGCTCCCCGGCCGGCGCAAGCGTCTTCCGGGCCGGCGCGGTGTACGTCGTCCTCACCGTCCTTCTGACGTATCCGCTCGCGCTGCGCCTGCGGATCATGGACGCGGGCGACTCGGCGTTCTTCGCCTGGGTCATGGCGTGGGAAGCCCATGCCCTGAAGACCGACCCCGTCCGCCTCCCGCAAGGCAACATGTTCCATCCCCTGCGCTACACCCTCGGGATGGACGAGCCCGTCTTCGGGACCACCCTCCTCGTCCTGCCCGCTTTCCTTTTCACCGACGACGCCGTGCTCGTCTTCAATCTCGCACGTCTCCTCACCTTCGTGCTGTCCGCTCTCTCCGCGTACCTGCTGGCCCGCGGCCTGGGCGCGGCGGAGCTGCCGTCGCTCCTGGCGGGGGCGGCCTTCGCCTTCTCGCCGATACGCACCGACCAGATCGCGCATCTCAGCACGCTGGGGACGCAGTACCTGCCGCTCGTCCTGCTGTTCGTCTTCCGATTCTTCCGCCTCGGCACCGCGAGGGACGCGCTCCTGGCCGCGCTCTTCTTCGCCCTCGAGGCGTACGCCTGCGGCTACCACGGTGTCGTGGGCCTCCTCGTTCTGCCCGTGGCGGTGGCTCCCCTCGTGTGGGGGCGCTGGGGCCGGTTGCCGGTCGCTCTCCTCGCCGCCGCCGCCGCCGCGGTCGGCCTGCTTCCCCTCTACCTGCTGCACCACGCGGCGCTCGCGCCGCTGCACTACACGCGCGGCCCCGAGGAGACGGCGCGCTTCTCGGCCGCCGTCGAGTCGTTCCTCGCCACCAGCTCGTGGAACCACGTGTGGGGCGCGCTGACGGCGGTGTTTCGCACCACGTACTCGAACAACCTCTTCCCCGGCCTGGTGCTGCCCGCGTCCGTCCTGGCGGGAGCAGTGGCGTTGCGCCGCGAAGGCCGGCGGCCGTCCCGCGAGGCGCTGGCTCTGGTCCTGCTCGCGGTGGCCGCGGCCGCGGTGGCCCTCGGGCCCGAAGTGCGCTTCTTCGGCCACGACCTCGGCCCCGGCCCGTTCGCGCTCGCCCGGCTCCTGCCGCTGTTCCGGATGATCCGCGTACCGAGCCGCTCCGGCGCCTTCATCGCCCTGGCCGTCGCGATGCTGGCGGCGATGGCCTGGACGCGGTGGCGTGATCGGCCCGGCCGGCTGCTCCTGATCGGCGCGGCCGCGCTCGCGGAGACGGTGATCGCGCCCATCCCCATGCCCGCGTGGATGCAGGTGGTGGATTCGCGCCGACCGCCGCCACCCGTCTACACCTGGCTCGCCGCCCAGCCCGGAGAACCGGTGGTGGCCGAGCTGCCGATGCAAGGCGTCGAGGGCATCCTCATGCGGCCCGCCTTCCACGAGAGCATCTATCTCGTATACTCCACGCTTCACTGGAAGCCCCTCGTGAACGGCTACGCCGGCATCGAGCCCATGCCCTACCTCGAGCTGCGCGAGGCTCTCCGGCACTTCCCTTCGGAGGCGGCGATCGATGCCCTGCGCCGCCGCGAGGTACGCTTTGTCGTCGTTCACGGTGCCGGTTATGGCCCGCTGAAATGGGCTCGGATCGAGCGCAACCTGGCGCGGCCCTCCGCGGCGCTGCGCGAGGTCGCCCGCTTCGGGGGCGACACGGTGTACGAGCTGATGCGATGACGAACGGCGGGGCCGGCCGCCGGCTGGCCCTGGCCGCGGTGCTCGGCGCGAGCGTCCTGCTCGATGCGTGGGGACTGGGATGGGGGCTCGCCGGCGAGTACAGCTGGGCGCCGGACGAGCTGCTTCCTTCCGCCGTACGCACGGGTCTCGAGCAGCACTTTTCGCACGGCTGGCACGAGAAGTACGGGCCATTCCACTACGCGGTGCTGGCCGCGGCCTACGAGCCGGTCCTGGTGGCGCGCCGCTTCGGTCTTGTTCGCGCCGAGGGGCCCGATCTCGACCGCATCCTCGCCCTCGTCGGCCGCATCGTGAGCCTGCTGATGGCGACGCTCACGGTATGGCTGGTGGCGCGCCTGGGCCGCGAGCTGGGCGACGCGTGGGCGGGGATCCTCGCCGCCGCCTTCCTGGCGCTCAGCGCGCCCTTCGTGTATTACGCCAAGACGGCAAACCTCGACGAGCCCTACCTTTTCTGGTTCGCGCTCTCCCTCCTCTTCTATGTGCGTCTCCTGGACGGCCACCGCATGCGGGACTACCTGCTCTTCGCCGCGAGCGCCGCGGCCGCGGTGGCGACGAAGGACCAGGCCTACGGGCTCTATGTGCTCACGATCCCGGCGGTGGTGGCCGCGCTCCATGTCCATCGCCGCGCCGGTGGCGACCGCCGCCTGCTCCCGACGCTCACCGACCCGCGACTCGTCATCGCCGCCGGCGCCGGCCTCGTCGTGCTCATCGTCCTCGACAACGTGGTCTTCAACCCCGAGGGGTTCCTTGCCCATCTCCGGGTCATCGCGGGCCCGGCCAGCCACCCCTTCCGGATGTTCCCGAACGATCTGCCCGGCCACCTGGCCCTTCTGCGGCAGACCGTGCGTCATCTGGCTTTCGCGATGGGCCTGCCGGCCTTTCTCGTCTGTGCCGCGGGAACGGCGGCGGCCCTCGCGCGGCCTCGCGAGAACGCGCGCTGGCTCTATCTGCTCGTCCCCGCCGTCTCCTACGTGGCGACGTTCCTGCACGTCGTGCTCTACGGATACGATCGATTCGTCCTGCCCGTGTGCCTGGTGCTCGCGCTGTTCGGCGGCTGGTTCCTTGCGCGCGGCATGCGGTCGCGTCCCCCGCTGCGCACGGCGGCCGCGGTGCTGGCCGTGGCCGTCTTCTCCTATTCGCTGGTGTACGCGGCCTCGGTCGACCACCTCTTGACCCACGATTCGCGCTACGCGGTCGAGCGGTGGCTTTCTCGCAACGTCCCGCCGGGAGCGCTGGTCGCGACGCTCGGCCCCCTGGAGTACCTTCCGCGGCTCGACGGCTTGCGCTCGCGGAGGCTGGGGCCCTCGGTGGCCCGCCTCCTCCAGGTACGCCCCGACTACGTGATGGTGAACGCGGACTACGCCGCCCGCGCCGACCCGGGTACGGGCGAGCGCGAGCTGTACGACGCTCTGTTCGCGGGACGATTCGGCTATCGGCTCGCGCTGCGCGAGCGGACGCCGCCGGGCTGGTCGCTCATCGACCCCGCCTCGCTGGGGCGAGAGGGTCCCGACCGCGTCTTCTCGAACCTCGACAAGGTGGACCCGGAGATCTGCGTCTTCACGGCACGATGAGGCCGATGCCGGTCGCATCGGCAATGACGGCGTTGCCGGGCAGCGAGAGGTTCAGCGTGAACGCTTCGACGGCCTCCGCCTGACCATCCGCGAGCACCGGCACCGCCACCGTCTTGGTCTGCTCGAAGGGCGCAAAGACGAGGACGCCGCTGGTGGACGCATAGTCGGAGCCCGCCACCGCGGTGCCGTTGGCGGTCGCGAAATGGACCGACGCCGTCTGCGTGGTGGGAGCGGACAGGCGGACGGTGAAGACCAGGTCCGCGGCGCCCGCCGCCGGCTCCCGCACCGCGGCGTCGTTGACGGAGAGGCTCGGTGGCGGGTCGTCGTTGAAGATGATCCCGATCCCGCGGCCGTAGGCGATGGCCGCGTTGGTGGGGTTCGCGAGCTGCAGGAAGAAGAACTCGCTCGGCTCGTTCACGACGTCGCCGATGACGTGTATCCCGACGATCTGGAACAGCGTCCCCGGGGGGAAGCTCAGGCTGCCCGCGGCCGCCGTGTAGTCGGACCCGGCCTGGGCGGTGCCGTCGACCGTGGCATAGTCCATCGTCACCGTCCGCGAGGACGGGTTCGACAGGCGGACCACGAAGACCATGGTCGTCCCTGAATTGCCCTCGGCGGCGATGTTGTTGCTGACCACGACCGCGGGCAACGGGTCGTCGTTGAGGATCGTGCCGACACCGTCGCCGTGGGTGATGGCGGCGTTCGTCGCGCCCGCCAGCCGGAGCGCCAGCGCCTCGTCCTCCTCCCACGTGTTGTCCCCGGTCACGGGCACGACCACGGCCCGCTGCGTGATCCCGGGCATGAAGGTCAGGGTCCCGTTGACCGCGGTGTAGTCCGATCCCGCGATCGCGGAGCCGTTGGCGGTGGCGACGTTCACCGTGACCGGCGTCGCGCTGGCCGGCGTGAGCGTGACCACGAACCTCAGGAACGTCGTCCCGGTGTTGCCCTCCGTGACGAACGCGTCCGAGACCGAGAGGCCGGCCAGGACGGTCTGGACCACGCTGCCGCTGCTCGGCGCGGACAGCGTGGCGCCCGAATAGTCGGCCGTGATCGTGTGGTTGCCGACGGCGAGACTGGACGTTGCGAACGAGGCGTGGCCGCTCGCATCCAGAGCGAGGGGCCCCGCGAGCACCGTCGCGCCTTCGCGGAAAATGACGGTGCCTTGTGTCGCGGGACTGCCGGCGGACACGACCGTCGCCGTGAACGTCACCGGCTGGCCGAAGCCGGATGGGTTGGCCGAGGGAACGACCGTCGTCTGGCTGGACGCCGCGCCCACGGACTGGCCGACGGACGCGCTGCTGCCCGCGAAAGCCGCGCTCCCCGAGTACGCGGCCGTGATCGTGTGCGGCCCGGGCCCGAGGCCGGACGTCGTGAAGACGGCCTGCCCATTCGCGTTCAATGCGATCGGGCCCCCGAGCACCGTCGACCCCTCGGAGAAGGCGACGGTCCCCTGGGTCACGGGCGCCCCCGCGGCGGTCACGGTAGCGGTGAACGTCACCGGCTGGCCGTAGGCCGACGGGTTGGGCGAGGAATCGAGCACCGTCTGGGTGGCCAGGGGCAGGTTGAACGTGGCCACCACGGGGTCGTGGTCGGAGATGCGCTCCGGCCGCGTGGGGTCGTTGCGCAGGGATTCGGGGAAGTCGGCGTCGGTGCGCGCGAACTGAACGCTCGCGAACGAGGCGAGCAGGTTGCCGGTCACGAGGATGTGGTCGATGACCTGCGCGTTGCCATCGAAGGAGTAGGAGTAGCGCTGCTCGACGGGGACCGTGTCGACCAGGTCCGTGAGGTCGGGATTGACGAGGTCGGAGCTAGCGAGCACCACCTCCTCCGGAGGCGTGGGCGTGCCCTTCACCGTGCCGATCACGTCCACATAGCCGTCGCTGAACTGGAACGCGTTGAAGTCCCCGACGAGGACGATGCGCTCGGCGGGGCTGGCCGTCTGCCGCTCTTGTACGAGCTTCGCGAGGAACTCGGCCTGCGCGCGCCGCTTGGTGCGGACGCGGTTCCCGTCGGTGGGGCTGTCGATGCCGCTCAGCGAGCGCAGGTGGTTCGCGATCACCGTCACCGGGAAGCTCGGCGCGCCGGAACGCAACACCTCCGCCCGCAGCACGAGCGAAGGCCGGTCGTTCAGCAGCTCCGGCTGGTTGTTGTTCGGGTTGATGTAGGTGGTGTCCTTCCCCTCCTGCGTCACGTCCACAACCGTCACGCGCGAGCTCTTCACCAGGAAGCCCACGTCGATGCCGCCGACGTCGTTGCCTTCCTCGAGATAGGCGACGTAGTTCGGGTTCGGATCTCCGGCCGCGACCGCATCGGCGTTCACCTTGTTGGCGATCGATTGGAGGGTCGACAGATTCTCGACCTCCTCCAGGCCCACCACGTCGGGCGACCGCATCAGGTTCCGCACGACGATGGAGACCTTGTTGAGCCGGTTGGCGAAGGCCGTGGCCGTCACCACCGGCTCGCCGATCGCCGGATCGTTCACGGTGTCGAAGAACCGCTCGACGTTGAACGCGGCGACGGTGAATTGCCCCGGCCCAGGAGCGTCGACGGGCATCGCCGTCACGTTGCCCGAGACGGCCGGCGGCGTCCCCGGATCGGGCAGGATCGTGTAGGTGCGGAACGAGTAGTCGAGCGGGCCCGTGAGGCCGGTCACAAGGGCGCCGGACGTTACGTCCAGGGGCGTCGCTCCGATCTGGCCGTCGCTGTCGACACGCAGCCGCTCGGGGTTGGAGTCGAAGCGCGTCACGGTCGGGGGCGCGCCGGGGGGAAGCGGGTCCGGGACCTCGACGCCGGGCTCCCGGAAGGGACGGGCGACGCCCGTGATCACGGCGTAGAAGACGCCGTTGCTCACGGAGGTGGCGCTGGACTCGGTGATCGTGCCCTGCGTCGGCGACACCGCCGTCAGCGAGTCGACGTGCACGCGCATGCCCTCGTACTTCTCGAGCTGGTCAATGGGGCCGGCGGGATCAGTGTCGGCGGCCGTGAGCACCACGGGGGGCGGAAGCGGGTTGCCGGAGCTGATTGCGAAGATGCTGGTCGTGAAGCTGATCTCGGTTGCCGGCGGGCTACCAAGATCCTGGCTCGGGATGAACTCCTGGACCGTCCCCGTGACGCAGACGTCGTTGCCGACGACCGCGGCCGCCGGGGGCGCCGCCGAGGTGAACACGAACACCCCGTCCGACGTGGCCGGGTCGCCGTCGCCGGGCGCCTCCATCTGGATGAAGAAGCCGTTGGTCTTCACGCCGGTGACGATGCCGTTCGTCGTCACGCTCGTGCCGGCCAGCAGCGATTCGTCCCCGCTCCCCTGGATCTGCGCGATCGTGTTCGTCGTGTTGCACGCGAGAGTGGAGTCGACGGCGAGCTGGAACTCCTTCTGCGCGATGTTCGCGCCACTGTCGGTCACCTGCATCGTGAACGTGAACGGCGAGCCCACGGTTGTGGTGGGCGTCCCGCTCAGCGTCGCATCCGTCAGGCCCAGGCCCGGAGGCAGCGTGCCGCTGATCTGCGAGAAGACGTAGCCGGTCCCGGTCCCGCCGGCGGCGGCGAAAGTCACGCTGTAGGGCTGGCCCACGGTGCCGTTCGGCAGGGGCGAGCCGGTGGTGATCGTCAACACGCCGACGCAGGGATTGACCGGGCTCGCCGTGTTCCGCGGATTGGGCGTTCCCGCGACGAAGTCGGTGGAGTTGTTGTCCGTGTCGGTGCAGCCGAAGCCGGCGCGCAGCACGGCCGTCGTGTTGGAGGGGGCGGGGGTCGGTGCCGTCTCGGAGCAGTTGGCGGTCGTGCCGAAGCCCACGAAGTCCTGCACGCCGGCCCCGATCGGACAGGCGCCGGTGAGCGCGGTGGTGGTGTTCACGAGCGCGACCTTGCCGGCGGTGGCACTCATCGCGATGTTACCCGTGGCGTCAGGGGTGGGCAGGTTCGTGGTGCCGCCCGTGCCCTGTGCTTCCTGGACCAGGTAGTACTGGCCGGGCTGGATCATCCCCGACAGGTTCGTCACCTGCCAGGTGGACCCGGTGGCCGACGCGTACTGGACCGACCAGCCCGTGACGCTCACCGGCGCCGACCCGCGGTTGAACAGCTCCACGAAGTCGTTCTTCAGCGTAGCGCCGGCGTTGCCGCCGCCGCCGTACACCTGGCTGATGACCACCTGCGCGTGAAGCAGGGAAGCAGGCAGGGCTGCGATCACGATCACAATGGGCAGCAGGCGGCGGCTGGTCGCTAACATGGCTTCTGGTCCTCCGGCGTCATGGATAAGGAGAGATGGATTTCGCCCGTCAGGAGGGAGCCTGGCGCTCGAGTCGAGAACGGGAATGTTGTCCCGGATGGCCTCCGGACCTCAAGCGAAAACTGTCCGTGACCCCCGGATGACGAATCGACGGTCCCTTTCCCTTGCGCGCCCCCGCCCGCCGGATATAATCCGGGTTCCGGGCCGTTTGACCTGGAGACCCCCATGCCCAGCGCCCTCCCGAGCAGCGGCTTCCTCACCGCCTACGCGGCCGTCCTCGCCTTCCTGGTGGTCGCGATCGCCTTCCTGGCCGTGAACCTGCTCGTCTGGAAGGTGATACGGCCGTCCCGGTTCAGCGAGGAGAAGCTCACCACCTACGAGTGCGGTGAGAACCCCGTCGGGTCGGCCTGGATCCAGTTCAACATCCGCTTCTACGTCTTCGCCCTCATCTTCATCATCTTCGACGTGGAGGCCGTCTTCTTGTTGCCCTGGGCGGTGGTGTTCCGGCAGCTCGGTCTGCTCGCCTTCGCCGAGGGCCTCGTGTTCATCGCCATCCTGGTGGTGGCGCTCGCCTACGTGTGGAGCAAGGGCGACCTGGAGTGGGTCCGCGCCGAGGACCGGAGCTAGGCCAATGCCAATGACGGAAATGGGCGGCCTGATCCAGAACCGCTTCGCCGACAACCTGGCCTTCACCACCGTCGACAACGTGGTGAACTGGGCGCGCAAGTCCAGCCTGTGGCCCATGACGTTCGGCCTCGCGTGCTGCGCCATAGAGATGATGGCGACCGGGGGGACCCGCTACGACTGGAACCGCTTCGGCATGATCCCCCGGGGCACGCCGCGGCAGAGCGACCTCATGATCGTCGCGGGCACCGTCACCTTGAAGATGGCCACCCGGCTCAAGCGGCTCTACGAGCAGATGCCAGAGCCCAAGTACGTCATCTCGATGGGCTCGTGCGCGAACAACGGAGGGCCGTACTGGAAGCACGGATACCACGTGCTGAAGGGAGTCGACGAGGTGGTGCCCGTCGACGTCTACGTCCCCGGCTGTCCGCCGCGGCCCGAGGCGCTGCTCTACGGCGTCATGAAGCTGCAGGAGAAGATCCAGGAGGACCGCGTCCTTCGCCGCCGCGGGGAGACGCTGGGCAGCCTGGCCGGGGCGAGCATGGCCCCGGAAGCGAGCAAGTAGTTGGACGCACCCTCGATCCATGGCCGGCTGAAGGACCGCTTCGGCGAGAAGATCGTGGCCTTCCAGGCCGAGGCCTTGCAGCCCTGGGCCGTGGTCGCTCCCGATGTGATCGCGGAGGTGGCGGTCTTCGCCAAGTCGGACGCCGCGCTGGCCTTCGACAACCTCCTCTGCCTCTCCGCCGTCGACTACCCCAAGGAGGACCCGCCGCGGATGGAGGTCGTCTACCATCTCTTCTCCTACGAGCACCGCCACAAGTTCGTCCTCAAGGTGCACCTGCCGCGGGAAGGGGCGCACGTGCCCACCGTCGAGGGAACGTGGGCGGTGGCGAACTGGCACGAGCGCGAGGCCTACGACCTCTTCGGGATCGTCTTCGACGGTCACAGCGACCTGCGGCGCATCCTCCTCCCCGACGACTGGGTCGGCCATCCCCTGCGCAAGGACTGGGTGGATCCGGACTTCTACAACGGCATGCACGTCAAGCCGACCCCGCAGATGGCCGAGCGTGCGATGGCCGGGGAGAAGATCGGCGTGGGCCCGTTCGACTTCACGCCCCCCAACCGGCACGTCGATGAGTAATCCGGCCTACGGCTGGCGGGTCGACGACATCGACACCGACGAGATGATCCTCAACATGGGTCCCCAACACCCTTCGACGCACGGGGTGCTGCGGATCGAGCTGCGCACCGACGGCGAGGTCGTGCGCGCGGCCCGCCCCCACATCGGCTACCTCCATCGCTGCTTCGAGAAGCACGCGGAGAGCGTCGACTACCCGGGCGTCATCCCCTACACCGACCGCATGGACTACGTGGCCTCCATGGGCAACTCGCTCGGCTACGCGCTCGCCGTCGAGAAGCTGATGGGGATCGAGGTCAGCCCGTACGTCCAGACCATCCGCGTGATCATGGCCGAGCTGCAGCGCATCGCCTCCCACTGCATCGCCGTCGGCACCTACGGCATGGACATCGGGGCCTTCACGCCCTTCCTGCACCTGCTGCGGGACCGTGAGAAGATCCTGGACCTGTTCGAGTGGACCTGCGGCGCGCGCCTCCTCTACAACTACAACTGGGTGGGCGGGGTCAGCCACGACGTGCCCGACGGGTTCGTGAAGGCGGTCCGGCAGTTCCTGCGCGAGTTCGACGCCATCACGTATCCGGAGATGATCGACCTCCTCATCAAGAACAAGATCTTCATCAAGAGGACGGCCGGCATCGGGGTCTGCTCCCCCGAGCTCGCGGTCTCCTACGACCTCACCGGCCCCAACCTGCGCGGCAGCGGGCCGCCCCGGGACCTGCGCCGGGACGAGCCCTACCTCGGGTACGAGAACTACGAGTTCGACGTGGTCGTGGGCGAGGGCAAGTTCGGGCCGCGGGGAAGCTGCTTCGACCGAAACTGGGTCCGCGCGCTCGAGATGAAGGAGAGCGCGAAGATCCTGCACCAGGCCGTGGACCGTCTCGAGAAGATGGAGCACACCGACGTCCACGAGAAGGTGCCCAAGCGCGTGAAGCCGGCCAAGGGCGAGGTGTACGCGCGGTCGGAGGCGCCGCGCGGCCAGCTCGGGTACTACATCGTGGCCGACGGGACCGGGATCAATCCCTATCGCGTCAAGGTGAAGAGCCCCTGCTTCACGGCCATGAGCATCTTCCACGTGCTCGCGAACGGCATGTACATCGCAGACATAATCGCGCTCATCGGAAGTCTGGACGTCGTCCTCGGGGAGATCGATCGCTAGTCATGGACTTGGTCTTCAACCTGCTGCCGGCGGCCGTGCCCTACTGGCTCCGGGTCGGGCTGGCCGGCGTGGTGTGCGCGGTCATCCTCATCACGCTCATGGCCCTTGGCCCCATCGCCTACGTGTACGTGGAGACGAAGATCGCCGGCTTCATGCAGGACCGCATCGGCCCCAAGCGCGTCGGTCCCCACGGCCTGCTCCAGACGGTCGCCGATGCGCTGAAGCTCATGTTCAAGGAGGCGATCTACCCCGCGGGCGCGGACAAGCTGCTGTTCATCCTCGCGCCGTGCCTGGTGGTCGTGGGCGCGTTCCTGTCCTTCGT
Source organism: Acidobacteriota bacterium (assembly GCA_003222275.1). Lineage (GTDB taxonomy): Bacteria > Acidobacteriota > Vicinamibacteria > Fen-336 > Fen-336 > AA32. The sequence continues at coordinate 6,191 of QHVJ01000110.1, read as the reverse complement.
CGTCCTGCCCTTCAGCTCCCGCCTGCAGGCGGTGGACCTCAACGTGGGTCTCTTCTACGTGGTCGCGGTGTCGAGCATCTCGACCGTCGGCCTGATCATGGCGGGCTGGGCCTCCAACAACAAGTACGCGCTCTTCGGAGCCATGCGCTCCGCGGCCCAGATCGTGTCCTACGAGATCCCGGCGGTCATGGTCCTGCTCACGGTGGTGATGATGGCGGGCAGCCTGTCCCTGCAGGACATCGTGTGGGCGCAGGCGGGCGGCCTCTCGCGCTGGTTCCTGTTCCGCTACTTTCCGCTCATGCCCGTGGCCTTCGTCATCTTCTTCACCGCCGGCCTCGCCGAGTGCAACCGCGCGCCGTTCGACATCCCGGAGGCGGAGAGCGAGCTGGTGGCCGGCTTCCACACCGAGTACAGCGGCTTCTTCTTCGCGATGTTCTTCCTCGCGGAGTACACCGAGATGTTCGTGGTCTCCGTGGTGGCCTCCGTCCTCTTCCTGGGCGGCTGGATGGCTCCCCTTCCCATGCTCCAGCAGCTCGGCCCCGTCGGCCTGGGCCCGATCTGGCTGCTGGCCAAGGCGTGGTCCCTGGTCTTCGTGATGATGTGGCTGCGGTGGACGCTGCCCCGCCTGCGTGTCGATCAGCTCATGTACGTCGCGTGGAAGGTGCTGCTGCCGATCGCGATGGTGCTGGTGGTCGTGGTGGGCGGCCTCGTCCTGTGGTCACCGACCGCGAGCGGCTTCCCCTGGGACCGCTGGGCGGGATGGATCCTCGCCCCGCTCCTCGTCGCATACCTCGCCTACATGATCGTGGCCGCGCGCCGCTGGAGCGCCCGCCGCACCCGGGAGATGGCGGCTTGAGCTGGCTCCAGGACGTCTGGGAAGGCTTCTCCACCGTCCTCGTGGGAATGAACATCACGTGGCGCCACCTGTTCGTGAACAAGGTGACGCTGCACTACCCGGAGGAGAAGTGGCAGCTCCCGCCGCGGAGCCGCATGCGGCTCTTCATGAAGTACGAGGACTGCATCGGGTGCGGCCAGTGCGCGCGGGCGTGCCCCGTCGACTGCATCTACATCAAGACGGACAAGCGGCCGGCGACCGCCCCCGCCATCTGGGCCGCGGACGGCACTCCCATCAAGCTCGACACCAAGGTCTTCGACATCGACATGTCGCTGTGCTGCTACTGCAACCTCTGCACGTATCCCTGCCCGACCAATTGCATCTACATGACGCCGGAGTACGAGTTCGCCAGCACGGACCTGACCAACCACCTCTACCATTTCGCCAAGCCCAACGCGAAGTTCCTGACCGTGAACCCGAAGCCGCCCGCGAAGCCCGCGGCCGCCCCCGTCGTCGGCACATCCGCCCCCGCTGCGCCCGGCGCTCCGACGCCGGCGGCACCGTCGCCGGGAACGGCGCCCAAGCCCGTTCCCGGCGCGCCCCCGGTCGGAGCCGCGAACAACCCCGAGCCGAAGCTCCCGCCGCAGCCCCCCAAGGCCGGCCCGCTTCCGGAGCCACCGGCCGACCCCGAGCCGAGCAAGGCGTGAGGCGATGAACGCGGAAGCGGCGGTCTTCTACGTGTTCGGGGCGATCACGGTGCTCTCGGCGGCCGTCGTCGTGCTCGCCCGCAGCCTGATCTACAGCGCCTTCGCGCTGCTGTTCACCTTCTTCGGGGTGGCCGGCCTCTACGTGCTCCTGGGGGCCGACTTCCTGGCCGCCACACAGCTCCTCATCTATGTGGGCGGCATCCTCGTCCTGCTGCTCTTCGGCGTGATGCTCACCCACAAGCTCTACGACCTGGACCTGCGCAGCGAGGTCACGCAGTTCCTGGCCGGCATCATCGTGGCCTCCGGACTGTTCGTGATCGTCATCTTCGTCGCCGTGCGCACGCAGTGGGCGACCGGCCCTGGGCGGCCGCCGAGCGTGACCACGGCCGAGGTCGGACGGCTGTTCATGGGCCAGTACCTGCTGCCCTTCGAAGCCGCGTCGATCCTGCTCCTGGTCGCCTTGATGGGCGCCGCCATGATCGTGAGACGACGCAGAGACGCATGACCGGCACCGAGCCGCAGAAGCGAACGGAGAGCGCGCAGAGTTGATCACCCTCCAGCACTACCTGATCGTCTCCGCGGCGCTGTTCTCGCTGGGGATGCTCGGCATCCTCACCCGGCGCAATGCCGTGAACGTCCTCATGGGCGTGGAGCTGGTTCTGAACTCCGCCAACCTCAACCTGGTCGCCTTCTCGCGTTTCGGCTCCGGCAACCTCCAGGGCCAGCTCTTCGCCGTGTTCGTGATCGTGATCGCGGCGGCCGAGGTGGCGGTGGCGCTGGCCATCGTCCTCACGCTCTACCGGCTGCGCCGGACGTCCAACCTCGACGCCGCGGACATCCTCCGTGGGTAGCATGGCCGAAGTCCTCACCAGCATGAAGCGCTTCGAGCCCGCGCTGATCCTCACGGGGGCGACCCTCCTGGTGGTCCTCGTGGACGCGACGGGGGTCCGGTGGCGGGACGGGGCCGGCCGCATCCTGACCATCGCCGGACTGCTGCTCGCGCTGGTGCGCTCCGTGGAGCTGCGCGACGTTTCGGCCGAGATCTTCGGCGGCATGGCCGTCGTCGATCCGCTGGGGTCCTTCTTCCAGGCGCTGCTGATCGCGGCCTCGCTCCTCGTCGTCCTCGCCTTCACGTTCCGGAACTCACGCGAGCTGCACGGCCAGGGCCAGGGGGAGTTCTACGCGCTGCTCCTGGCGGTGACGCTGTCCAACGTCCTTCTCGCCACCGCCAACGACCTGGCCATGCTCTACCTGGCCCTGGAGATGGTCTCCATCACCTCGTACGTGATGGTGGCCTACATGAAGGGCGACCGGATGTCGAACGAGGCCTCGCTGAAGTACATCCTCTTCGGCGCGGTCTCCACGGGGGCGATGCTCTACGGCCTGTCGCTGCTCTACGGCCTGACGGGCACGACGAGCCTGCCCGCCATCCGGGACTTCCTCGCCGCCGGGCTCGTCGATTCCAACCGTTTGGCCATCTACGCCATCGCGCTGCTGATCTTCTCCGGCTTCGGCTTCAAGACGGCGACGGTGCCGTTCCACTTCTGGTGCCCCGACGTGTACCAGGGCGCGCCGACGCCGGTCACGGCGTTTCTCTCCGTCGCCCCCAAGGCGGCCGGTTTCGCGATCATGATCCGCTTCTTCTACGCGGGCCTGGCCGCGCCGCGGACCGGGCCGTGGGACCTCGCCGGCACCATCGACTGGGTCCACGTGCTGATGATCATCTCGGTCCTCAGCATGACCGTGGGCAACGTGGCCGCCCTGACCCAGACCAACATGAAGCGGCTGCTGGCCTACTCGTCGATCGCCCATGCCGGCTACATCATGATGGGGGTCGTGGCCCTGTCGCAGAACGGCGCGCGGGCGCTGATGATCTACCTGCTCGCGTACCTCGTCATGAACCTCGGCGCCTTCCTGGTGGTCACGCTCATCCACCTTCACGACGGGACCTTCGACCTGCGCGACTATCCCGGCCTCTATCGCCGCTCGCCGTTCCTCACCGTGGCCATGGCCGTGTTCCTGCTGTCGCTGATGGGCATCCCGCCCCTCGTGGGCTTCATGGGCAAGCTCTACGTGTTCGCCGCCGTCGTCGAGCGCGGGCGGTCGTACTACGGGTACGCGGCGGTGGGCGCGGTCAACGCGGCGATCGCCGCCTACTACTACGCGCGCGTGCTGAAGACGATGGTGATGGACAACCCTCCCGCCGAGAAGCCGCCCTTCCGGCTGGCCTTCGCCGACGCGACGTGGGTATCGATCCTGCTTCTCGGCAACGTCCTGCCCCTCCTGTGGTGGGCGCGCATCGACGGCTGGGCCCGGTCCTCGCTGAGCCTCTACGCCGGGCAATAACACGTGAAGAGGCGTTTCGCGGGCGCGGCCGTCGCACTCCTCGCGTGCGCATGGCCCGCGGCGGCCGCGAAGGCGGTCGTCAACGGCTTCCGCATGCACTACGAGGACCACGGCCACGGCGAGCCCGTGGTCTTCCTCCACGGCTTCACCCTCGACTCGCGCATGTGGGACTTGCAGCGCGGCATCGCGAAGAAGCACCGGATGATCGTGGCTGACATGCGGTTTCACGGCCGGTCCGAGGCGCCGGAGGATTCCACCTTCACCCCCGCCCAGGCCGCGGAGGACGTCCGCGCCCTGCTCGATCACCTGAAGATCCAGCGCGCCCATCTCGTCGGCCTGTCGATGGGGGGCGGATATGCGCTCGAGACCGCGCTGCGCTACCCGGAACGCATCTCGAGCCTGACCCTCGCGTCGTCCTCGATCCAGGGGATCAAGACCCCGCCCGAAGCGATGGCGGCGTTCATGAAGGGCGTCGCGGCGTACCCCAAGGAAGGCGCGGACGGTTTCCGCCGGGCCTGGCTCGCCGACCCGCTCTTCGCCCACGCGACCGCGAAGCCCGCGTTGCGCAGGGAGCTGGAGGCGATGGTGGGCGCCTACAACGTCGACGCGCTCTTTCGGGTCATGGCCAAGCGAAAGCCGGAGTCACCGGCGTCCCAGCTCGACCATCTCGGCGAGGTGAAGGTTCCGACGCTGGTCATGGTCGGCGCCCTCGACGCGCCCCACATGATCCAGGCCGGCGAGGAAGCTGCAAAGCGCATCCCCGGCGCCCGAAAGATCGTCTATGCTGATGCTGGGCACATGATCAACATGGAACAACCGGACAAGTTCAACCGGGACCTGGAAGCGTTCCTGAGACTCAACGCCGGCCGATGACGCGACCCGGGCGACTGACGTTCCTGCTCGCAGGCGTGCTGGCCGCGGCCAGCGGCCGAGCCCGCGCGGCCGACGCGCCCCCGCCGCCCGGCTGGTACTCCACGAGCGGGCTCAGCTACGTCATGGCGGCGGGCAACTCCAGCGCCTCCTCCCTGGGATTCAAGGCCGAGGTGAAACGGTTGTGGCCGAAGGCCACCTTCACCTTCGCCGCCGCCGGGATCAGGGCGGACGCCAGCGACGTGGCGCGCCGCGCGGTCGGCACGCCCGACAGCTTCCAGGTCGAGACGGGGCCGCACGTGCTCAAGGCCGAGAAATACAATGCGGCCACCGCCTTCGACCGGCGGATCACGGACCGCTTCGGGTGGACGGTGGGGGCGGAGTACGACCGCGACCGCTTCTCGGGGCTCAACAGCCGCACGCTCGGCCTCGCCGGGGTGAATTACCTCCTCGCCAACCGCAAGGAGTTCACGTTCAAGGCGGGCCTCGCGGCCACCATCACCCATCAGAGTGAGGTCGTGCCCGACCCGACCACGAAGGACACCTTCCCCGGCCTGCGCCTCAGCGCCGACGCCGAGCGCAAGCTCGGGGCGAACAGCACGTACGTGGGCGGGGTCGCGGTCGACGAGAACCTGCAGGACACCGACGACCTGCGCGTGCGCTTCGGCAACGCGCTCGCGGTGTCCATGAACAAGCGGCTGGCCCTGCAGCTGGGCTTGTTGTTCCTTTACGACCACCAGCCGTCCCTCGTCGCTCTGCCGCTCTTCGACCCGGCCGGATCGCCCCTCGGGCTCGACGTCGCGGCCCGCGCGGCGACGCTGGACACGACCTTCACCGTGTCGGTCGTGGTGACCTTCGCCCCCCACGCCGCCACGCCCTGAGGGCGCTCCGTGCCCGCGACGCCGTAAGGTATGATCTTTCCTCGCCCATGGGACTGCTGGACATCTTCCGCGGCAAGCTGACCGATCCCACCGCCTACCCCGGCGTGCACAAGGGGGGCGACGTCATCACCACCACCGTCGACGCGGTGGTCAAGTGGGGACGCAAGTCCTCCCTCTGGCCGATGCCGTTCGGCACCGCCTGCTGCGCCATCGAGTTCATGGCCATGACGGCGTCCCACTACGACATCGCCCGCTTCGGCGCCGAGGTGCTGCGCTTCTCGCCGCGGCAGGCCGACCTGATGTTCGTGGCGGGGACGATCGTCGAGAAGGAAGGCCCGGTCCTGAAGACGATCTACGACCAGATGCCCGAGCCCAAGTGGGTGGTCTCCATGGGCGTGTGCGCGTCCTCGGGCGGTTTCTACCGCTCGTACCACGTCATGCAGGGCATCGACGAGATCATCCCCGTGGACGTGTACGTCCCCGGTTGCCCGCCGTCCCCCGAAGCGCTCATCGCCGCCGTCATGAAGATCCAGGAGCGGATCACCAACGGCG
>QHVJ01000588.1 GCA_003222275.1 Acidobacteriota bacterium | reverse complement strand
CGTTCGTGATCCTGCTGCGGTCGTATCGCCGCGCCCGGAGCCTGACCGCCCGCAAGCAGATGCAGTGGCTCGTGTGGGGCACCGGCGCCGGGGTGCTGCCGTTCTTCCTCTTCTACGCGATCCCGTTCGTCCTCGGCCGGCAGCCGCGCGCGGCGATGGAGCTGGCGGGCTTCGTCCCCCTGGCCCTGATCCCGCTGTCCCTGGCCTACGCGGTGGTCAAGTACCGGCTCATGGACGTGGAGCTCATCTTCCGGCGCACGCTCGTCTACATCCTGGCCACCGCCGCGATCATCGGAATCTGCCTGGTGGCGGTGAACCTGTTCCAGGCGACCCTGGCCGGGGACGACGAGCCCCACGTCACCCTGGTGGCGATCCTCTGCACGCTCGTCGTCATCCTGCTCTTCACGCCCGTCAAGAGCCGGGTCCAGGAGGGCATCGACCGGCTGTTCTTCCGGGGGCGCTACAGCTCGCGCAAGGCGCTCCTGCGCCTCTCGCAGGACCTGAACGCCGATCTCGACCTGGCCCGCATGGCGGAGCGTCTCCTGGAGGGCGTGGGCGCCGCGCTCGGCGTCCCTTCGCTGGCGGTTTTCCTCCCCGGCGAGGACGGCGCCTTCGCGATCTTCCGTTCGCGGGGCTGCGAGCCGCACGCGCGCATGCGGCGGCTTCCCGCCGACGGCGCCCTGCGGCAGCGGCTCGACGGGGGTAGTCCGGTCAACGCGGAGGCCCTCGCCGACGAGCTGCCGGAAGCGGGCCCCCTGAACCTGGCCTACTACTTTCCCTGCCGTGTGAAGGGCGAGCTGATCGCGATCCTCGGAGTCGGGCGCAAGGAAGGGACGGATCTCCTGAACAGCGAAGAAGTGGACCTGCTGCAGGCGCTCGCCGGCCAGGCCGCCACCGCCTTCATGAACGGCCGCCTCTACCGCAGCCTGCGGGAGAAGGCCGACGAGCTGCAGCAGCTCACCGACTACAACGAGAGCATCCTGGAGAGCATCGACTCCGGGATCCTCGTCCTCGACCTGCAGGGGCGCATCGCGCGCTGGAACCGGGCGATGGAGGCGCTCTACGGGAAGCGAAGGGCCGACGTGATCGGCCGGCGCCTGGAGGACATCTTTCCCGGCTCGTTCCGCGAAGCCCTGCGGGGCAGCCTGGCCCCCGGCCGGCCGGGGGACAACGAGATCGCGAACATCTACAAGCTCCACCTGCCCACCGACGACGGCCGCGGCCTGATGGTCAACGTCTCCGTCGCTCCCTTCCAGGTCGGCAGCGGCGAGCGCTGGGGAACCATCCTCATCGTCGACGACGTGACCGCCCGCATCCGGCTCGAGGAGCAGCTCCAGCATTCGGAGAAGATGGCGTCGATCGGCCTCCTCGCCGCCGGAGTGGCCCACGAGGTCAACACGCCGCTGGCCGGCATCTCGTCCTATACGCAGATGCTGCGCGGACAGGTGGAGCGCGACGATCCGCGGGCGGGCCTGCTCGAGAAGATCGAGAAGCAGACGTTCCGGGCGGCCAAGATCATCAACAACCTGCTCAACTTCTCGCGGTCGGGACGCGCGGACCTCGAGTCCGTCGACGTCAACCGCGTGATCCTCGACGTGCTGTCGCTCGTGGAGCACCAGCTCCGCACCGCACGCATCAAGGTGCGCAAGGAGCTGGCCGGCGACCTGCCGGCCGTGCGCGGGAACGAGAACCGGCTCCAGCAGGTGTTCTTCAACCTGGTCCTGAACGCCCGCGACGCGATGCCCAGGGGCGGTTGGCTGACCCTCGCCACCCGTACCGAGGGCGGCGAAGTGGTGGCCGACGTGAGGGACACCGGGGTCGGGATCAAGCGCGAGGACATCAAGCGGATCTACGACCCGTTCTTCACCACCAAGGGCATCGGCCGGGGCACGGGCCTGGGCCTCTCCGTTTCGTACGGCATCCTCCAGGAGCACGGAGGGGCGATATTCGTCGACAGCGCCCCCGGCCAGGGCACCACCTTCCAGGTCACCCTCCCCGCGCTGAGCGTCGCGGAAGCCGCCGAGAGATAATGACGGCATGAGCGCAGATTCCATCCTCGTCGTCGACGACGAGGAGGTGATGCGAGACGTCCTCCACGCCCTCCTCACGGAGGCGGGCTACAAGGTGACGCTCGCCCAGGACGGCAGCGAGGGCCTGACGACCGCGCGGCGCCAGGGCTTCGACGCCGCCATCGTGGACGTCATGCTGCCCGACATGGGCGGCATCGACGTGCTGGAGGAGCTGAAGAAGATCGATCCGGAGCTGGTCGTGCTGATGATCACGGCCTACGCGTCGGTGGAGACGGCGCTGTCGGCGATGAAGAAGGGCGCCTTCGACTACGTGGCCAAGCCCTTCAAGCACGAGGAGCTGCTGCACATCCTGCAGAACGGCCTCAAACAGAGGCGGCTCCA
>QHVJ01000038.1 GCA_003222275.1 Acidobacteriota bacterium | reverse complement strand
CGCGGGTGCCGTGGTATCGGCCGCCCGACTACTACCGGCTCTCGCGCTGGCGCGGGACGGCGGCCCTCGACGGCGGGGGCGCCCTGATGAACCAGGGCATCCACACCGTCGATCTCCTGCTGTGGGTCCTCGGCGACGTGATCCGCGTCCAGGCCCGGACCGCGACGCTGCTCCACGAGATCGAGAGCGAGGACACGGCGCTCGCCCTGCTGGAGTTCGCGAGCGGCGCCGCCGGCGTCCTCGAGGCCAGCACGGCCACGTACCCCGGCTACCCGCGCCGGGTCGAGATCACGGGGACGGAGGGAACGGCCGTCCTCGAACACGACCGCCTCGTCTCCGCCGACCTGCGTACGCCGCGTCCGGAGCTGGTGGGCGACGGGGGAGACGCCAATGCGAGCGCTTCGTCTCCGGTCGTCAGCGATGCGAGCGGCCACCAGCGGCTGATCGAGGACTTCCTGCGGGCGATCGAGACGGGATCGCGGCCGGCCTGCGACGGCCACGAGGGCCGGCGCAGCGTGGAGCTGGTCGAGGCCATCTACCGCTCGGCCCGCTCGCTGGCGTCGGAGCCGGTGGGAGGCCGGCCGGACCGCCGCCGGCGCTGAGCCGGTGCCCTTCGAAACAGAGTGGAGGCGATGATGAGGCCAGGACCGCTGCTGATGACCCTGATCGTGGGCTCACTCATTCCTGGCGACCGCGACCTCTATGTCTTCTGTCTCGGTCCGGATCGAATCGAAGTCGCCAACGGCGGCTTCCCTTCGCTCGTCGGCGTGTCCGCGGACACCATCAAGGATGCCAAGGGCAACCCGCTGGGCAAGGGGATCTGGGACGCCGCCGGCAAGGGTGAAGGCTCGCTGGAGTACCAATGGCGGAATCCAGTATCGGGCAAGACCGAAGCGAAGATCAGCTTCGTGGAGAAGGTCGGCGACGACGCCTGCGGCGTGGGAGCGTACAACCCCGCGCGATGAGATCGACGTGAGAAGGGAGGACGAGCCATGATCATCGGCGCGCATTCGATCATCTACAGCAAGGCCCCTCAGGCCGACCGTGTATTTCTGCAAGACGTGCTCGAGCTGCCGAGCGTCGACGTCGGTGACGGGTGGCTCATCTTCGGTCTGCCGCCGGCGGAGGTGGCCGTGCATCCCGCGGAAGAGAACGACGTCCACGAGCTCTACCTGATGTGCGACGACGTCGAGGCGTTCGTCGAGGCGATGAGCCAGCGCACCATCCGATGCAGCCCCGTGCAGAACCAGGGTTGGGGACTGCTCACGCACGTGATGTTGCCCGGCGGGGGAAAGATCGGTGTCTACCAGCCGCGGCACGCGCGGCCGAAGCCGATGAAAGCGCGCGGCGCGAAGGGGAAAGCCACGACACGCGCCAGCAAGAAGCCGGCCGGCGGCGCGGGGCGGAAAAGCAAGCCGAAGAAACGACGGTCGTGAGACTTGGCCGTGCTCGCCCGGCCTTCGGGGCGTTCGCGTTGACGCTCGGTCTGGTGCCGGCCCGGGCCGATGCGGAGCCGCCGCCCTCCGCGATCGTCGTGAGCGAATTCATCTACGACCGCGCGCCGTTCCCATCGGCTCACGCGTCGACGGTCGTCGAGACGCGCGACGGCCTGCTGGCGGCATGGTTCGGGGGGACGGCCGAGGGTCGGCCGGACGTGGGGATCTGGTGCGCGCGGCGGAGCAGCACGGGCTGGTCGGCGCCGGTCGAAGTCGCAACGGGAGCGCAACCGGACGGGAAGCGCCTTCCATGCTGGAACCCCGTGCTGTTCCGGCCGTCGGCCGGGCCGCTCCTGCTCTTCTACAAGGTCGGGCCCAGCCCGCGCGAGTGGTGGGGCCTGCTGCGCACGTCCCGGGACGAGGGCCGCACGTGGTCGGGCGCCATCCCGCTTCCGCCCGGGTTCCTCGGCCCCATCCGAGCCAAGCCGGTGGAGCTGGCGAACGGGGAGCTGCTGTCGGGATCGAGCACGGAGCACGCCGGCTGGGTGGTCCACATGGAGCGTCTCGTGGTCGGCGCGAGCCCGACGAGCGGCGGCTGGACCCCCGGGGCCCTCGCTTCGGCGAGCGCCTGGCACAGGGTCGGGCCCCTGAACGACCCTCGCGAGTTCGCCGCGATCCAGCCGACGATCCTCTTGCATTCTCCGACGCGCGTGCAGATCCTTTGCCGCAGCCGGCAAGGCGTGATCACCGAGGCCTGGTCCTCGGATGCCGGCCGCAGCTGGAGCCGGATGTCGGCGACGACGCTGCCGAACCCCAGTGCGGGGATCGACTCGTTGCGGCTTGCGGATGGCCGTTTCCTCCTCGCGTACAACCCGACGACGGAGGGTCGCCAGAAGCTGGAGATCGCGGTCTCCGACGATGGAAAGGCGTGGCACCGCGGCGTCGTGCTCGAAGACGCGGCGGGCGAGTACTCCTACCCCGCGCTGATAGTGTCCCAGGACGGCCGCGTGCACGTGACCTACACGTGGCAGCGGCAGCGCATCAAGCACGTCGTGATCGATCCGGCGCGAATCGATGGATCCGGCTCGCGCTCCGGGGACCGATGACCAGGTACGAGTCTCGTCACGCGCCGCTGGCCCCGCGGTCGGTCTTCCTCCGGCGTCTCGGAGAAGTCGTCGCGCTCTCGGCCGGCCTCGTCGTCGTGTCCCTGGCGGTCGGGATGTGGGGTTATCAGCATTTCGAGCACCTGGAGTGGCGCGACGCGTTCCTCAATGCGGCGATGCTCCTGGGCGGCATGGGCCCGGTGGAGGCGCCGGCCACTCCCGGAGGGAAGCTCTTCGCCGGCTTCTACGCCCTGTACGCGGGGTTGATCCTGCTGGTGTCGGTGGGGCTCATGCTGACGCCGGTCCTGCACCGGCTCATGCATAAGTTCCATCTGGAAGAGGGCGGCGAGACGGCCGCGGCCGGCGAAGGAAAATCCGGGCGACGCGGTGGACAGTCTGGAGTAGACTCGCCTCGTCAACCCGGAGGCAAGCGATGAGAAGGCGTGACTTCATCCGTCACGGCACCACGGCCGCGGCCGCGGGAGCCACCCTCTTCGGGCTCGGGCGGTTTCCCCATCACCTCTTCGCCGCCGACAAGAAGAAACACGCCCAGGACGTCGTCACCCTGGGCCGGACCGGCGTCAAGGTCACGCGCCTCGCGCAAGGCACCGGCACTCACGGGGTGGGGCACAGCTCGAACCAGATCCGGGGCCTCGGGGACCAGGGCCTGGCCGACCTGCTCGTGGCCGGGGTCGGCAACGGGGTCGCTTTCTGGGATCTCGCCGATCAGTACGGCAGCCATCCCCACGCGAAGCTGGCTCTCAAGACCGTCGCGCGCGACAAGGTCGCGATCATGACCAAGACCCACGCCAGCACCGAGGCGGAGATGCGTGACGACCTCGACCGCTTCCGGAAGGAGATCGGCACCGACTATCTGGACATCGTGCTCCTGCACTGCATGCTGAGCGCGGACTGGCCGCAGCAGAAGGCGGGAGCCATGGCCGTGCTCGCCGAGGCGAAGCAGAAGGGAATCATTCGCGCCCACGGCGTCTCGTGCCACGACCTCGGGGCCATGAAGACGGCGGCCGAGAGCGACTGGGTAGACGTGGACCTCGCGCGCCTCAACCCCGCGGGCGTCGTCATGGACGGCTCGCCCGACACCATCGTGTCCGTTCTCCGCCGGATGAAGGAGAAGGGGAAGGGTGTCATCGGCATGAAGATCCTCGGCGAGGGCCGGCTGCGCGACCGGATCGACGAGGCGCTGCAATACGCGCTTGCCCAGGACGTGCTCGATTGCTTCACGATCGGCGCCGAGAACCCGCGTGAGTTCCAGGACCTGTTGACTCGCATCCCCGCCGCCAGCGTCCGGGCCTGAGCGGCCGCCCGGCATGCGGCGTGTCTCAACGGCCGTTGCCCTTGGCGTCCTCGCCCTGACGGTCCTCGCCGGCGCGACCGGTCCTCGCTCGTTCCCCGACACCGCTCCCAACGATCCGGATTACGACCGCTGGGAAAGGGGGGTCGACAGCTCGTCTTTCTACGACGAGCAGTGGAACCTCTACAGCTTCACCCCCCGAGGCGTGCCGCTGACCCGTCAGGCGAGCGGCATCAGCGCCGACCTGGCCTGGAAGGTCAGCACGGGCCGCCGGGACGTGATCCTCGCCGTCCTCGACTCCGGGATCCGCTGGCACGAGCGCGAGCTGGTGAACCAGTTCTACCTCAACCGCGGCGAGCTGCCCGAGCCGCAGGACCAAGACGGCCACTCGACACCCGGCGGCTACGACCTGAACGGCGACGGGGTGTTCAACATCCAGGACTACGCCGCCGACCGGCGCTTCCGGGACGTCAACGGCAACGGGATACTCGATCCCGGCGACCTGATCGCCCTCGCCAGCGACGGCGCGGATGGCGACGGCAACGGCTACGTCGACGACATCTGCGGATGGGACTTCTTCGAGGGCGACAACGATCCCTTCGACGACACGCACTTCAACCACGGGACCGGCCGCGCGAAGGAAGCGGTCGCGGAGGGCAACAACGGGATCGGCGGCATCGGGGTGGCCCCCCACGCGTCCCTGCTTCCCGTACGCATCGGCGACAGCTTCGTCGTCGACGTCACCGACTACGCCCAGGGCGTGCTCTTCGCCGTCGACTCCGGAGCCCAGGTCGTGGCCGCGGCGGTCGGCTCCGTCAACAACACGGCCTTCGCGCGAGCGGCGGTGGAGTATGCACACCGCAAGGGCGCGGTGCTGATCGCGTCGGCGGCCGACGAGAACAGCTTCCACCACAACTACCCGAGCAACTACGACCCGGCCGTGTCGGTGAAGGCGATCGTTCCCGACTCGTTCGTCTCGCCGATCGAGTCGAGGCTCGCGTCGCTGACGACGACGTTCGAGCAGCACTCGGGCTGCGCGAACTTCGGGCCCCACATCGAGCTGGCGGTGCCGAGCGACCGCTGCTCGTCGGGTGCCACCGGGATCGGCGGGGGCGTCGCCGCCCTCATCGTCTCCCGAGGCAAGGACCTCGTCGACCGGGGCCTCTTGCCGGTGCCCCTCACGGCCGACGAGGTCAAGCAGATCGCCACGCTTTCGGCGGACGACGTGTTCGACAAGCGGTCGGACTATCTCGCGCGGCTCTATCCGAGCCAGCCGGGGTGGGACCAGTACTACGGCTACGGGCGCGTGAATGCGCGGGCCGCCCTCGACCGGATCGCGCCGGGGTCGATTCCACCCGAGGCCGACCTGCGCGGCCCGGGCTGGTACGTGACCCTGGACCCCGCCAAGGATTCCGTGGTCCGCATCTCGGGCAGCGTGGCCGCCCGCCGCGCCGCCTCGTATCGCTATCGCGTGGAGTACGGCATCGGCATCGAGCCTCGCGAGGAAGACTTCGTGCCGATCCGCGTCTCCGGCCGGCGCACCGAGCCCGAGTCGGGAACGTTGGCCTCCTGGGACATCCGGAGCTTCCAGGCCTTTGCGCGCCGGGTCCCCGCGGCGCCAAACGACTTCACCGTGACCCTCCGGCTACGGGTCGTCGACGAGAACGGACGGAACGCCGAGGACCGGCACACGGTGTTCATCCACCAGGACCGCGACCTTCATCCTGGGTTCCCGCTCGATTTGGGCGCCTCGGGAGAGTCCTCGCCCGCGCTCGCCGACCTCGACGGGGACGGGGCGGCGGAGATCATCGTCGCCACCGCCGACGGCATGGTGGCGGCAATCCGCGGAGACGGGACGATGTTTCCCGGATGGCCCGTCTTCACGGACCTGATCCCGAGCGTCGACGCCGAGGCTCCGCACAACTACCTCCAGGCGCCGGCCTACAAGGAGGGAGGCATCGGCCCCGTGCACGCCTCGCTCATCGGCAGCGTCGCCGTGGGCGACGTCGACGGGTCCGGCCACCCGCAGGTGGTGGTCGCGGACCTGGAGGGGAAGGTCTACGTCTGGGACCGCGCAGGAAGGCGCGTCGCCGGCTTTCCCGTGTCCACGGATCCCGGGTTCTCGCGCCCCGAGGACCGCGGCGAGAAGAACGTCGTCGATCGCGGCATCGCCGGCGCCCCGGTCCTGGGCGACCTCGACGGGGACGGCGTCCTGGACATCGTCGTGGGCGCCATGGATCAGCACCTCTACGCCTGGAAGGGTGACGGGACGCCCGTTCGCGGCTGGCCCGTCCTGGTCCGGGACCCCAACGCGGCCGAGCCCCTGGGCGCGCGCATCGTCTCCACACCCGCAGTCGGCGATCTCGACGGGGACGGCAAGCTCGACGTCGTGGTCGGAACCAACGAGATCTACGGCCGGAGCGGCCGGCTCTACGCCTTCCGCAGCGATGGCGCGCTGCGGCGCGGCTGGCCGGTGCGGGTGCCGTCGTTCAACCCCGCGGGTCCCGACGTGCTCCCGCTCGTCGGGCAGGGCGTACCCTCGGGTCCGGCGCTGGCGGACGTGGACGGCGACGGCCAGCTCGAGGTCGGCATCGCCGCGGTGGCCGGCCCGGTCGTGCTGTACCGCGCGGACGGCCGGCGGTTCACGACGCTGAAGAGCGCCCGCAAGGATTTCGGCCCCGGCAGCCGCGCGACGGACGGCCCGTCTCTCTCCGCCATCACCAGCGGCGCCTTCGGCGACATCGACGGGGACGGCCGCCTGGACTTCGCCGCCGGCACCGCCGGGTTCCGCGCCGCCCTCACCGAGCTGCTCAACGGGGTCCGGATGCCGTACGAGCACCATCTCTCGGCCTGGAACGCCGCGACCGGCGACTACCTGTCGTCCTTTCCTGTCCTGGTCGAGGACTTCCAGTTCTTCGTCAGCCCGGCGATCGCCGACCTCGACGGCGACGGCCGGCCGGAGGTCATCACCGGGACCGGCGGCTACCTCGTGCACGCCGTCGACCACCTCGGCCGCGAGCCGAAAGGCTGGCCGAAGTTCACCGGCCACTGGCTGGCCGCATCGGCCGCGGTGGGAGACATAGACGGCGACCGCAAGCTCGAGGTCGTGATCAACAGCCGCGAGGGAATGCTCTTCGTGTGGGATACGCACGGGCCGGTGAAGGTCGGCGGGCGCTCGGCGCTTCAGTGGCCGAAGTTCCACCACGACCTGCGCAACAGCGGAAACTACAACTCGCCATTCAACTGATTGCTGCGCAATCCCCTCTCCCTGAAAAGGGAGAGGGGAAGGGGTGAGGGTTGTTCTCTTCAACGGACGGGAACGTTCACGTAAACAACAGCAAACGGAGTGCCATGTCGGACGCACCAGACCAACGCCTGCTTGAGGCTCTGCTGGACTCCTGGGACCGGAGCAGCACCATCCTGCTCAACCTGCTCCGCGCCCTCCCGGAGGGCGGGCTGGAGGCCAGGGCGATGGAGGGCAGCCCATCCGTCGCGCAGCTATTCACACACATCCACTTCGTACGACTTGTGTTCGTCTTCGAGGACGCCCCCGAGTTCGCCAGAGACCTGCCCGTTACGTCGCGGCGGCTGGCTGCGCCGTGGGCGGGGCTTCGCGCGCGAGCTTCCTCCCGAACTCGCGGTGCAGCAGCCACAGGTTCACCACGAGCTGGACCGTGACCGAGGCCACCGAGATGTACCACACCTGCCGGAGCTGGAACCCGGGCTGGCGGGAGATCGCGTAGGCCGGCAGCGCGAAGAGCAGCAGGCGAAGCGCGGAAGCCGCGAGTGGCGGAAGCGTGTTGCCCATGCCCTGGAAGACGCTGGAGCTGACGAAGACGATCCCGGAGGCGAGGAAGTTCCAGCAGATGATGCGCAGGTACTCCGATCCGAAAGCGACCACCCCGGGGTCGGCGTTGAAGAAACGGATCATGCCGGTGGGGGCGATCTCGCACAGCAGCGTCAGCACGAACATGATCGCGGCGCTCATGGCGGCCGCGGAGTAGAACGTCTGGCGGACGCGGACGCCGAGCCCGGCTCCGAAATTCTGGCCGGCGACGGGGGCGGCGGCGAACGCGATGGCGACCGTCGGCAGGAACAGGGCCTGCACGACCCGGATGCCGATGCCGAAGCCGGCCTGGGCGGCGGAGCCGAAGGGCCGGATGATGTCGTAGACGAGGACCATGTAGACCGACATCAGCGCGAACTCGCCGCCGGCGGGTAGGCCGATGCGCAGCATCGCGCCCCACAGTCGAGGCTGGGGCGTCCATTCCGTGGAGTCGAACCGCAGAGGGCTGGCCGGGCGCAGGAAATAGAGGACGAAGGCCACGCAGCCCACGCCGATGGCCACGAGCGAGGCGATGGCGGCGCCCGCCACGCCCAACGGCCGGCCCGTGCCCCATCCGAACATCAGGACGGGCGCGAGCACGATGTTGAGGAGCACCGTCGCGACCTGGATCACCGTGGGGAGCTTCATGTCGCCCATCGCACGGAGCGCCGCGCCCATGATCACCAGCGGGAACTGCAGGAACAGGGCAGGCACGAACCAGGTGAGGTACTGGATCCCGAGCGCGGCGGTGACGGCGTCCGCCGCCAGCCGGCGCGCGTAGACGCCGCGCACGGCGAAGAACAGCAGGCCGAAGACGATGCCGGCCACGTTCGAGAGCACCATGGCCTGGTTGAACACGAGCTGGGCCTGGGCCCGGTCCTTGCGTCCGAACGACTGGGAGATGAGCGAGGTCGCGCCGACGCTCATGGACTGGGTGAGCGCGAGCACGATGAACATCAAGTTGCCGGCGAGGCTGACGCCGGCGACCGCCTCCTTGCCGAGCCGCCCGACGAAGTAGAGGTCGGCGAGGAAGTAGAGCGTCTGGAAGATCATCGTGAGGGCGATGAACGCCGCCAGCGAGACGACGTGGCGGCCGACCGGCCCCCTGGTGAGGTCTTTCATGGGCAATGCGGCGCGCTACGCTCCGCGCTGGGCATCATCAAGCGTGTCGCGTCGGAGTGAATCCGCCGCGACACGACAAAGGAAACGCTCCGCTGCGCGGCGCCGAACACTGGCGCCCGGTGTTAACGCCGCGGAGCGGAGCGCGCCGCATCCTAGATACGCGGGACGATCGTCCGCGCGATGGCGACGCCCTTGTCCCTGCCCTTGGGGACCTGGCTCAGGTCGATCTGCACTCCGGTCTCGCCCTTGACGAAGGCGAGCATCGTGTCCATGGGGCCCAGGAACGCCTCGTCGCCGATTCCCGGGAGGTTCTCGGTCGTCTGCACGCCCGCCGAGTTCCCCGCGATCGTGCCCTTGAGGATCGAGATCCCCTGCCGCGCGTTCTCCCAGCTCACCCTCACCGCGAGGTACGGCGCGTCGGCGGGAGCGACCAGGCCCCCGATTCCCTTGGCCAGGTCGTCCATCCCGGTCTGGCGGGAGACCTTGTACGCCTCGTTCGCCTTTACCTCGGGCTCCGGCGTCGCGCCCCCCTTGGCGATCTTCATGAACGCATCCGCCACGGAGGCCGTGCGCTGCTGCTGCGAGCGGGGCTTGACGAAGTACTGGCACGTCGACTCGCCGCTCGCCTCCTTCGCCTGCGTGCGTTCGACGGCCACCCCGAGGATCTGGGATGCCTCCTCTTTGCTCAGCAGTGAGCAGGCTTCGACGCGGTG